>NZ_JADWOW010000045.1:0-79601 GCF_015767455.1 Brevundimonas sp. BAL450
CCGACGGCGTGACCCGCCAGAACAGGGGCGCCGAAGGCGACCAGCTCGATGCGCTCTCCCGCCCCTCAGGCGGCGGCGGGAGAGCGCATCGAGCTGGTCGCCTTCGGCGCCCCTGTTCTGGCGGGTCACGCCGTCGGCGCCGCGCGAGGCGCGCCGCCCGCGGGCGATCTGATGGGCGACGGCCCGCTGGCCGACGTTGAGCGCCTGCGCGCCCTGCCGGCCCTGCCCGGCTCGCGCGCCGAGCTGGAGGCGCTGCAGTCCCGCTATCCCCGCAGCCTGGTGCGCATGGGCGAGGCGGCCACCGAGACCGCCGTGCGCCAGACGGACCGCGAGGCCCTGTCGCGCGCCCGCTTCGTGGTGTTCTCCACCCACGGCCTGCTGGCCGGGTCCGATCAGGCCGAGCCGGGGCTGGTGCTGACTCCGCCGTCCATCGGCACCGCCGAGGACGACGGCTATCTCAGCGCCTCGGAAGCGGCCGAACTGCGCCTCAGCGCCGACTTCGTGGTGCTGTCCGCCTGCAACACCGCCGCCTCCGACGGCCAGCCTGGAGGCGAGGGCCTGTCGGGCCTGGCACGCGCCTTCTTCTACGCCGGGGCGCGGTCGCTGGTGGTGTCCCACTGGGAGGTGTCGGACGCCGCCACCACCGAGCTGATGACCCGCACCTTCGCCGCCCTGGACGACGCCGACATCGGCGAGCGGGCCCGGGCCCTGCGCGAAGGCATGCGGGCGGTGCGCGACAACCCCCGCTGGGCGCACCCGGCCTACTGGGCGCCCTTCACCCTGGTGGGCGAGCCGGGCTGATCGCATGGGCGGGCGCAACGGACACCTCTCCTGGCGTTTCGGGCGTCGGCTGGTCCTGATCCTGCTGGTCCTCGGCGCGGCGCAGGGACTGTCGGCCGCGGCGGAGACGCCGGAGCCGTCTCCGCCCCGCATCCTGGCGGTGCTGGTCGGGGTCTCGGACTATGGCGACGATCCGCTGGGGCTGGGCGACCTGTCGGGCCCGCGCAACGACGCCCTGCTGATGGCCGACGTGCTGATCGAGCGCGGCGCCGACCCGGCCGACATCGCCGTCCTGACCACCCGGCCGGAGGACGCCCGCCATCAATCGCGCCACCCCGTGCCGATCACCGCCGCCCCGACCCTGTCCGCCATCCGCGCGGCCCTGGACCGCCTGATCGATCAGGCCCGGCCCGGTGATCAGGCGGTGATCCATCTGGCCGGTCACGGCTGGCGTCAGCGCGAAGCCATTCGCGGCTCGGAGCTCAGCGGCCTGGACGAGGTCTTCCTGCCGCAAGGCTACGGGATCATCGGCGAGACCTACGACCGCGCGCGGCTGGACCCCCTCGCCGGCGTGCTGATCGACAACGAGATCGGCCGCTACATCGACCGGCTGCGCGGCCTGGGCGTGGACGTGGTCTTCGTGGGGGACTTCTGCCACGCCGGCGACGCCACCCGGGGGCGGGCGGACTTCACGCGCGCCGGACGGCCGGACCCCCGCATGGATGTGGAAGCACGCCCTTCGGACGGCGGCCGCCGCATCGGGTCCTATGCGGCCTTCTTCGCCGCCCCCGCGGGCGACCGGGCCATGCAGGGCCTGGCGCCCATCTGGGCCGACCTGTCCGCCCGCGCGCCCCACGGCCTGCTCAGCGTCTACATGGCCGCCGCCCTGTCGGACCCCACCGCCGCCACCTGGGCCGACGTGGCCGCGCGGGTGCAGGCCAGCCTGATCGAGCATGACGTGCGCGACCGGGCCGTGCGGCTGGACGCCCCGGCCCAGTTCGAGGGCGATCTGGATCGACCCATCCTGGGGCGCGGCGCGGCCGAGACCCCGCCCTGGACCGTGGGCAAGCCGGCCCTGCGCGTCATCGACGGCCGCGCCGGCATGGGCGGCCTTCGCCTGAACGCGGGCGCCCTGCACGGCCTGACCGAGAACAGCCTGGTGGCCCTGTCCGAGACCCGCGCCGGACGGGAGCGCGTGGTGCTGTACGGCCGGGTGTCGGAGGTGGAGCCCGCCCGCGCCCGCCTGACCCCCGCCGATGGTCCCGAGGCTTCGGCGGGCGACTGGGCGGACATCAGAACACCGGAAGGCCGCCCCTACACCGATGAGCGGCTCTGGTCCGTCCGCATGGTGGAGCGCGGCGCGCCCCTGACCTATCGCGTGGCGGCCGTGCCCTCCCATCCGCAGCGCCATCCGCTCGACGCCATACTGGCCGACGTCGCCGGGGATATCGGCGTCGAGGCGGTGGCCACCGATCAGGAGGCGCAGCTCTATCTGCATGAGCAGGACCGGGTCATCATCCTGTCCGAAAGCCCCGACCCGCACGCCGCCGACGCGGTCATGGGCGAGCTCGACATGTCCAGCTTCTACCGGCTTCGCATGGCGGAGGGACGGGCCTGGCGACGGCAGGCCATCGCGGACGCGGTGCTGCGGGCCGCGCGGGCCTGGCGGGTGCGGACCCTGCTGGCGGCGCTGGACGAGTCCGCCACGGGCGCCGTCGCCGGCCTGACCGCCGAGCTCTATCTGTGGCGGCCCACAGACACCCGCCCGGGACGTTGCCCGCCCTATCATCCCGGCCACCGGGGCCTGACGGACCGCCCCCCGGCCGACGCGGCGCCGTTCAGCGCCCTGGGCCTGGATCAGGCCCAGCCGCCGGTGCTGCGCCCCTGCGACGTCATCTTCGCCCGCATCGTCAACACCGGCCAGACCAGCCTGGACGTCACGCCCCTGTCCCTGTCGCCGGACGGAACCATCTGGGCCTTGCCGTGGATGGACGGGCGACCCGCCGTGCGCTTCGAACCCGGCCGCGCCCGCATGACGGCGGTCCAGCTGGACCCCGCCCAGCCGGTCCGCATTCCGCGCGAGGAGATGGCCGTCATCGCTGTGCTGGCGGATCCGCGCGGCGGCGCCCCGGCCGGCTTCGCCCGTCTGGCTCAGCCTGGGGTGGGCGACACCGTCGCCCTGGGGCCCACGGAGACCACCCGCTCGGGCGATGTCTCCACGCCCCTGCTGGCCCTGTTCGAGGAAGCCCGCTTCGGCGCGACCCGCTCGGCCTCGGTCCCCGCTACGCCGGGCGAGGTCGCCGTGCGCCGCTTCTCCTGGCGCGTGGAGAGCGGAGACTAGCTTCGCGACCGGCGGCTGCTAGGCTCTCGCCATGACCGATCACGACGCTCCCGCCGCCCCCGACCGTCCCAACACCGAGCAGATGGACGCCCCCGCCTACCGGCTGGCGGCCCTGGACCAGGACTTCATGCTGGGGGACTCCATGCGCGGGGTGCGGTTCCAGCTGGAGTACGCCAAGGCCGAGGAGCATCTGCGCGCCTGGGGCGTGCGCTCCACCATCGTGGTGTTCGGCAGCGCCCGGTTCGGCGAGAACGGCGGCGGCCGCCACGGCCACTGGTACGACCAGGCGCGCCTGTTCGGCCGCATCGCCTCGGAACGTGGCGGCGCCCTGTGCCAGAACGGCGGGATCCGCGACAACGTCATCGCCACCGGCGGCGGACCCGGAATCATGGAGGCGGCCAATCGCGGGGCCATCGAAGCCGGCGCCCCGTCCATCGGCTTCAACATCACCCTGCCCCACGAGCAGGAGCCCAACCGCTGGACCACGCCGGACCTGACCTTCCGCTTCCACTATTTCGCCATGCGGAAGATGCACCTGGCCATGCGGGCCAATGCGCTGGTGGTGTTTCCCGGCGGGTTCGGGACGCTTGACGAGCTGTTCGAGCTTCTGACCCTGCGCCAGACCGGCAAGGCCCCGCCCATCCCCATCGTCCTGTTCGACGAGGCCTACTGGCGCGCGGTGATCGGCTTCGAGACCCTGATCGAGCACGGCACCATTTCGCCCAAGGATCTGGAGCTGTTCCGCTACGCCGACGACGCCGAGGGGGTCTGGGCGGCGCTGCTGGAGGGTGGACTACGCCCCCACGAGGACATCGCTCAGCCCTGAAGCGTCAGCTCCATCCACACGTTGCAGCGGGCGTAGGCGGTGGGCTGGGCCTCCATGTGGCGGAAGCCGTGGGCCGCGTACAGACCGATGGCGTTGGTCAGGGACGAGTTGGTCTCGATGTACAGACGCGGCGCCTTGAGCTCGCGGGCCAGGGCGATGGCGGCGGTCATCAGGCGCTTGCCGATGCCGTGCCCGCGCAGGGTCTCGTCCACCGCCATCTTGGCCAGTTCATAGCCGTCGTCGGCCATGGCGATCAGGGCGCAGCAGCCCACGGGCCGCCCGTCGATCTCGGCCATGAGGATGTGGCCGCCTCTGTCCAGAATCTGGCCCTGGGGATCGTCCAGCACCAGCCGGTCCTTGGGCTCCACCACGAACAGGCGGCTGATCCAGGCTTCGTTCAGCGCCGTCCAGGCCGCCGTATGACGGGGCTCGAACGGGACGATGACGACCTCGGAGACGACGGCGTCGGACATGAGGCTTACTCCTCCAGAACCACCTCGCGGCGCTCCCGTGCGCTGACCAGACCCGCCTCGATCAGCTCCATCACCTCCACGGCCCGGTTCAGGGGGACGGGACGCTGGTGGTCAGGAATAGAGGGCGAGAAATCGGACCAGACATCGCGCACGTCGCGATACAGCGCCAGATAGTCGCCGGGCGGGCCCTGGACAATCTCTTCGGTGCGGCGGCCGTCGGCGTCGACGGTGGTCAGGACGCCAGGGCGGGGGTCGACCCCCCAGCCGGGCCCGCCGGGAAGCGCGCCGGCCTTGAGCGCGTCCTCCTGCGGGTCGAGGCCATGTTTGACGAAGCCGCCGGTCTCGCTCTCCACCACGAAGCGCAGGTTGGTGGTGGACATCATGTCAGCGTGCAGGATGGCGCGGCTGTCGTCGGCGAACCGCATCACCACATGGAACCAGTCGTCGGCGCCGCCGCCGGAGCGCACCGTGGCGATGTCGGCGCTCAGGGCCACCGGGCGGCCCATGACGCGCAGGGCCTGATCCGCCAGATGCGGGCCCAGATCGTACCAGATTCCCGCGCCCGGCCCCGGCCGCTCGCGCCAGCGGTCGCGCACCTGCGGGCGGAAGCGGCTGAAGTGACTTTCGAAGCGGGTGATGCGCCCCAGACGCCGGTCGCGGATCAACTGCTGGATCGTCAGGAAGTCCGCGTCCCAGGCGCGGTTGTGGAACACGGTGAGGAAGCCGCCCTTGTCCTCGCTCAGGGTCTGCAGGGCGCGGGCCTCGGCGACGGTCACGGTGAAGGGCTTGTCCACCACCACCGCGAGGCCGGCCTCGATCGCGCGGCGGGCCAGGGGGGCGTGCAGGGCGTTGGGCGTGGCGATGACCATCAGGCCGATGGCGGGGTCGGCCAGCATCGCCTCCACATCGCCGACCACGCGCACATCCGGCAGCTCGGCGTGGACATCTTCCGGGCGGCTGGAGACCACCGTGTGCAGGGCCAGGCCCGGGGTGGCCCGGATCAGGGGCGCGTGGAAGACCCGGCCGGCGTAGCCGTAGCCCACGAGGGCGACATTGATCGCGGAGGCGTTGACGGATGCGGCCATGGGGCGAACAGTGGGACCGAAGCGCGGCCGACGCCAGAGCCGCCCGTAAAGTGACCGAGGAACGCCCATGACCCTGACCCGACGCAGCCTGACCGGAGCAGGTGTCGCCGCCGCCGCAATGGCGGCCTTTCCCTCCGGCGTTCACGCCCAGGGCGCCCTGCCCGCCGTGCGCACCACCAACGGCCCCGTGATCGGCCGGAGGGACAGCGACATCTCGGTGTTCAAGGGTTTGCGTTACGGTGATGACACCGGTTACCGGCGCTTCCTGCCGCCCCGGGCGCCCCGGCCGTGGACCCGCCCCGCGGAGGCGTTCGACTATGGCGCGGCCTGTCCCCAGCGGGGCGACGAGCCGAACCAGTCGGAGGACTGCCTGTTCCTGAACGTCTGGACCCCGGCCACCGACGGCGCCCGGCGGCCGGTGATGCTCTACATCCACGGCGGCGGCTATTCGACCGGATCGGGATCCCACCCGCTGTATGACGGAACCCGGCTGGCGCGGCGCGGCGACGTTGTTGTCGTGACGGTGAACCACAGGCTGAACATCTTGGGCTACGGCGCCTTCGCCCGGGTGGCGGGCGAGGGGTTCGAGGACTCGGGCAATCTGGGCCAGCTGGATCTGGTGCTGGCGCTGCAGTGGGTGCGCGACAACATCGCCGCCTTCGGCGGCGATCCGGCGCGGGTCATGCTGTTCGGCCAGTCGGGCGGCGGGGCCAAGATCGCCACCCTGATGGCCATGCCCGCCGCCGACGGCCTGTTCCACGCCGTGGCCACCATGAGCGGCCAGCAGGTGACAGCATGCGGCCCCATGAACGGAACCGCCCGGGGCCTGGCCATGATCGAGGCCGCCGGCCTGACGCCCGCGACGGCTCATGCGCTCAAGACCCTGCCGGTGGACCAGATGCTTGCGGCTTCGGCCGCGCGCGATCCGGTGCAGGGTTATGGCGGGATCAATTTCGCGCCGCTGCTGGATGGACGCAGCCTGACGCGCCACCCGTTCTACCCGGACGCCCCGGCCCGGTCGGCGCACATCCCCATGATCATCGGCAACACGCGCGAGGAGACCCTGGCCTTCATGGGCAATGACCCCGCCAATGCGGGCCTGACGTGGGAGACCCTGCCGGCGCGGCTGACACCCGACGTCATGCGCATCGACATCGCCCCGGAGATGGTGATCGAAGGCTATCGCCGCATGAAGCCGGACTGGACCCCGGATCAGGTGCTGATCGGCGCCACCACGGCGGGCCGGTCCTGGCGCGCCGCCGTCATCGAGGCCGAGGAGCGCGCGAAACAGGGCAGTCCGGCCTGGGTCTATCAGCTGGATTATCCGGGGACCCTGCCCAACGGCCGCGCGGGGGCGTTCCACACCGCCGACATCGCCCTGGCGTTCGACAATGTGACGATCCCGGAATCCCGGGTGAACGGGCCGGGCGCGCAGGATGTGTCGAACGCGATGGCCGACGCCTTCATCGCGCTGGCGCGAAACGGCAATCCGAACCATGCGGGCCTGCCCGCATGGACGCCCTATGGGCTGGAGCACCGCGAGACCATGCTGTTCGATGTGACCAGCCGCATGGCGAACGATCCGCGCGGCGACGAGCGGGAATTCTTCGCCCGCATTCCGTACATCCAGCCGGGCACGTGACCGTCTTCTAGTCGAGCGTCTCAACCGTCAGATTGCCGTTGGTGTAGACGCAGATGTCCGCGGCGATGGCCATGGCCTTGCGGGCGATCTGTTCGGCGTCCATGTCGGTGTGGTCGCTGAGGGCGCGGGCGGCGGCGAGGGCGAAATTGCCGCCCGAGCCCACCGCCGCCACGCCGTGCTCCGGCTCCAGCACATCGCCCACGCCGGTGACGGTGAAGATGGACGAGGCGTCGGCCACCAGCAGCATGGCCTCCAGCCGCCGCAGATAGCGGTCGGTGCGCCAGTCCTTGGCCAGGTCCACGCAGGCGCGGGCCAGCTGGTCGGGATACTGCTCCAGCTTGGCCTCCAGCCGCTCGATCAGGGTGAAGGCGTCGGCCGTGGCGCCGGCGAAGCCCGCCAGCACCTTGCCGCCCGCCAGCACGCGCACCTTGCGCGCGGCGCCCTTGACGATGGTCGGCCCCATGGAGACCTGGCCGTCGCCGGCGATGACCGTGCGGCCGTTCTTGCGCACCGCGATGATGGTGGTGCCGTGCCAGTCGGGAAAGGCGCCCTGGGGCGTGGTGTTCATGCTCATGCCACAGGAAATGGCGGTTTGCTCTGCCGCGATCAAGCCGCCGAGGATTCTGTTAAGGATATTCACCTAGCGATTGCGACACAGTTCCAGTTTCAGTGCGTCAGGAGTACCGATGACTCAGCTTTGCCGAGCCATCTATATCAGTCAGGCCGTGGGCAATGCGGGGGCGAACCTGCTGTCGGTGGCCGAGATCCTGGGGGTGTCGGAGCGGAACAATCGGCGCGACAGGCTGACGGGCGTGCTTCTGTCCCATGACGGCTGGTTCCTGCAGGCCCTGGAGGGCGCGCGCACCGACATCGACCGGCTGATGACCCGCCTCCAGAAAGACCCGCGCCACACCGGCATCCGCATGCTGGGCTTTGAAACCATCCGGGAACGCGCGTTCCCGGAGTGGAGCATGGGACAGATCCTGGTGACCCCGCGCATCACGCCGCTGGTGTCGCGCCAGCCGCTGGACGCCCTGACGGCGGGCTCGGCCTTCGCCCTGCTGGTGGCCGCGGTGGCGCAGGCCGGCGCCCAGGCCTGACCCGCGCAGGTGATTTCCGCCGTTCGGCGCGCTACATCACCCGCGTGAGCTTTTCCCCCGACGAGGTCGAACGATACGCGCGCCATCTGGTGCTGGCCGAGGTCGGCGGGCCGGGGCAGCAGGCCCTGTCGCGCGCGTCGGTGCTGATCGTCGGCGCGGGCGGCGTGGGAGCGCCGGCGGCGCTGTATCTGGCGGCGGCGGGCGTGGGGGCCATCACCCTGATCGACCACGACGCGGTGGCCCTGTCCAACCTCCAGCGGCAGGTGCTGTTCGCCACATCCGACATCGGACGGTCCAAGGTGGATGCGGGCGCCTCCCGGCTGACCGCCCTCAATCCCCACGTGCGGGTGCAGGCGCTGGAGCAACGGATCACGGCGGACAACGCCCGCGATCTGGTCGCCGCCCATGACGTGGTCATCGACGGAACCGACGATTTCGAGACCCGCCTGACGGTCAACGCCGCCTGCGTCGCGGCGGGGCGGCCGCTGGTCAGCGGGGCGCTGGGCCGGTGGGACGGGCAGGTGGGGGTGTTCGCCGGGCGGCCCTGCTACCGCTGTCTGGTCACCGAGGTTCCGCCCGACGCCGAGACCTGCGCCCGCGTCGGCGTCATCGGGGCGCTGGCCGGGGTGATCGGCTCCATCGCCGCGCTGGAGGCCATCAAGCTGATCACCGGGGCGGGCCAACCGCTGGCCGGGCGGCTGATGATCTTCGACGGGCTGAAAGGGTCGGCGCGCACCGTGGCGGTGGGCGCCGATCCGGAGTGCCCCGTCTGTTCAGGTCAGGCGAACACTTCCGAGAACAGCGCCACATAGCGCTCCATCAGCGATTGCTCCACGTCATCCTCCCAGTCGGCGTGCCCCGCCCCTGAGACCTCCACATAATCCGACCGCTTGCCGGCCGCCCGCAGGGCTTCGTGCATTTGCCGCGACTGGTGAACCTGGACGATACGGTCGTTGACCCCGTGGACCAGCAGGACCGGGCAGTCGATCTCCGCGGCCCGCAGCCGCGGCGAGGCGGCGGCGATGGCGGCGGCGTCCGTGCGCGGATCGCCGATGCGGTTGACCCAGTAATTATAGACAAAGCCGTCCGCACTTTCGTCGTCACGCCGGTCATAGGCCAGGGAGTCGGCCAGATCGCCCAGCCCGCAGATGGAAATGGCGGCCTTGTACAGGTCCGGCCGCCGCACCGCGCCCATCAGCGCAGCATAGCCGCCATAGCTGGTCCCCATGATCGCCACCCGGCTTTCATCCAGCCCCCGCTCGCGGATGACATGGGCCAGGGAGTCCTCCACGTCCTCCTGCATGCGGTCACCCCAGCGCTTCCAGCCCTGGCTGGCGAACGCCAGGCCGAAGCCGCCTGAACCGCGGAACTGGGGCTGCACCACCCACCATCCCTGGGCGGCCAGGACCTGAGCCTGACGGTCCCAGCCCAGCACGTCGCGGGACTCCGGACCGCCGTGGACCAGGGCGATGACCGGACCGGGCCTTCCCCCGGGCGGAGCCGTCACATAGGCTTCAATGGTCGCTCCGTCCCTCGTGCTGACCTGGACGGCCTGGGCCGGAGACAGGCGGCGGGTGTCGAGCAGGGTCCGGGCGCCCAGATATTCGAAATGGCGGGCTGCCTTGTCATAGAGATACCAGCTTCCGGCGTCGCGGGGGCCGCTGGCCCGGATGATGAAGCGGTTGTGGGCCGCATCCACGTCGCTGAGGGCCACGTTGCACTCGTCGCCGAAGAAGCCGTTCATGGCCCGGTGATGAGCGCCCAGCGACGCATCGACGAAGTCGTACTCCAGCCGGGGCGAATAATAGGCCGCGGCCATGTAGCGACCGCGCACATCCCGAAGGGTGGCGGTCACGTCCAGCCCGGGCCGGGACGCGCGCGGCGGACCGTATTCCAGCGTCTCCAGATCCAGATCGCGCACCGACAGCACGTCCTCATTCTCCAGTCGGGCCGCCACCAGGGCGTGTCCGGGCCGTTCGGACGCGCCGATCCAGAGGAAGTCCGCCAGGGCCAACTGTGCCGTGGGCTGGCGCCAGGCCCGGCGCCAGCGCCCCTGCCCGTTCGGCCGCACGAAGATGTTGATGAAGGAGCCGCGGGTGCTGATGTCCCGGCGCATGACGGGCACGCCGTTGATTGTGGACCAGTCCAGGGTCAGCTGGCTGCCCCGCTCGACCAGTTCGGCGCGGCCGGTGTCCACATTGACCCGATGCAGGGCCACCAGCCCGCTGTACTCCCGCGCAGCCATCAGCACATGGCCGGGATCGTCCGCCAGATAGTCGACCACATAGCCCAGATTCAGGCTTTCGCGCAGGCGCACGCGCTCATTGCCGAACATGAGGGTGTGTTCGCCCGTCTCCAGGTCCATGGAGACCATGCGCCGGCTCAGGATCTCATAGGTCCTGTTGGCGATGCCGCGGCCCACGGGCGTATTGCCGCCCCCCGTCACCGGGATCACCAGACGCAACATCACCCGCCGTTCGTTGGCCCAGACCAAGGTCTCCACGTCAAAATCGCCGACGGGAACCCGACGGCGCGGACCGGAGGGGTCGGACGCCTCGATCAGATCCACGACCATGCGCCGGGCGCCGCCCTCGCCGATGTTCAGCAACACGGCGACCCGTTCGCCGGAGGGTGACAGGGCCGCGGCCGCCACCTGGTTGCCCTGGAAGAACTCAGCCAGGGCATGGGGCTGGACGGCGTCCTGCGAGCGGGCGTCGCCTGCCGCGCCCAGCAGGACCGCGCCCGCCGCTCCGGCGCCGCACCCCAGCAGACCCCGACGGGTGAGCCCGGCGCGCAGGCTTTCGATCCCGGCGTCCCTGAACGGGCCGCTCGGTGCGTTGATCCTGATTGTCATGAAGCCCCCCGGCACTACGCGCCGGCCACGCGCCGACAACCTGAAGTTCAGCCGGGGGGACCGCTCCGGTCAACCCGAAAGTGGCTCGACGTCACAGCATCGCGGGAATGACCCGGTCCGGCGGGCGGCGCCCGTTGGCGCAGGTCATGATGTTCTGGATCACCCGCTCGCCCATCTCCGACGCGTCTCCAGGGTGTCCCAGCCTTGGCAGCGGTCTGACCTGGCTGTTGCGCGAGGCCGCAGTGATCGAACGCAAAATGTAACCTTGACGTTACGCCTGCATCAGACCATGATGTAACTCACAGGTGACACGGGAGGTGCGTCATGACAGCAAATGCTTCAAAGGGAGCCGGTTTGGTCGGCGCGGCGCAGTCAGCCGCCGAGATCGTCGCCGCCTTTGCGGGTCTGTTCATCGCTTCAGCAGTCCTGGGCGTCCTGGTCGCGAACAATGCAGTCGAGTGGCTTCAGACCCCCCTGCTGGCTCTTGCGATGTGGGGGGCGGTGCTCGTCGGAGCGCTCCTCCTCAGACTGCGTCGCTCTTCCTACCGTCAACTGGGCCTGGCTCGGCCCGTCGGTTGGACGCGGACGCTTGTGCTGGCGGTGATCGCGGCGGTCGCGGCGAATCTCGGCGCCCTGGCGCTGGGCATGGCGATCCAGGCCACGACCGACTGGCCGCCCCTGGACCTGACCTATATTCGCCTTTCCATTGAAGGCAATGCAGCCGCCTATCTGGTCTGGATGGTTCTGGTGGTGTGGGGGAGCGCAGCGGTTGGCGAGGAACTGTTCGCCCGCGGCTTCGTGATGGACCGGCTGACGACTCTGTTCGGCGGGAGCCGCATCGCGATTGCCGCCGCTGTCCTCGCCCAGGCTCTCATGTTCGGCCTTCTGCACGCCATACAAGGCCCCACGGGCGTCTTGATCACCGCCTTTGTGGGAGTGATCCTCGCGATCACCTACTACGCCTCAGGGCGGAATCTGTGGGCGCCGATCATCGCCCACGGCCTGATGGACACCTACGGCCTGACCTTGATCTTCCTCGGCCTGCCCCTGCCGGGCCATATGAATTGACTGCCATCACCCTGATCAGAATCCTGCCAGAAGGAGACCCGACATGCCGCCCCTGAAAAACCCCGCCCGCACAAGACGGCGGTTGATGTTCAGCCTCGCCCTTGGTCTGGCCATGCTCATGCCCAGCGCGATCCTGCTGCAGACCGGCGCCCTCGGCGCAAATCACACGACGACCGTGCTGATCATCCTGGCGGTGGGGTTGCTGCTGGCCGCACCAGGCAGCATAGGTCTGACCGTCCTGCAACTCCGGGCGTTGCGGGACCGATCCATGAACCAGGAGCTCAACGACGAACTCTCCACCCGCAACAGCGTCAGGGCCATGGCGGTGGGCTACGTGGCGATCGCGGCGGCGGCCGGCTATACGCTGCCCCTCAGCGTCTTCATCGACATGCCCCTCGCACCGGTCCTCACGGGCGTGCTTCTGTCGGGCGTCCTGGCCCATGTTCTGAGCTTCGCGATCTTCGAACGTCAGGGTGACGATGGCTGAAAGCGAACTCGGCAACAGGCTCAAGGCTCTTCGCAGCGACGCCGGCCTGACCCAGGCGGAGCTCGCCGCCCTGGTCGGGGTTTCCCGAAAAACCATCAACACCGTCGAGAACGAGGTCTTCACGCCCTCCACCACCCTGGCGCTGAAGCTGGCCCGCGCGCTCAACGCCCCGGTCGAAACCCTGTTCTTTCTCAGGGCATGAGCCCGCGTTACGCCTAGAGCATCGCGGGAATGACCCGGTCCGGCGGGCGGTGCCCGTTGGCGTAGGTCATGATGTTCTGGATCACCCGCTCGCCCATTTCCCGGCGCGTCTCCAGGGTGGCGGAGCCGAGGTGGGGCAGCAGCACCACATTGGCATGGCCAACCAGACCGGGATGCACCTTCGGCTCGTGCTCGAACACGTCCAGGCCCACCCCGGCGATGGCTTTCTCGCGCACCGCGTCGGCCAGCGCCGCCTCATCGATCAGCTCACCGCGCGCGGTGTTCACCAGGATCACATGGGGCTGCAGCTTCGCCAGCCGCTCGGCCGACATCAGGTGGTGGGTCTCCTTCGTCGCCGGGCAGTTCAGGGAGATCAGGTCCATGCGCCCCAGCATCTGGTCCAGGTCATCCCAGTAGGTTGCGCCCAGCTCCGCCTCGATGGCGGCGCTGACCGGCTTTCTGTTGTGATAGTGGACCTGAAGCCCGAACGCCCTGGCGCGGCGGGCCAGGGCCTGGCCGATGCGGCCCATGCCGACGATGCCCAGCCGCTTGCCCCACAGCTTGCGGCCGTTCATCCAGGTGGGGGTCCAGCCGGTGAAGCGGCCCTCGGCCATCACCTGCGCGCCCTCCACGACCCGGCGCGACACCGCCAGGATCAGGGTCATGGCCAGGTCGGCGGTGTCCTCGGTCAGGACGCCGGGCGTGTTGGTGACGATGATGCCCCGCGCCACCGCCGCCTCCACATCGATATGATCCACCCCCGCGCCGAAATTGGCGATCATCTTCAGCTGCTCGCCCGCGCCGGCGATCAGCTCGGCGTCGATTCGGTCGGTGATGGTGGGGGCCAGAACGTCCGCGCGCTGCATGGCCGACTCCAGCGCGGCCCGGTCCATGGGGGCGTCGGTCAGGTTCAGTTCGGCGTCGAACAGCTCGCGCATGCGGGTCTCGACGGCGTCGGGCAGCCGTCTGGTTAGCACGACCTTAAGATTGCTGGCGGACATAGACGCTTTCAGGCTGTGACGACGGCGCATCGCGCCGGACGCCGAGGAATGGCCGAGGGATCGGGACGTGTCTAGCAAAGCGTCGGGAAGGATCAAAAGCCTGCGCACGGTTCTGCTGGCCGCCGGCATGGCGCTGGGCCTCGGCGCCGGGGCCCAGATGCCGGACGGGCGGCCCACGCCGTCGGGCTTCGACGTGCCCCGCTGGGTGTCCATCAAGTCCTCGCCCGCCCGCGCGCGCCGCGGCCCCGGCCTCGATCACCGCATCCTGTGGGAGTACCGCGCCGCGGGCCTGCCGGTTCAGGTGGTCGCCGAGACCCGGGACTGGCGCAAGGTCTGCGACCCCGAGGGCAATGTGGCCTGGGTCCACCGCACCATCACCTCGGGCCGCCGCACCGCCTTCAACCGCACCGATGCGCCGCTGGACCTGCGCCGTCGGCCCGATGCTGAGGCCGGCGTCCGCGCGCGGCTGGCGGCGCGGGCCGTGATCACCCTGGATCGATGCGAGGACGGCTGGTGCCGGCTGCAGTCCGGCCGCCTGCACGGCTGGGCGCCGCAGGAGGCCCTGTTCGGGGTTCAGACGCAGGCGCAATGTCCGGCCTCGACCCCCGCGGGACGCGCCGTCGGGCGCTGATCTTCGACCGACGGAAGGTTGAGCCCCGCCCCTGCGTCGTGTAACCGCCCGATCACAAGCCCTGTCGCCCGCACGGCGCGACAATCCTGACGGAGCCGCCCCGTGACCCAATCCCCCTATCCCTCGTCCTTCGACCACGACGGCCTTCTGGCCAGCGGCCGGGGCGAGCTGTTCGGGCCGGGCAACGCCCAGCTGCCGGCCCCGCCCATGCTGATGTTCGACCGCATCAAGACCATCAGCATGGACGGCGGCGATCACGGCAAGGGCTACATCGAGGCCGAACTCGACATCCACCCGGACCTCTGGTTCTTCCAGTGCCACTTCATCGGCGATCCCGTCATGCCCGGCTGCCTGGGCCTGGACGCCATGTGGCAGCTGGTGGGCTTTTTCCTGGGCTGGACCGGCGCGCCGGGCCGGGGCCGGGCGCTGGGCGTCGGCGAGGTGAAATTCACCGGCCAGGTGACGCCTGACATCAAGCGCGTCGTCTACAAGGTGCACCTGAAGCGCGTCATCAACCGGCGTCTGGTCATGGGCATCGCGGACGGCGTGCTGGAAGCGGACGGCGTGCCTATCTATACGGCCAGCGACATGCGTGTGGGCCTGTTCGGCGCCCAGACCCCGGCCACGCCGGAAACCGCCGGCTGAGTTACGGATTAACTTTCAACGACCGGAAACCGGCGACTAGGGCGAGGAACAATATGCGGCGTGTGGTGATCACGGGTCTGGGGATCGTCTCCTCCATCGGCAAGGACGCCGCGGAGGTGACCAAATCCCTGCGCGAGGCTCGTTCTGGCGTCGTCGCCGCGCCTGAGTACGCCGAGCTGGGATTCCGCTCCCAGGTCCACGCCCCGCCCAAGATCGAGGACTGGACCGGCCTGGTGGATCGCCGCGCCGCCCGTTTCCTGGCCCCCGGCACCGCCTGGGCCCACATCGCCTTTGAACAGGCCCTGGCCGACTGCGGCATGACAGCCGAGGAGATCCGCCACGAGCGCATCGGCCTGATCGTCGGCGACGGCGGCCCGTCCACCCGCACCATCGTCGAGGCGGCGGAGACCACAAAGACGCGCGGCCCCAAGCGCATCGGCCCGTTCGCGGTGCCCAAGGCCATGTCGTCGGGACCGTCGGCCGTTCTGGCCACCTGGTTCCAGATCAAGGGCATCAATTATTCGATCAGTTCGGCCTGCGCGACGTCGGTGCACTGCATCGGCGCGGCCGCCGAACAGATCGCCTGGGGCAAGCAGGACGTGGTCTTCGCCGGCGGCTGCGAGGAGATCGACTGGACCCTGTCGAACCTGTTCGACGCCATGGGCGCCATGTCCTCCAACTTCAACGACACCCCCTCGGTGGCCAGCCGCGCCTATGACAAGGACCGCGACGGCTTCGTCATCGCGGGCGGCGCGGGCATCGTGGTGGTCGAGGAGTATGAGCGGGCCAAGGCGCGCGGTGCGAAGATCTATGCCGAGATCGTCGGCTACGGGGCCAACTCCGACGGCTTCGACATGGTCGCCCCCTCCGGCGAGGGCGCCGAGCGCTGCATGAAGATCGCGCTCGAAATGGCCGGAAACCGCAAGGTCGACTATCTGAACCCGCACGGCACCTCGACCCCGGTGGGCGATGCGCGCGAGACCGACGCCATCCGGAATGTCTTCGGGGCCGACAAGGCGCCGATGATCTCGTCCACCAAGTCCCTGACCGGCCACAGCCTGGGGGCGGCGGGCGCGCAGGAGGCGATCTATTGCCTCCTGATGATGCAGGACGGCTTCGCCGCCGAGAGCGCGCACATCGAGACCCTGGACCCGGACTTCGCCGATCTGCCCATCCTGCGCGAACGCAAGGACGGGGAGCTGACGACGGTCATGTCCAACTCGTTCGGCTTCGGCGGCACCAACGGCTGCATCATCCTGTCCAAGGTCTGAACCTTCGGGAGCGGATCGTCGATGTGACGGACGGGCGAGCATCCGAACCGGGTCCGGAGCGTTGCTGCATGTGGTCTGCCCGGGCGCCGGTCATGCCTGCCAGATTCGACGCCTGTGCTGGAGCCTCTGCTGATTTTCGATCCCTATATCCTGTTCCTGCTCGGCCTCGGCGCCGTGGTCCTGCTGGTGTCCTGGGCGCCGGTGGGGCTCAAGCGCCTGCCGCTGACGCTGGCGATCCTCTGCGTCGCGCTGGGCGTCGCGGTGTTCTCAACGGGACTGCTGGCCTTTGATCCTGACCCCCGGACCTGGGACACAGCCACAGAACGGCTGACGGAGCTGGTCGTCATCATCAGCCTGATGGGGGCGGGGCTGAAGATCGATCGCATACCGGGTTGGCGCAGCTGGTCGACGACCTGGCGGCTGCTCGCCGTCGCCATGCCGCTGACGATCGCCGCGACCGCCTGGCTGGGATGGTCCGGGCTGGGCTTCAGCATGGCCATGGCGCTGCTCTTTGGCGCCAGCATGGCGCCGACCGACCCGGTCTTGGCCTCCGATGTCCAGTGCGGCCCGCCCGGCTCCGGCGATGAAGACGAGGTGCGCTTCGGCCTGACCTCAGAGGCGGGGCTGAACGACGCCCTCGCCTTTCCCTTCGTGCACCTGGCCATCCTCGCCGCTGCGGGTGGTCTGGCCACCCAGGCCGGCCTGACCGACTGGTTCTCCATCAAGGTCGGCTGGAAGCTGCTGGCCGGCCTCGGCGCCGGCTGGCTCGTGGGAAAACTGCTCGGATATCTGCTGTTTCGCAGCCGTCGCGGCGGACTGTCGAAGCTGACCGACGGGCTGATCGCCCTCGCCGCCACCCTTATCGCCTATGCAGTCGCCGAGGTGGTTCACGGCTACGGCTTCCTCGCCGTTTTCGTCTGCGCGATGGCCATCCGGGGCACCGAGCGGGAGCACGACTTCCATCAGGAGATGCACGACTTCTCCGACCAGATCGAACGTCTGCTGATGATGCTGCTGCTGGTGCTGTTCGGCGGCGCCCTGGCCAACGGCCTGCTGGCCAGCCTGACCTGGACCGACGCCCTGATCGGTCTCGCTGTCGTCTTCGTGGTGCGCCCCGTCGCCGGCCTGATCGCCATGATCGGCTCGCCTCCGCCGTGGCGGGAGCGGCTGCTGCTGGCCTTCCTTGGAATCCGGGGGGTCGGCTCGGTCTACTACATCGCCTACGGCATCAATCACGGCGACTTCGGCAACAGCGAACGGCTGTGGGCCGTGGTCGGCTTCATCATCCTGCTGTCGATCATCGTCCACGGCGTCACCGCGACCCCTCTGCTCGCCCGGCTGGCGCGTCGGAGCGACGCCTGCGCCGCCCCGGACTTCCCCGCCGACGCCGCCCCTGCTAACCCTCCGGCTTCGAAGAACGGAGACTGACCATGGCGAGCGAGAGCGGCTGGAACATGCCCACAGGCGACCTCATGAAGGGCAAGAAGGGCCTGATCATGGGGGTGGCCAATTCCAACTCCATCGCGTGGGGCATCGCCTCGCAGCTAGCCGCCCAGGGCGCCGAGCTGGCCTTCACCTATCTGGGCGAGGGGCTGGAGCGCCGGGTGCGCCCGCTGGCCGAAAGCGTCGGGGCGAAACTGCTGATCCAGGCCGACGTCACTGACGACGCCTCCATGGACGCGGCGTTCGCCGAGCTGGAGAAGGAATTCGGGACCATCGATTTCGTGGTCCACTCGGTGGCCTTCGCCAACAAGGATGAGCTCAAGGGCTCGTTCGTGGACAACACCACCCGCGACAGCTTCCTGCTGGCCATGAACATCTCGGCCTTCAGCTTCGTGGACGTGGCCAGGCGGGCGTCGAAGCTGATGCCCAACGGGGGCTCCATGGTCACCATGACCTATCTGGGCTCCGAGCGCGCCATCCCGAACTACAACACCATGGGTGTGGCCAAGGCCGCGCTGGAGGCCGCGACCCGCTACATCGCCCGCGACCTTGGGCCCAAGGGCATCCGCGTCAACGCCATCTCCGCCGGCGCCATGCGCACCCTGTCGCTGGCCGGCATCTCCGGCGGGCGGGGCATGATCGCCCAGGGCCGCGCCATGAGCGCCATGAAGGAGGACACCTCCATGGAGGGCGTGGCCGGTTGTGCGCTGTGGCTGTGCTCGGACCTGGGCCTGTCGACCACCGGCGAGATCATCCATGTGGACGCCGGTTTCCACATGATGGGTCTGGCCGCCGACGAGGAAGGCTGACGCCTTCGGGCGGCCCGCGCCATGTTCACCGCCACGGTCCTGACCATGTTTCCCGAGGCTTTCCCGGGGCCGCTCGGCGTGTCGCTGATCGGCACGGCCTGGCGCGAGCGAAATCTGTGGTCGCTCGAAACAGTGGACATTCGCGACTTTTCGACAGATAAGCGCGGCTTCCTGGACGACACCCCTGCGGGTGGCGGCCCCGGACAGGTTCTCAAGGCGGACGTGGTGGCCAGGGCGCTCGACAGCGTGACAGGGCCGCGGCGGCCGCTTTTGTACATGAGCGCGCGGGGCCGGCCCCTGACCCAGGCGCGTGTGAAGGACTGGGCTGCAGCGGACGGGATCACCGTCCTGTGCGGCCGGTTCGAGGGGGTGGACCAGCGGGTGCTCGACGCCCGGGGGTTCGAGGAGGTCTCGGTCGGAGACGCGGTTCTCGCCGGTGGCGAGGCGGCGGCGATGGTCGTGATCGAGGCGTGCGTAAGACTGATCCCCGGAGTGCTGGGCCAGGCCGAAAGCCTGAGTTCGGAGAGCTTCGAGGACGGGCTTCTGGAACATCCGCAGTACACGCGACCGCGGACGTTCGAGGGGCTCGACATCCCCGAGGTCCTGTTGTCGGGCGACCACGCCAAGGTCGCCAGATGGCGTCAGGAGCAGAGGGAAATCACCACGCGGGAGCGGCGACCGGACCTCTGGGAGCGGCATCTCGCCAAATCACAGCTAAAGGGCGCAAAAGCCCGAGGAGAAGAGACATGAATATCGTTCAGCAGCTCGCTGCCGAAGAAAAAGCCCGCGTCCTCGAAGGTCGCGAGATCCCCGATTTCCGCCCCGGCGACACCCTGCGCGTCAATGTGCGGATCAAGGAAGGCGAGCGCGAGCGCGTCCAGGCTTTCGAGGGCGTGTGCATCGCCCGCGCCGGAACCGGCGTCAACGAGACCTTCACCGTGCGCAAGATCTCCTTCGGCGAAGGCGTGGAGCGCAAGTTCCCGATCCTCTCGCCCAACATCGAATCCATCGAAGTGAAGCGTCGCGGCGTCGTGCGGCGCGCCAAGCTCTATTACCTGCGCGATCGTCGCGGCAAGTCGGCCCGGATCGCCGAGCGCCAGACCGTCCGCAAGGAGAAGGTCGTCGCCGTTCCGGAAACCGGAACCGCCGAGAAGCCCGGCGACGACTCCTGATCCTTCCTGCCCTCGCGGCATGAAGAAGGCCCCGGTCCTCGCGGACCGGGGCCTTTCTCGTTTCAGACGGTGATCAGTTCTTCGCCTGCATGGCGTGCTTGATATCGCGCATCTGGTCGTGGCCTTCACGCACCGAGCCGTAGGCGCGGGTGATGGTCTCACGGGTGGTGGCCGACAGGTCGGTGTCCTCGATGGCCTTTTCGTACCTGGCCTTGATGTGGTCCTCGCCGTTCTCGACCGAGTTCACCACCGCCTGCTCATCCTTGAGGATGGCGTGCTTGACGTCCAGGAAGGCGCGGTGGGCCTTGGCCAGGACCGTGCCGTCGTCCTCGGGCTCTCCGCCCAGCTGACGCACCGTGCCCTGAAGGTCGCCGGCCACCTTCTGGCGCTCGAAGCTGCGCTGTTCGAACAGGGCGCGGAAGCCGGTGTTCTCGGTTTCCTTGGCCGCCTCGCGATAGCCGTCCGCGCTGTCGAGCGTGGTTTCGATGAGGCCGTTCAGGACCTTGATGTCGTGATCGTTCGGGGTGCTCATGGCGTCCTCCGTGAGTGTGGATGGTGAACCTGAACAACCGCCGCCGGGGCGAAATGGTTGCGACCGACCGGAAACGCCGTGCCGGCCGCCCGCCGCCCCTCCCCGTCGATCAGGGCCGTCCGCCGCCGCCCGCGATCCAGGCGTCCACATTGGCTTCCAGCACGTTCAGCGGCACCGCGCCGTCGCCGAGAACCACCGCGTGGAAATCGCGCACGTCGAACTCGTCTCCAAGCGCCGCCTCGGCCCTCTGGCGCAGCTCCATGATCCTGATCTGGCCGATCTTGTAGCTGACCGCCTGACCCGGATTGGTGACGTAGCGCTCCACCTCCTTGACGATGTCCAGCTCCGACAGCAGCGAGTTCTGCTGGAAGTAGGCGATGGCGTCCTCGCGGCTCCAGCGCAGGGCGTGGATGCCGGTGTCGGTCACCAGACGCACCGCCCGCCACAGCTCCAGCGACAGCCGGCCGAAGTCCGAATAGGGATCCTGATAGAACCCCATCTCCCCGCCCAGCCATTCGGAGTACAGGCCCCAACCCTCCGAATAGACGCCGTAACCGCCGAAGCGGCGGAAGCTGGGCACGCCCTCGAGCTCCATGGCCGCCGCGATCTGGAAGTGATGGCCCGGCGCGCCCTCGTGATAGCTGATGCCCTCGATCTGGGGGCGCAGCACCTGGGTCATGTCGGCCAGATTGACATAGTAGATGCCCGGCCGTGATCCGTCGGGCGCGGGGCGGTTGTAGAAGGCCACCGAGGCCGTCGCCTGACGCCATTCCTCCACGGCGCGCACCTCCAGCTCGGCCTCGGGCAGGGTGTGAAAGAAACGCGGGGCGACCTCCATGGCGTTGGCCACGTGCTGGCGCGCCTCGGCCAGATAGGCCTCGCGGCCCTCGGCGGTGTTGGGAAACTGGAACCGCGGGTCGGTCTTGATGAAGGCGAAGAATTCCTGGAGCGAGCCCTCGAAGCCCACGGCGTCCTTGATCACCTCCATCTCGCCCTGGATGCGGGCCACCTCGTCGAGACCGATCTGGTGGATCTGCTGCGGCGTCAGGTCGGTGGTGGTGGAGGCCGCCACCCGCTGGGCGTAATAGGCCTCGCCGTCCGGCAGGCGCCACACGCCCTCATTGCTGTCGGCCTGGGCCTGCAGCGTCTGCAGCGTGCCGATGATCTGCTCATAGCCCCGCAGCCACGGGCCGGTCAGGGCGGCGCGGGCGTCGGCCAGCAGCCGAGCCTTGTCCTCGTCCGACGCGTCCAATGCCGCCACCTTGCGCTGGAAATCGGCCCACACCGGGTTGTCCTCGCCGTCATCGAAAGGCGCGCCGGAGATGACGTTGCGGGCGTCGCCGATGGTGGGTTCGAACACGAAGGCGGGCGAGACGATCCCCATCTCGGCCGCGTTCAGCACGTCGGCGGAGATCTCGTTCATGACCCGCTCGGCCTCGGCCAGACGGGCGATGTAGGCGCGGGCGTCCTCGACCGAATCCACCCGGTGGCTGTTGATCATGAACACCGGCAGCGAGCCGGTGGGATTGCCGTTGGCCGCGAAGGTGAAGCCGTGGTGGCGGAAGGGGAATGCGGCGCGCTGCTGCTCCACCCCATGCTCGAACAGCCGCCAGCTCAGCTGGTTCTGGTGGTTCAGGGCGTCGTAGTCGAACTCGGCCTGCAGGCGCGCCAGATGCCGCTCGGACATCTCCATGCGGCGCACCGCCGCCGCGTCGGTGTAGTCGTTCAGCCGGTCATAGTCGCGCTTGATGCCCAGGGACGTCAGGGTCTGGGGGCTGTCCGCAATCTGCTCCTGGAAGGCCGCCTCGAAGAAGGCCAGGATGCGCTGGTCCTCGGACTGTGCAGGCGCCTCGGCGGCGGCGGGCTGGGCCTGTTGCGCCATGACCGGCGAGGCGGCGGCGAAGGCGGTCACGACGGCGGTGGTGAGCAGAAGACGGCGCATGGCGTTTCCCTGAAAGCCTGATTTTTCTTGTGTGTTCACCGTATGGGCCGGGTCCGGTCGGGGCAAGCGCGCTTGAGGCGCGGCTCCAGCCGGGGGATAGAGGCGCATGACCCAACCCGCCGACATGACCTACGCCCGCTATCTGACCCTCGATCAGGTGCTGGGCGCGCAGAATCCGCTGACCGATCAGCACGACGAGATGCTGTTCGTCATCATCCACCAGGCCAAGGAGCTGTGGCTCAAGCAGATCCTGCACGAGATCGGCTACGCCCAGACCCTGGTCCGGGCCGGCGACCTGACCCCGGCCTACAAGAGCATGGCCCGCGTCTCGCGCATCCAGAGCGTCCTGACCCAGACCTGGGACATCCTGGCCACCATGACCCCGGCGGACTATCTGCGCTTCCGCGATTCCCTGGGCACGTCCTCGGGCTTCCAGAGCGACCAGTTCCGCCGCATCGAGGCCATGCTGGGGCTGAAGGACGCAAGTTTCCTGCGCTTCCACGAGGACCGGCCGCACGCCCACGCGGCGCTGAAGCAGGCCATCGAGTCGCCCAGCCTCTACGACGACGCCCTGGCGCAGCTGGCCAGGGCCGGGTTGTCGATCCCCGACGCCGTGCTGAACCGGGACGTCAGCCAACCCTATGAGCCCCACCCCGAGGTGGAGGCGGCCTGGCTGGAGGTCTACCGCGACACCACGCGCTGGTGGGAGCTGTATCAGCTGGCCGAGAAGCTGGTGGATCTGGACGACGCCCTGATCACCTGGCGGCACAAGCACGTCATCACCGTCGAGCGCATCATCGGTCGGCGCCGCGGCACCGGCGGCACCGAGGGCGTCGCCTACCTGGCCAAGACCCTGGAAAAACGCTGCTTCCCCGAACTCTGGTCCCTGCGCACGAAACTGTAGGCGCGCCGGACCGTTGCAGTCTCAGCAACCAAAAGGACTCGCCATGACCCGCCTCTGGATCTCCGCCTCCATGATGGGCGCCCTGCTGCTGGCGGCCTGCGGCGACAGCGAGCCGCGCCCGTCCCAGCCGTCCGTGAACGGCGCGGAAACACCCGCGCCCCCGCCCGAGCAGGCGCTCGCCAGCGCTGGCTGGTCGCTGATCGCGTCGGGCGAGGGCGTGGCCCTGAGGCTTGAGGGGGACAACGATCTGATCGCCGCCGTCGCCTGCATGCGCGACCCGGCCGCCCTGCGCGCGGAAACCGACCGGTTCCAGCCCATCATGAGCGAGGATCGCTTCACCGTCGGCGTGGGCGGCGAAGCCTACGCCCTGGCCGCCGATCTGCAGGCCGATCGCGCAAAGGGCGTGGAGGCCTCGGGCGACATTCCGGCCGACCTGCTGGATCGTCTGGCGGCGGGCGGCGAGATCGCCTTCAACTACGGCGCCCAGAACCTGGGCCCCTTCCCCGCCATATCGCCCGCTGACCGGGACGCCTTCGTGGCCGGCTGCCGCGAGGCCGTGGACTGAGGCTCGACCTTCCCCGTCCGACCCCATAGGCTGGACCGCGTTCCAGAGGAGACGCACGGCCATGGTCATGAACAGACGCGCCTTCGGGGCGATGATCGGGGTAACCGGTGTCATGTCCGTTGCGAGCTGCGCGGCCGCCCAGCGCCGACGCACGGGCTCCGTGGTGGAAAGCCCCTGGGGCGTGCTGCCCGACGGACGGCCGGTCAAGGCCTTCGACCTCACCGGCGCGAACGGCATGACCGCCCGGATCATCGAATACGGAGCCATCGTCGTCTCCCTGACCGCACCCGACCGGGACGGCGTCATGGGCGACGTGGTGCTGGGGCTGGACACCCTCGAGGACTACATCGACCGCAACCGCAATTTCGGCACCATCGTCGGCCGCTACGCCGGGCGCATCGCGGGCGGGCGGTTCGAGCTGGACGGCCGGACGATCCAGCTGGACACCGGCGGCGGCGCCCATTCCTCCCACGGCGGTCCGGACGGGTTCGCCAAAAGGCTATGGCGGGGCCAGGCGATCCATGACGATCTGGGCCCGGGCGTGCGCCTGACCCTTGTCAGCCCTGACGGCGATCAGGGCTTTCCCGGCGAGCTGACCACCGAGGTGATCTATCGCCTGACGCCGGGCGGCGCCCTGCGCATCGACATGACCGCCACGACCACCCGTCCCACGGTCATCAACCTGACCCATCACGGCTATTTCAACCTGACCGGCGACGGGGGGCGCCCGATCCTTGACCACGAGCTGATGATGGCCGCCGACGCCTTCACCCCCTTCGATGCGAACAAGGTGGTGACCGGCGAGATCCGGCCCGTGGCGGGCACGCCCTTCGACTTCCGTGAGGCCAAACCCATCGGCCGCCACATCGACGCCGATGAAGAACAGATTCGCATCGGAAACGGCTACGACCACAATTTCGTGGTGCGGGGCGCGCCGGGCGATTTCCGGCTGGCGTCGTGGTCGCGCGATCCGTCCAGCGGCCGGGTCATGGAACTGCACACCACCGCGCCGGGGGTTCAGCTGTACACCGCCAACGCCATCCGCGACTGGCCGGCCAAGGGCGGGGTCGTCTATCAGCCGCGCACGGGCTTCTGCCTCGAGCCCCAGCACTATCAGGACAGCCCCAACCGGCCGGAGTTCCCCTCCACCGCCCTGCGTCCGGGGGAAACCTATCGCCAGCATCACGAATACCGCTTCAGCGTTCAGGACTGACGGGCCTTGCATGACGGGACCATTGGTTCTTTAAGCGCGGCCATCTCCCCGACTGCCTGGAACTCCCGTCATGTCCGCTAATCACGCGCCCAAGAAAGTCGTCCTCGCCTATTCCGGCGGCCTGGACACCTCCATCATCCTGAAGTGGCTGCAGACCGAATACGGCGCGGAGGTCATCACCTTCACCGCCGATCTGGGCCAGGGCGAGGAGCTGGCCCCGGCGCGCGAGAAGGCGCTGAAGATGGGCATCAAGCCCGAGAACATCTTCATCGACGACCTGCGCGAGGAGTTCGTGCGGGACTACGTCTTCCCCATGTTCCGGGCCAACACGGTCTATGAGGGCCAGTACCTGCTGGGCACCTCCATCGCCCGGCCGCTGATCGCCAAGCGCCAGATCGAGATCGCCCGCCAGATGGGCGCCGACGCCGTCTGTCACGGCGCCACCGGCAAGGGCAACGACCAGGTCCGCTTCGAGCTGGGCTACTACGCCCTGGAGCCCGACATCCGCGTCATCGCGCCCTGGCGCGAGTGGGAATTCAAGTCCCGCGAGGCCCTGCTGGAGTTCGCCGAGAAGCATCAGATCCCCATCGCCAAGGACAAACGCGGCGAGGCCCCCTTCAGCGTCGACGCCAACCTTCTGCACTCCTCCTCCGAGGGCAAGGTGCTGGAGGATCCGGCCGTGGAGGCGCCCGAGTTCGTGCACCAGCGCACCCTGTCGCCCGAGGACGCGCCGGACACCCCCACCGTCATCACCATCGGCTTCGAGAAGGGCGACGCGGTCTCCATCAACGGCGAGGCCATGAGCCCGGCGACCCTGCTGACCGCCCTGAACCAGTATGGTCATGACAACGGCATCGGACGGCTGGATCTGGTGGAGAACCGCTTCGTCGGCATGAAGTCGCGCGGGGTCTATGAGACGCCGGGCGGCGCCATCCTGCTGGCCGCCCACCGGGGCATCGAGTCCATCACCCTGGACGGCGGCGCCATGCACCTGAAGGACGAACTGGCGGTCAAATACGCCCACCTGATCTACAACGGCTTCTGGTTCTCGCCCGAGCGCGAGATGCTGCAGGCCGCCATCGACCACAGCCAGACCAAGGTGTCCGGCACGGTGCGGGTCAAGCTGTACAAGGGCAACGCCACCGTCATCGGCCGCGAGAGCCCCAACAGCCTGTACGATCAGGAGCTGGTCACCTTCGAGGACGGCGCCGTGGCCTACGACCAGAAGGACGCGGCCGGGTTCATCAAGCTGAACGCCCTGCGGCTGCGGGTGCTGGCCAAGCGCGATAACCGCGACCGGGGCTGAGCGGTCTTGGAGCAGGGCGGTCGGTAGGGCATTCTGGCCGCCGCCCTCGCTCACGGAGTTGTCGCCATGCTGATCCGCACTGTTCTGGCCGCCACGGCCGCCTTCGCCCTGACCGGCGCCGCTCAGGCCCAGGACGCGGCCCCGCAAACCGCGCCCGAGACCCCCGCCGCCGCGCCCATGGACGAGGCCGCCTTCGAGGCGCGTGCGGAGCGGTTCGAGCAGCAGGTGGACCAGATGACCCGCGAACTGGAAGCCGCCGGGCAGGCGGGCGGCGGCGACCGCGACGTCACCATGGCGTCGGTGAATGAGATTCTCGCCCGCTATCAGCCCGAGTTCGACGGTTTCGCCCGCGATTTCGAGACGTTTTTCAACGCGCAGATCGCCGCTTCCAGCGATGAACAGGCACGCGCCGAACTGACCACCGCGCGCGACACCGCCATCCCGGTGATCCTCGCCATCCCCGACCAGATCCGGGCAGGGGCGGAGGCCCAGCTCGCCGCCGCGGCGGACGCGGCGACGGCTCCGGCGACGGATACGCCCGAGGCGGAGTAGGGCCCGCCGACCTTAACGCGTTGTCACTTGCCCGAAGGCGGTTTCGCGCGAATTGTGGGGCGGTCGGACAGGGAGACCGCCATGCGCCTCATCGCCATCGCCGCAGCCGCCACGATCATCGCCGCCCCCGCCTTGGCCCAGGACGGCGAAACCCGCTCCATGGCGGGCGTGATCCCCGGCTATGAGCCCAGCGCCTTCGAGCAGGATCTGGGCGGCATGGAATCCCGCATGGCCGCCTTCGGCGCCAAGGTCGAGGCGCTGGACGAGGATCAGACCCTGACAGAGGCCGAGCGCGAAACCCGCATGGCCGCGCTCTGGACCGAATACGGGCCGGACCTCATGGCCTTCACGGCGTCGGCCGCCGAGATGGGGCTGAACACGGCCGGAACCATGATGCAGACCATGAACCTCGGCGCCATGATCGAGGCCGCCCTGTCCCAGGCCGACATCGCCGGCGCCATGGCGTCCGTCGATGTTCAGGCCGCCCTGGCCGAAGCCTTCGCCGAGATCGCGGCGGCCCACGGCGCCGCGACCGCCGAAGCGCCCGCCGATGCCGGCCACGACCATCCCTGATCACGCTTGACGGCTGATCCGGGCCCGCGCAAACGGCGCCCATGAGCGCCCTGCCCGTCGATCCGCATCTTTACCTGACCTTTCTGGCGGTCATGGCGGTCATGGCCATGACGCCCGGCCCAGCCAATATCTTCGCTGTGGCCACCGGCATGCAGAAAGGCCGCGCGGCGGTGCTGATGGCCGTGGCGGGCATGAATGCGGCCACCCTGGTCTGGTTCTCCGCCGCCGCCCTGGGCCTGGGGGCCCTGGTCAAGGCGTTTCCCGAGGCGTTCCGGGTGCTGGCGGTGGGCGGGGCGCTGTATGTGGCATGGCTTGGCGCCCAGGCGATCCGGGGCGCCTTCCGCACCGCCGCCGAGCCGTCGGAGATCCCGGTCCGGAAAGGCCGCAGCGCCTTCGTCGACGGCTTCACTGTCCAGATCGCCAATCCCAAGGCCATCCTGTTCTTCACCGCCGTCCTGCCGCCGTTCCTGGACGTGAACCGGTCCGCCGCGCCCCAGCTGGCCCTGTTCGCCTGCGCCACCATCGGCATGGACGTGATCACCATGACGGCATACGGAATGGGCGGGGCGGCCTTGAAAGCGCGCATGACCGACCCCAGATTTCAGCGTAAGTTCGGCATCGCCGTCGGCGGCCTGCTGCTCCTGGCCTCGGTTCTTATTCTTGTGAGATTATAAGGACTTCTGGTCAGGCGGAACGGAGCTGTTCATCCACCGTTCAGTGAGCGGCGGACATAATCGGCCCAAGAGGAGAGAGTTTCATGAAACGCGTTATCCTGGCTTCGGTCGCCGCCCTGGCCCTTACGGCCTGCGCCACCGCGACCCCCTATCAGGCCGCCAGTCCGCAGGCGCGCGGCGGCTATTCCGAAATGCAGATCGAACAGAACCGCTTCCGGGTCGGTTTCGCGGGCAATTCGGTGACGTCGCGCGATACGGTCGAGATGTACCTGCTGTACCGCGCCGCCGAGCTGACGGCCCAGAGCGGCTATGACTGGTTCCAGACCGTGGACCGCGCCACCGATCGCGACACCCGCTATGTGGGCACGCCCGATCCGTTCTACAGCTCGCGCTACGGCCCCTACTGGGGTCCGTCGTGGCGCTTCTATCGCGGCGGCTTCTGGGGCCCCTGGGGTGACCCGTGGGGACGCGATCTCGACGTGCGCGAGGTCACCCGTTTCGAGGCCAGCACGGAGATCTTGATGGGCCGCGGCGCCAAGCCGAACGACCCCAACGCCTTCGACGCCCGCGAGGTCATGCAGAACATCGGGCCGCGCGTCGTGCGGCCGTCCATGAACTGACCGGTCTCGGTCTCAGAACAATCTGAGCGACTTCATCCGCCGCTTGTTGACATGGTCAGCAGGCGGCGGTGTCGTTTCGTCCGCATACTCGCCCTTGAAATAGAACCGCTGCCAGGCCTCCTTGGCCGCGTCCGGGTCGCCCGAGGCGAGGCGGTTGTTGAAGCTGGTGCGCTCCCGGTTCCAGGCGTCGAACTGGCCCTTCATGGCGGGGTTGGCGTCCAGGGTCTTCATGACCGGCTGGAACTGCTCCATCTTCTTGTGCTCGACGATGGTGATGAAGCAGAACGGCTCGCCCTTGGCGAATTTCACCCGTCCGGGCCGCGTGAATATCCAGTTCATGGTGAAGGGGAACGGCAGCCAGTCGGTCTCGATCAGGCCGGTCAGGGCCTGGATGCCGTCCTTGACGTGATTGGGCGCGCCCGAGGCCACCACCGCCCAGCCCGGCGGCGTGCGGAACAGATAGTTGGGGTGCATGGTCACCACCCCGCGCGAGAAGTGCGACTGCACGAAATGGGCGAAGTCGGGATGCGGCCGGTCCGGCGTGAGGGTGATGTCGGCCTGCGACGGCCCGCCGTTCCACTCGGCGGTGAAGCCCATGGGGCACAGGATCTCCCACCCGGTGGTGTTGGCCATGCTCAGCGGCAGGCACCGATATGGGTGGCGCGAGGCGAAGGCGTCCATCCAGTCCCGCGACGCGCGCCCCGGCACGATCTCGGGCGGGCGCGGCGTCATGGGGTAGCATTCCAGTTCCAAGGCGGGGCTCCAGCGGTCTAATCTGAACGTTGCGCGACCCTATCCCCGCCGCACCCGACGCCTCAAGCTTCCAATGGCCCCATGACCGATCCCGCCCCGCCCGCCTTCGACCACGACCGCCTCGAGGCCTGGTTCGCTGAACAGGGGCTGGCTGCGACGACCCACGACCATCCGCCGGTCTTCCGGGTCGAGGAGGGGCTGGAGATCAAGGCGGTCATGCCCGGCGCCCACACCAAGAACCTGTTCCTCAAGGACAAGAAGCAGCGCCTGTGGCTGATCTCGGCCCGTCAGGACACGGTCATCGACCTGAAGGCCGCCCACCGCCTGATCGGCGCGGACCGCCTGTCCTTCGGCAATGAGACGCTGCTGATGCAGACCCTCGGCGTGCGGCCCGGCTCGGTCACCGCCTTCGGCCTGATCAATGACACCGACCGCCGCGTGACCTTCGTCCTCGACCATCGCCTGGCCGAGGCGGACCTCGTCAATTTCCACCCCCTGACCAACACCGCCACCACCGCCATGGCCCAGGCCGACTTCCGCCGCTTCCTGACCCTGGTCGAACATGACCCCCTGATCGTGGATTTCAGCGCGTCTGCCTGATTGCACTTCACGCCGGGCGCGACCATCTGGGCTTCAACGCGTTAGACTGCCCGACCACACTTGCCGGAAACGAGACTTATGACCTTCGCCGACCCTCTCGCCGCCAACACCCCCGACCCCGTCAAGGACGGCTCGGACGCCGAATTCATGACCGATGTGGTCGAGGCGTCGAAGGTCCAGCCGGTCATCGTCGATTTCTGGGCGCCCTGGTGCGGACCGTGCCGGACCCTGACGCCCGCCATCGAAAAGGCCGTACGCGCCGCCAAGGGCAAGGTGAAGCTGGTCAAGATCGACGTGGACGCCAACCCCGCCTTCGCCGGCCAGCTGCGCGTCCAGTCCATCCCCACGGTCTACGCCTTCAAGGACGGCCAGCCGGTCGACGGCTTCCAGGGCGCCATCCCCGAAAGCCAGATCACCGCCTTCATCGAGCGCCTTACCGGCGAATCCTCCGGCCCCTCTGACCTGGATCAGATCCTGGCCATGGGCGAGGAATCGCTGTCGCTGAACGATCTGGGCGGCGCTGCCCAGGCCTTCGCCCAGGCGCTGCAGCTGGATCCGAAGAACGAAAAGGCCATCGCCGGCATGGCCCGGGTCTATCTGGCTGACGGCGACGCCGATCAGGCCCGCCAGACCATCGCCATGGCCCCCGATCCGTCGAAGGAGCCGCTGGTCAACAGCGTGCGGGCCCAGCTGTCCCTGAGCGCCGGCGCCCCCGTCGCCCTGACGTCCGAGCAGGAAGCGAAGGTGGCCGCCGATCCCGGCGACCATCAGGCCCGCTTCGATCTCGCCCTGGCCCTGGCCGCAGCCGGACAGCTCGAGCCGGCGGTGGATCACCTGCTCAAGATCGTCGCCGCCGACCGGGACTGGAACGAGCAGGCGGCGCGCAAGCAACTGCTGACCATCTTCGAGGCCGCCGGCCCCAACGCCGAGATCGCCCGCGACGGCCGGCGGCGCCTGTCCTCCATCCTGTTCGCCTGATCCGATGGCCCACAGCTACATCAGGGCCTCGGACCTGCCCCAGGTGATCCCCGTCTTTCCGCTGGCGGGCGCCATCGTCCTGCCGCGCGGCCAGCTGCCCCTGAACATCTTCGAGCCGCGCTATCTGAACATGATCGACGACGCCATGGCCGGCGACCGCATCGTGGGCATGATCCAGCCCTCGGGCGGCCCCGAGGCCCTGCCGGCCCTGTCCCCCGTCGGCTGCGCCGGGCGCATCACCAGCTTCGCCGAGACCTCGGACGGCCGCTATCTGGTCACCCTGACCGGGGTCGCCCGGTTCCGGATTCTGGCCGAACTGCCGGCCCAATCCCCCTATCGCCAGACCCGCGTGGACTTCGAGCCCTTCGCTCTGGACCTGAAGGCGCCGGACGAGGACGACGCCTTCGACCGCAGCGACCTGCTCGCCGCGCTTCAGGGTTATCTGAACCCGCGCGGGCTGGACATCGACTGGGACGCCGCGCGCGACGCCCCGCCCGAGGCCCTGGTCAACAGCCTGTCCATGGCCCTGCCGTTCGAACCGGCCGAGAAGCAGGCCCTGATCGAGGCCCTGACCCTGTACGACCGTCTCGGCACCCTCACCGCCCTTCTGCGCATCGACGCCGCCGAACCCGGTGACGACGAACCCACCACCATGCAATAACCGCCGTCAGCCGAGGGCCCCCACGCCCTCAAGCAGCGAGGCGCCGCGCGCCGAGCGTTAGGGCACAAAGAATGTCAGAGCATTTCAACACCCCGACCACCGTCGACCCCCGCTTGCTGGAGGTGCTGGTGTGTCCCGTCACGCGCGGGCGCCTGACCTGGGACCGCGCCGCCAGTGAACTGATCAGCAAGGGCGCCAAACTGGCCTTCCCTGTCCGCGATGGCGTCCCGATCATGCTGGTCGAGGAAGCCCGCGCGCTGGACTAATCCAATCCGCTCATCCCGGCGAAAGCCGGGACCCCGCGCTTTGGGTGTTGCAGCGGGTCAGTTTTTACACCGCCTCGCCCCGCAGCAGTCGGGGCAGATCCCCGGCCCCGCCGCCGGCCTCGGTCATGAAGGCCCGGCGCAGGGGCGCGATGCGGTTGACCGCCGCCATGCCCACGCCGCGCACGACGCGGGTCAGCGGATCGTCGTTGGAAAACAGCCGCACGAAGCCGTCGAACCCGGCCGCCAGGGCCGCATTGTCGAACCGGCGCCAGCGGGCGTAGCGCTCCAGCACCCCCAGCGACCCGATGTCCTCGCCCAGCCGGGCCGCCTCGACCATCACCTCGACCAGGGCGGCCACGTCCTTCAGCCCCATGTTCAGCCCCTGCCCCGCCACCGGGTGCACCCCGTGGGCCGCATCGCCGATCAGGGCCACGCGCGGCGCGACGATCCGCTCGGCCAGCGACAGCGACAGGGGATAGACGAAGCGCGGCCCCTCCACCGTGACCTCGCCCAGGAATTCGCCGAAGCGCCGGTTCAGATGGCTCAGGAACGCCTCGTCCGAGGCGTCGCGCAGGGCCTCGCCCCGTCGCGTCGTCTCGGTCCACACCAGACTGGCGCGGCTGTCGGTCAGGGGCAGGATGGCGAACGGACCCGAGGGCAGGAAATATTCGTGGGCCACATTGCCATGGTCGCGCTCCATGCGGACGGTGGCCACCACCCCGCTCTGGCCATAGGTCCAGCCGGTGGTCCCGATCCCGGCCGCCTCGCGCACCACCGACCTGCGCCCCTCGGCGCCGACGATCAGGGGCGCGCTCAGGGTCCGGCCGTCCTTCAGCACCGCGTGGGCGGCGAATTCCTCCAGCCGCACCGCCTCCACGGCGGCGGGCGCCAGCACCGGCACCCCGGCCGCCCGCACCGCCCCGGCCAGGGCCGTGCGGATGTGGCGGTTCTCGATCATGTAGCCCAGCGGCTCCCCGCCCGTGCGCTCGCCGATCTCGTCGGCGTCAAAGCGCAGAAAGGCGGGCAGCGCCCGGTGCGAGGCCGCGCCGGGTCGTGTTCCGTCGGTCACCAGGATGCGGTCCATGCGGCAGGCGTGCGGCTCCAGCGCAGCGCCCACCCCCAGCGCCTTCAGCATCCGGAAGCTGGACCAGGCCACGGCCGTCGAGCGCCCGTCGAAGGTGGGCGCCAGCTGCTCGTCGAAGGGAAACGGGTCCACCAGCACCGGCTTCAGCCCGGCCTTCGCGGCGGCCAGGGCGAAGGTCGCCCCCGCCATGCCGGCGCCGGCCACGATGACGTCGAGATCGGTAAGGTCGTCCTGGCTCATGCAGCCCTTGTCGCGCCCCCCCGCGGCCGCGTCCAGAGGCGGCGCCGTCGCAGGGGCTGGTAAACGCGGGCTTAACCCTGAAGGGCCGATGATCGGCGCAGTTGTCTTCAGTCCCACCGGAGCCCGCCCATGTCCGCGGCCCTCGCCATCGGAACCCGCGTTTATGACGGCGCCCGCATCCTGTGGGGCGCGCCCATCGCCGTGCGTTTCCGGGGCGGCTTCCTGGCCATCGTGGCGACCCTGCTGCTGGCCTCGCTGGTGTCGTGGAATCCGGCCGATCCCAGCCTGAACGCGGCGGCCTCTGCCGCCCCCACCAACTGGATGGGCGCCAACGGGGCGGTGTTCGCGGACCTGCTCTATCAGTCGCTGGGCATCGCCGCCTGGCCCGCCGTCCTGCTGATGCTGGCCTTCGGCCTGTCTGCGGCCCTGGGCGAGGTGGTGCAGACGCGCCTGCGCCCGACCCCGCTCAAGGCCCTGGCCGCCGTGCTCGGCGTGCTGCTGCTGGCCGGCGCCCTGTCGGCCCTGATCATTCCCGCCATCTGGCCGCTGGCGGCAGGCCTCGGCGGCCTGTGGGGCGACGCCCTGCTGTGGGCGCCGTCCAGCCTGTTCGGCTTCGCGGGCATCCCCTTCGCCGCCCCCTTCGCGGGCGTCCTGCTGGCCATCGCGGCCGTGACGCTTCTGGCCTGGACCCTGGGTCTGCGCTGGCGCGACCTGACCGAGGTCCGCGTCGCTCGCCCCGCGCCGAAGGGGGTCCGCAAGGCCCGCGCGGCGCCCAAGGCAGCCGCCAATGTGCGCCCGCGCGCGGTCGCGCCCGAGCCCGAGATCGACGACGACCCCGCCGAGCCCTCGCCCCCGTGGGAAGAACCCAGGCCCGCCCCGCCCGCGCCCAAGGTGGCGGGCGTCAAGGCGCCGCGTCCCTCGGGCCGAGAGCAGAACGAGATGCAGGGCGCCTTCGAATTCGCCCGCACCGAGGGTTTCGAGCTGCCGCCGCTGGGCTTCCTGTCCAAACCCAAGACCCGCGTCGCCGCCGTGGACGAGGAGTCCCTGAAACAGAACGCCCAGATGCTGGAGAGCGTGCTGGCCGAGTTCGGGGTCAAGGGCGTCATCGACCAGATCCGCCCCGGCCCGGTGGTCACCCTCTATGAACTGGCGCCCGCGCCGGGCGTGAAGCACGCCCGCGTGGTGGGCCTGTCCGACGACATCGCCCGCTCCATGTCCGCCCGCGCCTGCCGCGTCAGCGTGGTTCAGGGCCGCAACGCCATCGGCATCGAACTGCCCAACGCCAAGCGCGAGACCGTCTATCTGCGCGACCTGCTGGCCTCTGCCGAATACGCCAAGCCGGGGCATCTGCTGCCGCTGGCGCTGGGCGAGACCATCGGCGGCGAGCCCTATGTGGCCGACCTGGCGCGCATGCCCCACCTGCTGATCGCGGGCACCACCGGCTCGGGCAAGTCGGTGGGGGTCAACGCCATGATCCTGTCGATCCTGTACCGCCTGTCGCCCGAACAGTGCCGCTTCATCATGATCGACCCCAAGATGCTGGAGCTCAGCGTCTATGACGGCATCCCGCACCTGCTGACCCCGGTGGTCACCGATCCCAAGAAGGCGGTCGTGGCCCTGAAGTGGACCGTGCGCGAGATGGAGGACCGCTATCGCCGCATGTCCAAGCTCGGCGTTCGCAACATCGCCAGCTACAACGAACGGGCCCGCGAGGCCCTGGCCAAGGGCGAGCATTTCGAACGCACGGTCCAGACCGGCTTCGACGATCAGGGCCGCCCCGTCTATGAATCCGAGAAGATCCGTCCCGAACACATGCCCTATCTGGTGGTGGTCATGGACGAGATGGCCGACCTGATGCTGGTGGCGGGCAAGGACGTGGAGGGCGCGGTCCAGCGCCTGGCCCAGATGGCCCGCGCCGCCGGCATCCATCTGATCATGGCCACCCAGCGCCCGTCGGTGGATGTGATCACCGGCACCATCAAGGCCAATTTCCCCACCCGCATCAGCTTCCAGGTCACCTCCAAGATCGACAGCCGCACCATCCTCGGCGAGCAAGGCGGCGAACAGCTGCTGGGCCAGGGCGACATGCTCTACATGGCCGGCGGCGGCCGCATCACCCGCCTGCACGGCCCCTTCGTGACCGATCAGGAAGTGGAGCAGGTGGCCCAGCACCTGCGCGAACAGGCCGAGCCTGAATATCTGGACCTGATCACCGAGGGCGGCGACGAGGACGAGGGCTCGGGCGATTTCGGCGGAAACGGCGGCTCCGGCGACGACCTCTACGACCGCGCCGTGGCTGTGGTCACCCGCGACCGCAAGGCCTCGACCAGCTACGTGCAGCGCCGCCTGCAGATCGGCTACAACCGCGCCGCCACCCTGATCGAGCGCATGGAGCAGGAAGGCGTCGTCAGCCCCGCCAACCACGCCGGCAAGCGCGACGTCCTGGCCGGCCCGCCGCCATCCTAGGGCGCTAACGCTCGCGTCGCGGACGCTCGCTGCTTGAGCGCGTCTTTGGGCGCTACCGTTCGACTCGCGGGGCCTCGCTGCTTGAGCGCATTATTGGGCGCTAACGTTCGGCCCGCGGGGCCTCGCTGCTTGAGCGCATTATTGGGCGCTACCGTTCGACTCGCGGGGCCTCGCTGCTTGAGCGCATTATTGGGCGCTACCGCTCGCGTCGCGGACGCTTGCTGCTTGAGCGCGCGTGCCACGCGTCTCCTCCCCATTCATGGGGAGGGGGACCGCGCCCGACAGGGCATGGTGGAGGGGGCGGCCGGGTGTTTGCCGCGATGGCGAAGAAATATTTCGTCCCCCACCTTCCAGCGTCCCTTACAATGGCCGCTCCAGCCACCGACCCCGGAGCCGATTTCGGACTATTCGGACAATTCGCACCCTGTTTTTTGAGCCCGGAGTCCGAAATCCGCCGCGCGGCGCGGCGGGAACGCCCCGCCGTCTCATGCGCTGTTATCCGCCGGATGAACCGATCCTGACCGTTTCGCTGAACGACGCTTCATCGGAGCGCCGGAATATGGTCAGGCTGGCGTCACACCCTTGCCGCGCCGCCGCGTCACAAGGATCATCTCAACAATCCCGAACGGGAGTCTGACTATGAATCTTTCACGCCGCGCCTTCGCCACCGGCTCGCTCACCCTGGGCGCCGCCGTCATGGCCGGACTGCCCGCCTTCGCACAGAGCACCCTGACCGCCGCCGACCGCGAGACGGTCGGGCGCGTGTCGTCCTGGTTCCAGGGCGTGCGCGCCGCGCGGGGCAATTTCGTCGAGACCGGCCCCGGCGGCCGTCGCGCCGAGGGCCGCTATTTCATCCAGCGCCCCGGCAAGATGCGCTTCGAGTACAGTAATCCTGAGGGCCTGCTGGTGGTGGCCGACGGCAACAATCTGATGCGCTACGACCCGCGCCTCGAGGTGTTCCGCCAGGCCCCCCTGTCCGCCACCCCCCTGTCGGTGTTTCTGGGCCGCGACGTCCGCATCGAGGAGGGCGTGCGCATCGACCGCGTCACCCGCATGGACTCCGGGGCCTTCGCCGTGGTCGCCCGCGACGCCCGCCGTCCCAACGAGGGTCAGGTGATCCTGGCCTTCGCCGGCAGCCCTGTCCGCCTGATGGAATGGACGGTGATCGATCCCCAGGGCCAGCGCACCCGCACCCAGCTGTCGTCCTTCGAGGCCGTCAACAGCCTGCCCAACAACCTGTTCACCCTGCGCGACCCCACCCGTCGCCGCCCGGGCCGCAACTAGAACCTGGCCGGCTGAGGCGGTCCGTGCTTTCCGGGTCACGCCGAAGCGGGTTCGCTTTACGGTTGACTTTTTTCCTGAGGAGTGGTTTTTGAGACACAGGACGGCGGCGGCTGTCCTGACCGTCCCGGACACCATCCCCTCCCGGTGGCGGCGTGAGAGAGACAAAACTGATTTGCGCCCGGTCTGAAAAGGCCGGGCGTATTTTTGAGCCCTCATGGACGCAGGCCCGCCCCATGCTCTAGGTGAGCCCATGTCCCTTCGCATCGTCACCTGGAACGTCAACTCCGTCCGCCTGCGCGCCGAACAGGTCGCCCGCTTCGTGGCCGAACAGGCCCCGGATGTGCTGTGCCTGCAGGAGATCAAATGCCTCCCGGACCAGTTTCCGGAGGCCGCCTTCAGGGACATGGGCCTGCCGCACCTGAAGGTCGCGGGCCAGAAGGGCTGGCACGGGGTGGCCATCGCCTCCCGCCACCCGATCGCCGAAGCCCCCGACCTGGCCGCCTGCCGCGAAGGCCACGCCCGCTGCGTCTCCGGCGTCATCCAGGGCGTGGAGATCCAGAACTTCTACATCCCGGCCGGCGGCGACATCCCGGACCGGGTCCTGAACCCCAAATTCGATCACAAGCTGGACTTCTACGCCCGTCTGACCCGCCAGTTCGCCGCCCGCGATCCCAGGGCGCCCCTGCTGGTGGCCGGGGACCTGAACATCGCCCCGGGCGAGAACGACGTGTGGAACCACCGCTACATGTCGAAGATCGTCAGCCACACCCCGATCGAGGTGGAGGCCATGCGCGCCTTGCAGGCGTCCCTGGGCTTCGCCGACGTGGTCCGCGACGCCCATCCCGAAGACCAGAAGCTGGCCAGCTGGTGGAGCTACCGCGCCGCTGACTTCCGCCAGTCCAACCGCGGCCTGCGGCTGGATCACCTGTGGACCTCGCCCGGCCTGACCCCCGCTGTCGTACCCGGCTCGGCCCGCATCCACGAGGACGTCCGCGCCTGGGAGCGGCCCAGCGACCATGCCCCCGTGGCGCTCGACCTGGCGGTCTGACCCCGACGTCCCGGACATTAACGCGGCCGCAACCGTCGGTGGCGTTTAATCTATCTGAACAAGATCAGCTGGTCCGAGGGGGGCTATGCCGGGGCATGGAGACGCACACGGGCTGACAGCCGCCCTGAGCCGGGGCGCGGGCCTGTGGCATCTGCGCATCCCCCTGAAGATGGTCGTGGTCTTCTCCGTCGTCCTGGCCGCCATCGTCGTGATGGGCGGGGTGCTGTTCGCACACATGCAGACGGTCAAGCGGTCCGAGGCCGCCGTCGCCGTCGCCCTTGAAACCCTGAGCACATCCGCCGCCGCGCGCTTCGACCTGGCTCGGCAGGAAAACTCGCTGCGCGGCTACATGCTGACGGGCGAGTCCTACTATCTGCGCCGTATCGAGACCCTGCACCGCCCCAGCTACATGGAGCACGCCGCCGAACTGGCTCGCCTGGCGGCCGATGATCCCGTCATGGCGGAACGGGTCGCGATGATGAATGCGGCCCATGCCCGCTGGGAAGTCGAGGCCTTCGCCCCCGCCGTGGCCCTGGCCGCCGACCCCGCCCGCCGGGCCGAGGCCGCCGCCATGGTGGGCGAGGCCGGGCTGGCAGATCGCCTGATCACGCCGGCCGAAGACGCCCTGGACGCCATTCGCGACGACGCCCGACTCGCCCTGACAGAACACAGCGGCGCCAGCGGCCAGGCGCTTCTGGTCATGGAGCTCGCGCTGGTCATCGGCATCATCATCGCAACGCTGATCGCGGCGCTGATGGGCGCCGTTCTGGTGCGGGACATGGGCTCGCCCGTCTCGGCCCTGACGGGACTCATGCGGCGCCTCGCCAAGGGAGAGACCGACTTTGTCGCGCCCGGCGTGGGCCGCCGCGACGAGATCGGCGACATGGCCCGGGCGGTCGACACCTTCCGCCGCGCCGCCGTGATCAAGGCGCGCCTCGAAGCCGAAGCCGAGGAGCATTGCCGCCACACCGAAGCCCTGATGATCGAGGCCCAGGCCGCCAACCGCGCCAAGTCCGAGTTCCTGGCCACCATGACCCATGAACTGCGCACGCCCCTGAACGGCGTGCTGGGCATGGCCCAGATCATGGCCCACGACGAGCTGTCGCCCGCCCAGCGCCAGAGGCTCGGCACCATCAACGAATCCGGCGCCGCCCTGCTGCGCATCATCAACGACATCCTGGACATCTCCCGAATCGAGGCCGGACGGCTGTCGCTGGAGCCCGCGCCGTTCAACATGAAGACCCTGGCCGACGACCTTGCGGCGCTCTATGCGCCCCTCGCAGCGGACAAGGGGCTGGCTTTCGCCATGACGGTGGCGCCCGGGGCCGAGGGCTGGTTCATGGGCGACGCCGTGCGTCTTCGTCAGGTCATGGGGAACCTGTTCTCCAACGCCCTGAAGTTCACCGAGACCGGACGGATCGAAGGCCGCATCGACCGCGCGGACGACGTCCTGCGCCTCAGCGTCACCGACACCGGCCCCGGCATCGCCCCCCAGGATCGCGCCCGCCTGTTCGACCGCTTCGTTCAGGGCGACGGCTCCAGCACCCGCCGCCACGGCGGCGCCGGGCTGGGCCTGGCCATCTGCCGCGATCTGGCCGCCCTCATGGGCGGGACCGTGACGGTGGAAAGCACGCCTGGCGAGGGCTCCACCTTCGCCCTCGAGATCGCCTTGCCTGCCAGCGAGCCCGCGCCCCGCGAGGAGGCCGGCAATCCGGCGCCGGACCGGCCGGTGCGGGTCCTGATCGCCGAGGACAACCCCGCCAATCGCCTTGTCCTGACGACCCTGCTCAGCCAGTTCGCCATCCAGAGCGAGGCGGTGGAGGATGGCGAGGCGGCGGTCGAGGCCTGGGCGTCAGGCGACTGGGACGCCATCCTCATGGATATTCACATGCCCAGGATGGACGGCATGGAAGCCACGGCGGGTATCCGCGAACGGGAACAGGCTGAAGATCGGCCGCGCACCCCCATCATCGCCGTGACCGCCAGCACCCTGGCCCACGAAACCGACGGCTATCTGGCCGCCGGCATGGACGGCTGGGTGCCCAAGCCGGTCGACGCCAGGCGGATGCTGGAGACCCTGAAGAACGCCCTCGGGGTCTGACGCCTGTTCCGCACAAGGCTCAGGGCGCGTATCGACATGAACGGCCTTCATGTGGTCTGAGAGAAAGACCATGGCGACCCCGGGAGGACTCCAACCTCCGACCTCGGCTTTAGGAAAGCCTTGCTCTATGCAGCTGAGCTACGGGGCCTTAGAGGGCGTTCCTAGCGACAACCATGGCGGCTGAAAAGCGAACGGAGTTTGAAAGCGTGAAAAGCGTGCAGAAGGATGGGTCTCGCATTACGGACGCAAGCGTTCAGAAACCCGCCGCTCTGGCCAAGCCTCTGATTGTGTTCGGCATGGGTCGTTCCGGCACCCGCATGTGCGCGAACATCCTGAACAACTCGAGGGATGTTGAACTGCAGGGCGAGATCGGCGGCGCCGTCGGCTCCAAGATGATGGCGTGGCTGGTGAGTGTCGCGACGCAGAAGCAGGCGCCGGAGCCGAACCGGATGTATGGCCTGGCGCGATCGGCCTTTCGAGACAGCACGCCATCGAGACCCATGGTTCGTCCTCGGGCGCGGTGGTTCGGCCACAAGACGCCGCGACATGAGAGACACTTCGCCCGGTACGAGGCGATCTTCAACGACCCGGCGCTCGAGCCGCATTACGTGTACTGCCTGCGGAACCCGTTCCACGTCTGGCGATCCTATCGGATCATGCCCTGGAACAAGTTCAAGACCGTAGGCGCGTTCCTGGAGGCGTGGATCAGGTCAGTCAAAACCTACGAACGCATGATCAAGGAAGCCCCCGGCCGGGTTCATCTCTTCAACCTGGATGAGATGGTCCGGGCTCCTGACTTGCTGGGCTGGGTCGAACCCAACCTGCTCGCTCCCCTGGGCCTGAGCCCTGAAGGTTTCCGGCGCGACATCGACAAGCTGGAGAACTCCAATTCCGCCTCCAACAAGCTGGGCGTGAAGCCGTCGCCGCCGCCCATTTCGGAGATGGTGGAAATCGCCACCGACCGCGAGGCGGCGCGGATCGTGCGGACCTATTTCCCGTGGATGGAGGAAGAGTTGGCGCGTTACGAGGCCCAGGCCCCGCTGCACAAGCGCCTATTCCGCTTTCGGGCCGCCTGACCGTCCCAGAAACGAGAATCGGGCTTCGGACGCCTTGCGGACGAACTGCTCATTGATCAGCCAGGCCTTCACCGGCCTGAGCGTGGCCAGACAGCCGACCACGAACAACGGCAGGGTGAAGACCACGTGCAGCCACATGGGCGGCCGGAAAGCGATCTCCATCCACAGGAACAGCAGGGTGACCGCGATGCCGACGCCCGACATGACGAAGAAGGCGGGGCCGTCGGCCGGGTCGGCGAAGCCGTAGTCCAGACCGCAGTTGGAGCAAGACGGCCGCAGGTTCAGATAGCCCTGGAACAGCGCCCCCTCGCCGCAACGCGGACAGCGGCAGGCGATGCCCGTCCTGAGCGGCGACAGCGCGGGCCATTCGTCAAGAACAGCTTCTGAAGACGGAGGTGTTTGGGCCATGTGATTAATATAGGCCTCTGCCCGGCTTCTGACAGGACCCTGGGCCGCGCCACAACGCCGCGCCGCCCCAGAACTCTCTAGTGGTTAAACCCCATTAAGATACAATATCTTGTAGGGAACAAATCCTGAATCGGGGGAAGTCGGTGATTCGGTCCTGATTCGTTTCGCCCCTGTTCCCTGAATCCCCGCGCGCCGTTTACCTGCGCGCCGCCGCGCTTGAGTCCTGGCCCGGACGTCGCCACCTTGGAGCCGTCATGAACGACCGCCCCACCGGCCTGGCCCCGTCCCGCGTCACCGCGGTGCTGGGCCCCACCAACACCGGCAAGACCCATCTGGCGGTCGAGCGGATGCTTGGCCACGCCTCGGGGATGATCGGCCTGCCGCTGCGGTTGCTGGCGCGCGAGATCTACGACCGCATCGTCGCGCGCATGGGGGCCCGGTCGGTGGCGCTGGTCACCGGCGAGGAGAAGATCATCCCGCCCCGGCCTCACTGGTGGGTGTGCACGGTCGAGGCCATGCCGCTGGAGAAGACGGTCGAGTTCCTGGCCGTGGACGAGATCCAGCTGTGCGCCGATCCCGAGCGCGGCCACCTGTTCACCCAGCGACTTCTGCATGCGCGCGGCCAGCTGGAGACCATGTTCCTGGGCGCGGGGACCATGGCGCCGCTGGTGCGGCGGCTGGTCCCGGACGCGGAGATCGTGTCGCGCGACCGGCTGTCGACCCTGAGCTATGCCGGGTCCAAAAAGCTGACCCGCCTGCCGCCGCGCTCGGCCATCGTCGCCTTCTCGGCGGATCAGGTCTACGCCATCGCCGAGCTGATCCGCCGTCAGAGGGGCGGGGCGGCGGTGGTCATGGGCGCCCTGAGCCCCCGCACCCGCAACGCCCAGGTCGAACTGTTCCAGTCGGGCGAGGTGGACTTTCTGGTGGCCACCGACGCCATCGGCATGGGCCTGAACATGGACGTGGACCATGTGGCCTTCGCGGGCCTGAGGAAATTCGACGGGCGGCGCACCCGCTGGCTGCACGCCCACGAGATCGGCCAGATCGCCGGGCGCGCGGGGCGGCACCTGCGCGACGGCACCTTCGGAGTCACGGGCGAGTGCGACGAGATCGACGAGGACATCGTCGAACAGGTGGTGGAGCACCATTTCGACCCCGTGCTGGCTGCGGAGTGGCGCAACGCCCGGCTGGACTTCGACACCCTGCCGGACCTGTTGCGCTCGCTGACGGTGGCGCCCGGGCGCGACGGCCTGACCCTGTCCGGCGAGTCGCTGGACGAGACCGTGCTGCGCCGGCTGATGCAGGACGAAGCGATCACCCGGGTGGCGGGATCGCGCGGGGCGGTGATGCGCCTGTGGGAGGCGTGCCAGCTGCCCGACTTCCAGAAGACCACCCTGGACGAGCACGCGCGGCTGTCACTGACGGTGTTCAAGGCGCTGACTGGAAAGGGCGGACGCCTGACGGAGGACTGGTTCGCCGCGCGCTTCGACCAAGCGGACCGGGACGACGGCCAGATCGACCAACTGTCGGCGCGTCTGGCGGCGGTGCGGACCCTGACCTACATCGCCAATCGTCCCGACTGGCTGCACAATCCCAAGCACTGGCGCGAGCGGGCGCGGGTGCTCGAGGAACGGCTGTCCGATGTGCTGCACGAGCGGCTGACCGCCCGCTTCGTGGACCGGCGGACCACCGCCCTGATGCGGGCGCTGAACGTGCGCGAGGACATGGCCACCGAGATCGAGGGGGACGGACAGGTCGTGGTCGAGGGCCAGGCCGTGGGCCGTCTGACCGGGGTGGCCTTTGCGCCGGAGCGGGGCGCCACCGGCCTTGAGGACCGCGCCCTGCGCGCTGCGGCGCGGCACGCGGTCGGCCCTGAGATCGCGCGGCGGCTGGGGCGGCTGGCCGCGGACGAGGACACGGTCTTTTCGGTTTTGCCCGACGGGGCGGTGCTGTGGCGCGGTGAGATCGCGGCGCGCATCACGGGCGGAGATCCGTTCAATCCGCGCGTGAGCCTGCTCGGCGACCTCGGCCCCGCGCCCGCCCGCGAGCGCGGGGTGCGGCGCATCGAGGCCTGGCTGGCGGCCGAGGCGGGTCGGGCCCTGCGGCCGTTGAAGCGGCTACGCGACCTGACGGCCAGCGGCAGCCTGAAAGGCCTGCCGCAGGGACTGGCCTTCCGCCTGATCGAGGCCGGAGGCCTGATCGACAGGCACATGGTGCAGGCCGATCTGGCGGCCTTGAGCCAGGTGGAGCGGCGGACCCTGAAGGCCATGGCCGTGCGCGTGGGCGCCCATTCGGTGTGGATGCCGGCCCTGTTGAAGCCACGCGCCCAAGGCTTGATGCAGGCCCATGTGGCGGACCAGCCGTTCCGCCCCATACCGGGCGCGCTCGTCGCCGCCCCGGATCCCCTGCCCGGGCCCCGCGCGCTGTCAGCATTCGGCCTGCGCGCCGTCGGGCCGTGGCTGGTCCCGGTGGAGGCGCTGGAGCGCATGGCGGAGCTGGCGAGGGCCGAAAAAGCTGACAGGGGGCGGCCCGTCCTGTCCGACGCAGCCCTGACCGAACTGGGCTGGAGCGCGGATCAGGGCCGCGCGATCCTGAACGCCCTGAGGCGCGCGCCGGACCGCAAGCCCGCGAAGACCGGGCCGGTCAAGGATTCGCCCTTTGCGGCCCTCGCGGTTCTGAACGCACCCGCGCTGGCGCCCGTCCGGCGGCGGCGGCGTCGCAAGGGCGCGGGCCGCCCTGAATGAGCGACGAGGCCTGCCGGTTGGACGTGTGGCTGCACCGGGCGCGGTTCATGCGGACCCGGGCGCTTGCGGCGGCTTTTGTGGAGGCGGGCCGGGTGCGCGTCACCCGTGGGGGCGTTCAGCAGCGCGTGGACCGGCCCGGCCGCACGGTGCGGATCGGCGACGAACTGGTTTTCGCCATCGGCGGCCGCGTGACTGCGGTGCGCATCACCGCCCTGGGCGTGCGGCGCGGACCGCCCGAGGAGGCCCGCGCCCTGTACTCCACCCCTAGTCCCGAAGGATGAACTCGCCTTCGATGTGCAGCTCGACCTCGTCGCCCAGCAGGGGCAGGCCGTAGGCGATGCCGAATTCCGAACGCTGAATGGTGGCCTCGCCGTCGAAGCCGACGGTGTAGCGCTGGTTCACGGGGTTCACGCCCGCCTGGTTGAACTCAACCTCCATGACCACCGGGCGTGTGACGCCGCGAAGGGTCAGGTCGCCGGTGACGGTGGCCTCGTCCGCATCGTCGTCATCCACCACGATGGAGGTGGCGACGAAGGTCGCCGTCGGATGGTTTTCAACGTCGAAGAAGTCAGCCGTGCGCAGGTGGCCGTCCAGGGCGTCGTCATTGGAGGCCACATCGGCCAGCGGGATGGTGGCGCTGAGGGCGCTGTTGACCGGATTGGCGGGGTCCAGGGTCAGTTCGCCCGAGACGTTCACGAACTGGCCCACATAGGTGGAGAAGCCCAGGTGGCTGACCGACCAGGTGATCTTGCCGTGGCTCGCGTCCAGATCATAGACGCCGGCGCGCACCTGGGCCGGGTCGGTGACGAACGGATCCTGGGCGGTGACGGCGCCCGCAGTCGCGGCGGCGGCGAGGATGGCGGCGAAGGCGGCGGGTCTGAATGACGGCATGGAACGGGTCCTCCTTGTGAGCATGCGGCGCGCCGGATTGGCAATCGCCAGAGTTACAGATAGGGGCTCTCTCGCTCCGCGCCAGAGGAACTGCGGTTGACTTGATCGCGCGCGAGGGCCATTTCCGCGACCCGTTCCTGAAACCGCGCCCGGACCCGCGACCCTCGATGACCTACATCGTCACCGACGCCTGTGTGAGATGCAAGTTCATGGACTGCGTGGAGGTCTGTCCGGTGGACTGCTTCTACGAGGGTGAGAACTTCCTGGTCATCAGCCCGGACGAGTGCATCGACTGCGGCGTGTGCGAGCCGGAGTGCCCGGTGGACGCCATCAAGCCCGACACCGAGGACGAGCCGGACGGCAAGTGGCTGCAGATCAATGCCGAGTACGCCAAGGTCTGGCCCAACATCACCGTCAAGGGCGAACCCCCGGCCGACAAGGAACAGTTCGAGCGCGAGACGGGCAAGTTCGAGAAGTATTTCTCCACGGCCCCCGGCAAGGGTTCCTGAGCGGGCTTTTTGCGCCTCAATTCCGCCACGGTCGCCTCCGGCGGCGAATGCCCGACCGCGCAACGCGGACATTTTGAAATTGTGCGGTTTTGTGATAGATTATCGCTCATTGGGTCGGGCGGTCGCCGCTTTACAGCGCGCCGCCCGCGTTCGTTAAAGAATCCCGCCCTGGAAGGCGGGATCGGCCAGAGGTTGGGTGTCCCGTTCTCGTTTCTAGTTTTTGCATGCTGATTGTCGGCGACCCCGCATCGCCGTCGATGACCTTGCATGCCCTGAACGAGCGCCCCGTCTTCGCCGCTGAAAGGATTTGATATGACGAGCAAGAGCGGTCTTGAATTCAAGGTGGGCGACAGCGTGGTCTATCCGGCGCACGGCGTCGGCAAGGTGGCGGCCGTGGAGACCCAGGAGGTCGCAGGCATGTCGCTGGAGGTCTATGTGGTGACCTTCGACCACGAGAAGATGACCCTGCGCGTCCCCACCGCCAAGGCCAAGACCGCCGGCCTGCGTTCGCTGGCCGCCGAGGACGTGGTGACCAAGGCGCTGACGACCCTCAAGGGCCGCGCCCGCGTCAAGCGCACCATGTGGTCGCGCCGGGCCCAGGAATACGAAGCCAAGATCAACTCGGGCGATCTGATCTCCATCGCCGAGGTGGTTCGCGACCTGCACCGCGCCGACAGCCAGCCGGAACAGTCCTATTCGGAGCGTCAGCTCTATGAATCGGCGCTGGACCGCATGGCCCGCGAGGTGGCGGCCGCCAACCGCATCGAGAAGGATGAAGCCGTGGCCCTGCTGGCCAAGTCGCTGAGCGCCAAGAAGGCCATCACGCCGCCCGCAGCCGAAGCAGCCTGATCCGTCGCTTCCTGATTGATTTCAGAACGCCCGGCCGTAAAGGTCGGGCGTTCCTGTTTGTGGCCGCCGGGTCCACTTTGGATGGCCAGGCCGGGTGTCGATGGATCGGCCTGCAGGGGAGACGGGGGACGCGGTGAAGGTCTTTGTCGACATTCCGAATTATTTCTGGAAGTCGGATGATCCGGACCGGGCCGACGTGCGGACGACCTATGTCAGCCTGTTCGCCGCCCTGTCGCGTCTGGGCTGCGAGATCGTCGCGCGGCCGTTCCGGCCCTATTCGGACACCCTGCACCGGCCGGACCCCGCCGAGGGTCTGCATTACGCCTACCATGCCCGGGAACCCGGGCCGGGCGCCTATTGCATCAAGGGCGCGGCCCTGCCGGACCTCTGGTACCTGGACCCACGGGGCTATAGCGGCTGGTGCGCCCTGGCCCAGGATCCGGCGCTGCAGGCCCGGAGCGCGCAATACGATCTGGCGGCGGCGGACGCGGTGATCGCCAGCTACCAGCACCGCTTTCGAACCGAGAATCTGTCTCGTTACGCCCAGCCCGGTCGTCGCGCGGCGACGTCCGGGGAACGGTTCGCGGTCTTCTACCCCTTGCAGGTCAATAATGACGAAGTGCTCAAACTGAGCCGTTTCGCCCAGTTCGAGGTGCTGGAGGCCCTGGTGCAGACGGCTGAACGGCTGCGACGGCCCGTCGTGGTGAAGCGACATCCGTTGTGTGGATCAGACCATATCGTCCAGGCGCTGGAAGCGGCCGCCCGCTCGGAGTTCGTAACGGTGTCGGACGCCTCCATTCACGATCTGATCGCATCAAGCGCGGCGGTCCTGGCGGCCAACTCGGGCGTCGGCGTTCAGGCGCTGGTGCACGGCAAGCCGGTTTTCACCCTGGCGGCGAGCGAGTATGCGCACATGACCACGCCGCTCTCGACGCTGGATGAGCTCGACGCGGCGTTCGATGTGTCAGCAGGCCCCCCGCCAGAACGCATCCGTCGCCAGCTGGGCTTCCTGCTCAACGAATACTGGGTGAATACCAGCGACGAAGAGGCCGTGTTCCATCGCGTGCGTAGCCACGTGGAAGCATGGCGGGCGGATCAGGGGCTGGAGATTGCGGGCCGCCAGGACGAGGATCGAAAACGCTCCGGCCTGCTGGCCATGGAGAGACGCGCCCACGACATGGTCGATCACATGCTGCGGCTGCATGACATGGCGACCGAGGCAGACCGAAGCGAGATCGAGATCTTGCTGCTGCGATCCTATCGGCTGGATGTGCGGCCCGACCTGATCATCCGGCGGATGTCGGATCGGTCGTTCCTGACGCGCTGTCTGTCGCACCGCTTAAAGGCCAGAGATGAAGTCGGCGCCGGAGTGGTTACCGGCCGCCTGGCCGAACTGCCTGACGCAGGACCCAACGACCTGTTCGCCCATGCCCGCCAGCTGTATCGGCTGGGCCGTAACGAGGACGGCCTGAAGGTCCTGCGCCGGATGTCCGAAATGGATGGCGTTCCGGCGGCCGCGCTGACGTTTCTTGGGCGCAAGCTGCTGACCCAGGAACGGGCCTCAGGTGCGGAGGCCGCGTTGGCTGTCGCCGAGCGGGCGATCGCTGTCCAGCCTGACCTGGGCCAGGCACACTGGCTGAAGGCGCGCGCCCTGTTCCTGCTGGAGCGGCTGGATCAGGCCCACGACGCAGCCGTGGCGGCCGTGAACCTGATCCCGACGGACGAGACGTTCATACAACTGCTGCGGCGGATCGAGGCGGCCAGATCGGCGGCAGGGGCCGCCGAAGGTCAGTCCTGACCTCCAGCGGCCTGCACGCTCAGAAGTACTCGGCGTCCGCAGGGCACTGGGCCGAGATGCGGCGCGCAGTGATGCTGGCGGGGATGTAGGGCGTGCCGCGGGCCAACTGAGCGCCGCCGTTAAAGCGGAAGCTCTCGCTGGCGTACGGGCCGTTCAGGCGCACATTGACGGTCCGACCGCGTCTGTCCTGACAAGTGCCCTCGAAACGGGAGTTGCCTCCGCCGACTTCGCGCACCGGATATGTGCACTGCCAGCGGCGCGTGGACAGCCCGTTGAAGAAGCGGTGGATCTCGCTGGGGCGAACGCATTTCTGTTCAGTGTCACGGACGCCCATGACGCTGGTGGTGTATTCCCAGTAGCCGGGCTGGGGCTGATCGGGCGCGGGAGTCTGGGCGTGCGGGCCCGTCGCGACCGACAGGGCGGCCACGGCGGCGAGGCCGGAGCCGAGCGTCAGGACGCGTCGCTTGGGAGTCATGGTCTTCATGGTCGCTCTTTCATGCGGCGATGTTGACAGTCGATCCTACAGATGGCGCTTGAACGGGGGCTGAACAATGGCTGTTCCCTCACTGGGCGAAAGAGTCCGAAGGCCTTGACGCAAAGGGGCCTGTGCGCCTATACGGCCCCCTCTCGCGCGGGAGCCCCTGCCCCCGCGCGCAACTGTTTCATGCGCCGCGCGGCCGTTTGGTCCGCCCGCCTGCCAAGGATTTTGACGATGTCGCGTCGTTGCGAACTCACCGGGATCGGCCCGATGGTCGGCCACAGCGTCAGCCACTCCAATGTCAAGACCAAGCGCCGGTTCCTGCCGTCGCTGAAGACGGTCAAGCTGGCTTCGGAATCGCTGGGCCAGACCTTCTCCCTGCGCATCTCCAACGCTGCGCTGCGCACCCTGGACTACAAGGGCGGCCTGGACGTGTTCATCGTCAAGGCCCGTGACGAGCAGCTGTCGGTCAAGGCCCAACGCATCAAGCGTCAGGTCCGCGCCAAGCTGGCGGAACAAGCCGCCGCCTGATCGGGCGACGAACGAGCATTCTGAAGGGCCGGCGGAAACGCCGGCCCTTTTGCTTTGCGGCGCTTGGAATGGCCATCGCGGGTCTCTATCTGTCGCAGACAACCCCGAAGGAGCCATCCATGACCATCAAGCCCGGCGACCGCCTGCCCGACGCCACCCTCGCCACCATGACGCCCGAGGGGCCCAAACCTCTGTCCACCGGCGAACTGTTCGGCAAGGGAACCACGGCCCTTTTCGCGGTGCCCGGCGCCTTCACCCCCACCTGCTCGGCCCGCCACCTGCCGGGCTTCAAGGACAAGCACGACGAACTGAAGGCCAAGGGCGTGGACCGGATCGTGGGCGTGTCGGTCAACGACCCCTTCGTCATGGGCGCCTGGGCCGAGCAGCAGGGCCTGACCGGCGAAGACGTCCTGCTGGTGGCCGACGGCAACGGCGACTTCACCAAGAAGCTGGGCCTGGAGCTGGACGCCACGGGCTTCGGCATGGGCCACCGGTCGCAGCGCTACTCCATGCTGATCAAGGACGGCGTAGTGACCGAGCTGAACGTGGAGCAGGGCGGCGAGTTCAAGGTGTCCTCAGCCGAGCATCTCCTGACGCAGCTTTCTTAAGCGCCCTATCGCTCGCCGCACGGAGGCTCGCTGCTTGAAGGGCATGGCTGGCCCTCTGGTGGGATCCAGAGACCGCAGGAAGGCCCCGGCGTCGCAGTTCATGACCACAGACGTCTTCACGCCCGAAAAACGCAGCGCCGTGATGCGGCTGATAAAGGGGCGCGACACCGGTCCGGAGATGACCGTGCGGCGGGCGCTGAAGGCGCTGGGCGTCGGGTATCGTCTTGGGGGTGCGGACCTGCCGGGGCGGCCGGACGTGGTGATGAAGGGACGACGGGCCGTGATCTTCGTCCATGGCTGCTTCTGGCATGGCCATGACTGCGCGCGAGGCGCCCGGGAGCCCAAGGCCAACGGCGACTACTGGCGCGCCAAAATCGGGCGCAACCGGGAGCGCGACCGGGCGTCAGAACAGGCGCTGATCGCCGATGGCTGGCGGGTGCTCACGGTGTGGGAATGCGACCTGAAGAACCCAGACGCGCTGAATGCGCACCTGCGGTCCTTCCTCGGCCTTTAGGCGGCCTCGGTTTCGCGCGTCGCCGCTTCGGCCAGGACGTGGTTGAGGGCGCCCAGCAGAGCCGCCGGGGTGAGGGGCTTCGACACGAAATAGTCCATGCCAGCCGCCATGCAGGCGTCGATGTCGTCCTGGGCCGTGTCGGCGGTCACGGCGATCACCGGCGTGGCGCGGTTCGGGCCGTCGCCCGCGCGCAGCCGCCGCGTGGTCTCTCGGCCATCCAGTTCGGGCATGCGGACGTCCATGAAGATCACGTCGTAGGTCTGGACCTCCGCGGCGGTCAGGGCGGCCAGGCCGTCCACCGCCGTAGCGATCTCGACGCCCAGCGGCGTCAGGATCAGCTGGACGGCGCGGCGATTGATCTCGTGGTCATCCACCACCAGCACACGCAGGGGCCGCTCTGCGGACTCCTCCGCCGCCGTTTCAGGTTCGTCGTCAATGCACGGGGCTTCGTCGGCGGCGGTCGTCCCAGCCGTGACTGGAGGCTCCACGGTCTGCGGGGTGGTGACGGGGAGGGGCTCGGGTCTGGACGGCGTGGGCGCGGGCTCAAGGGATCGCGCGCTCGACAATGGACGGCTGTGGGCGCTGCGGTCGCGGGATTCGGGGGCCTCCACGGGCGGCGCGTCCGGCGCTGGGGCCCTCGGCAGGGTGAGGGCCAGGGTGAACGTCGCCCCCTCCCCCTTGGTGCTGCGCGCGGTCAGCCAGCCGCCCATCAACTGGGCCAGCTCCCGGCTGATGCTCAGGCCCAGGCCCGTGCCGCCATGGCGGGCGCTGACGCCGCTTTCAGTCTGGTCGAAGGGCGTGAACAGGCGTGACAGCTGTTGGGCGTTCATGCCGGGCCCGGTGTCGATCACCTCGATGATCAGGGCCGTCGCGTCCGGGTCCTGGTCCCAGGCGCGGATGCGGATGGTCACCGCGCCGTCCTGGGTGAATTTGAGGGCGTTGGAGATCAGGTTGTTCAGCACCTGACGGATGCGGGTGGCGTCACCCACGACCCAGGCCGGCGCATGGGCCGCCCCCTCCAGACGCAGGCGCAGGCCCTGGTCCACGGCCTCGCGCTGCCACAGGCGCAGGGTGCGGGCCAGCACCTGGCGCAGGTTGAAGGTCTCAGTCTCCACCTCCATGCGCCCCGCCTCGAGCTTGGCGTGGTCCAGCAGATGATCCAGCAGGGTCTTCATCATCCGGCCCGCTTCTCCGATCAGGGCCGCGTTCTCCCGGGAGGCGGCGTCCTGGGCGCGGACCTCCAGTTCATGGGCGCCCGTCAGGATAGCCGACAGGGGTGTTCTGAGATCGTGGCTGACGGTGGCGACGAAGGCGGACTTGCCCGCGACAGCGCTCTCCGCCTCACGACGGCGGCGGTCCGAATCGCGTTGGGCCTGCCGTTCGGATTCGGCCAGGCGCGCGTTGCTGGCGTAGGCGGCCAAGGTAAAGGCGAGGATGGTCACGCAAATGACAGCCGCCGCCGTGGCTGCGGCCCGTCCGGCGCCTTCGGCCATCATCAGCAGGGGGGTGGCCGCCAGATACAAGACCAGCGGGGTCAGATTCAGGCCCAGCATGAAGGTCGACCGGCCCGACACCACCAGGGCGTTCATCATGCCGCCGGTCAGGATCAGAACCGCGCAGATGCCGCCCGCCAGACCCCCCAGTTGCCACAGCGGCAAAGCGAAAAAGCCATAGACCGCCGTGCTGGCGGCGATGGCGATTCCCGCGATCAGTTTGCGCCACGGCGGCAGGGTTTCCGCCTTGCCCGAGGAAATGGGCGAACAGGCCAGAGCGTCCACCAGTTGGACCAGGAAATAGGTCGCGATCCACGCCAGGGCTATCTGGGGGCCAATCACAGGCGAGAAGACCAGCACGCCGACGACGCCCACCCCCATGCGGATGAGCAAATTCTTGCGCCGACGCCGCACGGCGTCGGCGAAGGCCTCGTCATGAATGGCGGCGTCGTGAGCCATGGATGCGCCCGTCTGCGCGCCTTTCGGCGGCGGTTGGCGCGTATCCTGCCCCAGCTTGCCCTAACGCAGAGTCAACGCCAGCCGGATGTGCCGTGAATCAGGTCTAGAGATTGAGCAGGGCCGGGTCGCCGCCCTGGGCCGCGATATTGACGCTGATGGCCTTTTCCGAGGCATAGCGGATCAGACTGTTGGGGCCGCCCGCCTTGGGGCCAGTGCCGGACAGCCCCTCGCCGCCGAAGGGCTGGACGCCCACCACAGCCCCGGTGATGGAGCGGTTGACATAGACGTTTCCGGCAGGGACCAGGGCCATGACGTCGGCGGCGAAGGCGTCGATGCGGCTGTGCACGCCCAAGGTCAGCCCGTAGCCGCGCGCGGCCAGCTTGCGGGCGACCTCCTCCAGGTTGTCAGGGTCGTAGCGGTAGATGTGCAGGATCGGGCCGAAGACCTCCTTTTCAAGGAAGTCGGGCGTGGGGATCTCGGCGATGACCGGCGCGAACAGGTCGCCCCGCTCGGCGCCCTCGGGCAGGTCGGCGCGTGCGACGACCTTCGCCTCCTTTTCCAGCCGCTGGACATGTTTTTCGAGAATCTCGCGGGATTCTGCGTCGATCACGGGGCCGATGTCCGTGGAGGGATCAGCGGGGTCGCCGATCACGCGCGTCTTCAGCGCCCCGGCCAGACGCTGGATGAAGTCATCGGCGTTGGCCTTGGGAATGAACAGGATGCGCAGGGCCGAGCAGCGCTGACCGGCCGAACCGAAGGCCGAGGTGATCACGTCGTCGATGACCTGTTCGCGCAGGGCCGTGGTGTCCACGAACATGCCGTTCAGCCCGCCCGTTTCGGCGATGAAGGGAATGATCGCCCCTTCGCGGGCGGCGATGGAGCGGTTGATGGCGAAGGCGGTTTCAGTGCCGCCGGTGAAGGCCACGCCGTCGATGCCCGGATGATTGACCAGAGCCGCGCCGACAGTCTCGCCCCGGCCCGGGACCAGCGCCAGAAGATCGGGGTCCAGACCTGCCTTGTGGAACTGGCGCACCGCTTCGCAGGCCACCAGCGGCGTCTGTTCAGCGGGCTTGGCCAGCACGGCGTTTCCGGCGGCCAGGGCCGCGGCCACCTGACCGGTGAAGATGGCCAACGGGAAGTTCCACGGGCTGATGCAGGCGAACACGCCGCGACCGTGCAGGACCAGACGGTTGGTCTCTCCAGCCGGACCGATCAGATCCTCGGGCCCGCCGAACTGCTGTTCGGCCAGCATGGCGTAGTAGCGGCAGAAGTCGGCGGCCTCGCGCACCTCGGCCACGCCGTCGTCCAGGGTCTTGCCCGCCTCGCGGCACAGCAGGGCGATCAGGCGGTCCATGTCCGCCTCCAGCGCGTCGCCCATGGCGCGCAGCACTACCGCGCGGGCGGCGCCGCCGGCGCGGTCCCACGCCACCTGGGCGTTGGCCGCGCGCTGGATGGCCTCGTCCACGTCCTCGGCGGTGGCCTCCGAGGCGTGCCCGAGGATGCGCGCGCGGTCACAGGGGCTGGTCACATCCCGGGGGCTTTCGCCGGCCTTCAGGGCGCCGCCGATGAAGGGGCCCGCGTTCAGCTTCTCACGGTCCAGCGCCTCCAGCGCCTGGGCGTGGATTTCGCGGTCTTCCGCCTGGGAATAATCGCGGCCGAGGGAGTTCAGACGATTTCCGTACATGTCTCTGGGCACCGGGAGCTTGGGGTGACGGTCGGGCTGGGCCTCGACGGCGGAGATGGGGTCGGCGGCCACGTCGCCGGCGGGAACCCGTTCGTCCAGCAGAGCGTGGACGAAGGAGGAGTTGGCGCCGTTCTCCAGCAGACGGCGCACCAGATAGGGCAGCAGTTCTTCATGGCCGCCGACGGGGGCGTAGGCGCGCACCACCGGCTCGGCGCCCTCGTTCCAGGTGTGGCGGGCGGCGTCGTAGAGCGCCTCGCCCATGCCGTGCAGGCGCTGGAACTCGATACGCACCTCCCGTTCCCGCGCCATGCGGTTCACGGCCGCCAGGGTGTGGGCGTTGTGGGTGGCGAACTGGGAATAGATGTGGGGCGCCGCCTCGACCATGGCCTCGGCGCAGACAAGGAAGTTCAGGTCCGTGGCCTGTTTGGTGGTGAAGACCGGATAGTCCACGCGGCCCGCGATCTGGGCGCGCTTGATCTCGGTGTCCCAGTAGGCGCCTTTGACCAGACGCACCATCAGGCGACGGCCCGATCGCTGGGCCAGGTCGGCGATCAGGGCGATGACCTGCGGGGCGCGCTTCTGATAGGCCTGCACCGCCAGACCCAGGCCGGTCCAGTCGCCCAGTTCGGGTTCATGGGCCAGCCGGTCCAGCAGCTTGAGCGACAGGACCAGCCGGTCGGCTTCCTCGGCGTCGATGGTGAAGTTCAGATTGTACTTTGCCCCCAGTTTCGCCAGGCGCAGCACGCGGGGATAGAGCTCGTCCCACACCCGCTCCTCCTGAATGGCCTCGTAGCGGGGCGACAGGGCCGACAGCTTGACCGAGACGCCGTGGCCGTCTTCGGGTCCCTGCCCCTTGGGGCGGGCCTTGCCGACCGCCTCGATGGCGCCGGCGTAGATGCGCTCGTAGTTCTCGGCGTCGGCGGCGGTGCGGGCGCCCTCCCCCAGCATGTCGAAGCTGCACAGCCAGTCATGGCGATCCGCACGCTTCAAGGCGGCGCCGATGTTGCGGCCCAGCACGAACTGCTCGCCCATGATCTTGACCGCCGTGACCACCGCCTGGCGGATCACCGGCTCGCCGATGCGGCCGGCCACGCGGGCCAGGAAGCCGGGCAGGTCGCGGCGGGCGTCATCGTCCACGTCCACCAGCTTGCCGGTCAGCATGAGGCCCCAGGTGGAGGCGTTGACGAACAGGCTGTCGGACTGGCCCAGGTGCGAGGCCCAGTCGGCCGAGCTGATCTTTTCGGCGATCAGGCGGTCTCGCGTCTCGTCGTCAGGGGTGCGCAGCACCGCCTCGGCCAGGCACATGAGGGCCAGACCCTCGCGGGTGCCCAGGCTGTATTCCTGCAAGAAGCCCTCGACCACGCCCTGACGGTTGGCGGCGGCTCGGGCGCGCTCGACCAGGGCGATGGCCTCGGCCACCACCGCGCCCCGTTCGACCGGGTCCAGCGGCATGCGCGCCAGCAGATCGGCCACGGCCTCGCGCTCGTCTCGGAACTTCAATTGATCCAGGGCGTCCCAGTTCGTCACGCGTCTCGACTCCGGCCGGTGTTCGGCTCCCCATACGCTGGCCAGAGGGAAATATCCTCTGTATCTTAGCCACCTCAACCGAACATAATTTGGTTTGGAAGCGAGAACGCCGAATGCATGATTTGGATGCGACCGATCTCAGAATCCTGAAGACACTTCAACTGGATGGGCGGATCACCAACGCCGAGCTGGCCAAGCGCTGCAATTTGTCCCCGGCCGCCTGTCTGGAGCGGGTGAAGCGGCTGCGGCAACGCAAGGTGATCCTGGGCTATTCCACCCTGATCGATCCGGCGGCAGTCAACCGTGGCCTGCTGATCTTCATCGAGGTGGTTCTGGACCGCACCACCGGCGACCTGTTCGACGCCTTCGCCGCCCAAGCCCGCAAGACCCCCGAGATCATGGAGTGCCATATGGTAGCGGGCGGCTTCGATTATCTGATCAAGGCGCGGCTGGCGGACATGAACGCCTATCGCGCCTTTCTGGGCGACGTGCTGGTGCACATGCCGGGGGTGCGCGAGACCCGGACCTATGCGGTGATGGAGGAGATCAAGAGCATCCCGATCCTGCCCATCTGAAACGGCTTTTCCGGGCGCGGATCATGTCTCGCGTTTGTCGCGGTTAGGGGTTAAGCCTGTCGCCCTTCGGAAACGGGGAGCTGAAGCCCTTAATGCGCATCGTACTGGCCACCGACGCCTGGGAACCCCAGATGAACGGCGTCGTCCGCACCCTGACCCGCACGGTCGCCGAATGTCGCGCCATGGGCCACGAAGTGGAGGTCATCGAGCCGGGGCAATTCAAGACCATCCCCTGCCCCACCTATCCGGAAATCCGGCTGGCCCTGGGCGCCGAGGAGGAGATCCGCGAGCGCCTGCGCGCCTTCGAGCCGGAGGCCGTGCACATCTCCACCGAAGGCCCCATCGGCATCGCCACGCGTCGCATCTGCGTGGAATGGAAACTGCCGTTCACCACCAGCTATCACACCAAATTCCCCGAGTACGTCTCGGCTCGGTTCCCGATCCCGGTTCAGGTGGGCTACGCCTACATGAAGTGGTTCCACAAGCCGTCGGGCCGTCTGATGGTGGCCACGCCGACCCTGCGCGACGAGCTGACCGAGCATGGGTTCAGGAACGTTTCGCCCTGGTCGCGGGGCGTGGACACCGACCTGTTCCGGCCCGATCGCGAACCCATCTACGAGGAACTCGGCGGAAAGGACTGGCCGCGCCCGTTCTGGCTGAATGTGGGCCGGGTGGCGGTGGAGAAGAATATCGAGTCCTTCCTTGAGCTGGACCTGCCCGGCACCAAGATCATCGTTGGGGACGGTCCGGCCAAGGCCGATCTGGAGTCCCGGTACCCCGAGGCGAAATTTCTGGGCGCGCGGTTCGGCGAGGAGCTGGCCCGCTGTTTCGCCGATGCGGACGTGTTCGTGTTCCCCTCATGGACCGACACCTTCGGCCTGGTGATCCTGGAGGCCATGGCCGCCGGCACGCCGGTGGCGGCCTATCCGGCGCATGGGCCCATCGACATCATTCCCGGCTCCGGCGCCGGCGCCATCGACGACGACCTGAAGACCGCCTGTCTCGAAGCGCTGAAGATGGATCCCGAGACCGTGCGCGCCTATGCGGAGAAGTTCAGCTGGCGCGCCTCGGCCGAGCAGTTCGTCGAGAACCTGCAGCCCTATCCGGAGCCCCAGAAGACGCGGCTTTGGCGGCGTCTTCGCCGCTTGGCCCGGGTGCGCGGCAAGGCGGCCTGAGCCACATCTTCGAAGACGGACAAAGAAAAACGCCGCGAACCGAAAGGCTCGCGGCGTTCGTCATTTCAGATGATGAGTCCGATCACTCTTCCGGACGGGCCATGCTGGTCTGGCTGGCTACAGCCTCACGCTGGGCCGCGAACTGTTCCGGCATCAGCGGGATCAGGCCGCGGTCCTGAAGATAGCCGCCGCGTCCCATGCTGTTCTCGGAGACGTACTCGGCCACGAACGCGTCGAGGCCGGGCACCACGCCGAGGTGAGCCTTCTTGACGTAGATGAACATGGAGCGGCTGATCGGGTACTCACCAGAGGCGATGGTGTCGACCGTGGGGGCCACGCCGTTGACGGTGGCGGCCTTCACCTGGTCCATGTTCTGCTCGAGGAACGAGAACCCGAAAACACCAACCGCGCCAGGCGTGCGGGTCAGGGTCTGGACGATGGCGTTGTCATTCTCGCCGGCGTCGATCCAGGCGCCGTCCTCGCGCAGGGTGTGGGCCAGGGTCTCGAAGCGATCCTCGTCGCTTTCGGCAAGGGCGGCCAGTTGCGGCACGGCCTCGGCCGACGGGGCCATGCCCAGCTCCAGCCAAGAATCGCGGGTGCCCGAGGTGGGCGGCGGGCCGTAGACCTGGATGCGCTGGGCCGGCAGGCCGGCGCGCACCTGATCCCACGACGCATGCGGGTTGGCGACGTAGTCCGCGCCTTCGCCCGGAACCTGGGCGGCCAGGGCCAGGTAGAGGTCGCCGCCCTCGAAGGCGAAATCGGCGCCGTTACGGGCCGTGGCGATGACGATGCCGTCATAGCCAATCTGGATCTCGATGATGTCGGTGACGCCATTGGCCACGCACTGGTCGAACTCGGACGCCTTCATGCGGCGCGAGGCGTTGGCGATGTCGGGCGTCTGGGTGCCGACGCCGGCGCAGAAGGCGGCGATGCCGCCGCCGGTGCCGAGCGACTCCACGCGCGGGGCGACGCCGCCGCTGCGCTGGGCGTAGTTCTCGGCCACGCGGGTGGTGAAGGGGAAGACGGTCGAAGAGCCCGCCGCCCAGACCGTGTCACGCTGGGCCCCGGCGCCGCCGGAGCCGTCACCGCATGCGGCGACGAGGGCGGCCGCAGCCACCGCGATCAGATAGGGTCTCATGTCCTGAATTCTCCCATGAAGTCTCGACATTGTCCTTACCCGGAGCATGTGACAGGTCGTCTGCGCACGGGTGACGGTTCCGTTACAGAAGCCGCTTGCGCATCGCCTGTGACAGCATGTCGATCAGGCTGACGGCGACGACGATGACGATTGCGATGGCCGAGACCGTCGCATAGTTGAACGACTGGATATTCTCGAACAGCAGCTGGCCGATGCCGCCGGCGCCGATCAGGCCCAGCACCGTGGCCGCACGGCTGTTGGACTCGAAGCGGTACAGGGCGAACGAGGTCCACAAGGGCGCCACCTGGGGTATCACGCCCCAGACGATTTCATGCAAACGGCCCGCGCCGGTGGCACGCACGCCCTCGACCGGCCCGTGGTCGATGGACTCCACCGCCTCGGAGAACAGCTTGGCCAGCACACCTGCGGTGTTCAGGGCGATGGCCAGCACACCGGCCAGGGGCCCAAGGCCCACGGCTACGATGAACAGGGTGCCCATGACCAGATCCGGGATGGAGCGCAGGATGTCCATGACCCGGCGCATGGGCCAGACGATCCAGTTCGGCGCGATATTCCGCGCCGCAGCCAGCCCCATGGGGATGGCCAGGAACACCGCGATGAAGGTGCCCCACAGAGCGATCTGGATGGTCAGCCACATCTGGCCGACCAGCCGCGCCCACAGCTCGGGATTGTCCCACGGCATGGGCGGGTTCAACAATTCGCGCCCATAGAGTCGAATGTTGTCCGTGTTGGTGAACAGCAGCGGCAGGCGGCTCATGTCCACCGGGCCGAAGCTGATCAGCAGAAGCAGCAGCAGACCGCCCCACAGCATGATGTCGAGCGCCCACGCCCCCGCCGATCGGGCAGGCGGCTCGGGGATAACGCCAGGCTGAAGCGGCGTCGCGGTCAAGGCGTCACCTCACGATTCACGCGCAGCTCGGCAAGCCGGGCCTGGGCTGCGGCGACAGCGGCCTGGTCGCCGGAAGCGCGGGCCTCACGCAGGGCCTGGTCGGCCTGCATCTCGCGGATGGGGTCCAGATAACTTCCGTCAGCGGCGCGGAACTGGGAGTAGTTCAGGGCGGCCAGAACCTGACGCTGCCGCTCGGCCTCGGGGCCTTCGCCCTGGCCGTAGGTCAGGAAGAAGCTGCGGATGCGCTCCTTCAGGGCCGGGTCCAGATCGGACCGCAGAACGATGCCTGACTCCGGGATCGGCGGCGATTCCCAGATGGTCTCCAGCTGCGCGATGATCTGAGGGTTGTTCCGGGTCAGGAATACCGTGTTGACCGAATTGGAGGTCGAGACATCCAGCACGCCGGTGGCCACCGAGAAGGAATTGGCCTGGTGATTGGCCGAGCGCACGGTTCGGAAGCAGTCGCTTGGCTCGATGTTGCGGGGGCTGAACAGGAAGGTCATGGGCGCAAGCGTGCCCGAGGTGGACTGGGCGTCGCCGAGGCCGAAGGTCAGGCTCCGATCACAGGCCAGCACCTGATCCAGGGTGATGCCCGAGCCGCGCCGCACGATCAGGGTGGAGGTGTAGCTGTCCTTGCCATCCACATCGACGGTTCGGGCGATGACCTCGCCCTGCGACCGGTCGATGGCCTGAAGCGCCGGCAGGGCCGAGAACCAGCCGACCTGCACCTGATCGAAGCGCATGGCCTCGATCAGAGCATTGTAGTTGCTGGCGAAGAAGGGGCGGACCTCGACACCGATCTCTTCCTCCATGTCGTTCAGCAACGGCTCCCACAGGGGGCCGGAGGCAGTCTGGCTCTCGGCCGACAGGATGGAGAAGGTGATCTCGGTCGGGGGGCCGTCGGCCTCGCCCCCACCCTGTCCGCACGAGGCGGTGAAGGCGGCCAGGGCGAGGGTCGAAGCGGCGACAGCGAGGCGGCGGGTGATGGCGCGGCTCATGCTTGAGTCTCCCAGAACGCGTCCTCGAACTCGGGACCGTAGATGTCGATAAGGGTGGGGCGGTCCAGGCCGGCCGAGGGGCCGTCATAGACAACCTTGCCCGCCTTGAGTGCGATCACGCGCTCACAATAGCGAATGGCGTAGTCCACCTGATGCAGGGTGACGATCACGCCCAGGCCGTCGCGGCGGTTCAGCTCGACCAACAGCTCCATGACCTTGCGGGCAGAGACCGGGTCCAGCGAAGCCACCGGCTCATCGGCCAGGATGGCTTGGGCGCCCTGGACGATGGCGCGGGCGATGGCGCCCCGCTGTTGCTGTCCGCCGGACAGGGTGTTGGCGCGCTGGGCCGCGTAGTCGGCCACGCCCACCCGGTGCAGGGCGGCCATGGCCTTTTCCTTGTCCTCGGGCGGCCACAGGCCGAACACGCCGCGCCAGGCGGGCAGACGCCCCAGGGCGCCGAGCATGACGTTGGAAAACAGGCTGAGGCGGCCGACCAGATTGAACTGCTGGAAGATGAAACCCAGCTTGCCGCGCGTGCGGCGCACGGAAGACACTTGACGCCCGTTCTGCTGCACCGTCTCGCCGAAGACGATGATCTTGCCCTTGCCGCCGTCGATGGGAATCAGGCCGGTGATGGAGCGCAGCAGTGTGGACTTGCCCGAGCCGGACGGGCCGATCAGGGCCACCATCTCGCCGGGCGCGACGGACACGGTGACGCCGTCCAGCGCCTTACGCGCGCCATAGGTCTTGGACACGTCGCGCACATCTGCGACGGCGGCGATCTGGGAGCTCATGAACGCGTCAGGGGGCTGCTGGAACGGGTGTGTTCTAAAGGGCAAGCGCCCCTTCTGCCGGGCGCGGATGACTCGTTAATGACACGCCGGGCCGGTTTGCGTCCAGTGCGGCGGATGCGACGGATTACGCCCGCGCCATCAGACGGCCTTGAGACCCGGCGGACGGTCGGTCATCCAGGGCGGCGTGGGCATGACCCGGTGGGCTTCGGCCAGGGCCTGGGACCAGCGCGCGCCCAGTTCGCGGAAATAGGGATCCTCCGCCTCGATACGGCGCTGATCGCCCTTGAGGGCGTTACGCTCCAGGGTGATCAGATCGAACGGCGGCCCTACGGCGACATTGGAGCGAACCGTGGAGTCGAACGAGATCAAGCCCAGCTTCACCGCATCGTCCAGCGGCGTGTCGGTGGTGAGGGCGCGGTCCAGAATCGGCTTGCCGTACTTGAATTCGCCGATCTGCATGTAGGGCGTGTCGGCCCCGCACTCGATGAAATTGCCCTGGCTGTAGATCAGGTAGAGCCCCAGGGCCCCGCCCGCGACCTGACCGCCCATCAGCACGGTGGCGCTGACGTCCACGGCCTCGGCTTCCAGAGAGGGGGCGATGTTCTCGCGCACGCTCTTGACCGCATGGCCCACCAGCTGGGCGGCGCGGAACAGGGTCGGCGCGGTGTGAAGGGTCTCGACTTCATCCGAGTCGGCCATGCGGATGCCTTCGCGCACCATGGCGAGGGCGGTCTGGGTCACCGACAAATTGCCCGCCGTGGCCAAGGCGATGACCCGTTCGCCGGGCGTCTCGATCACATGCAGCTTCTTGTAGGATGAGATGTTGTCGACCCCCGCGTTGGTGCGGGTGTCGGCCATCATGGCCAGGCCTTCGTTCACCAGCATGCCGACGCAATAGGTCATGAATAGTCGCCTGACTCGAAGCCCCAGCCAGCCATAACCGATTCGAGGGCGATGCGACCCACGTTCATCGCGGCCCTCCCGTCTGGCGGCCGCCGGACTGCTGGGCCTGCTGCTGGCCCTGGGACTGACGGACATCGCGCACGTCCAGCTTCACGCTCAGGCGCTCGCCGCCCCCGCCATAGCTGGTTCCGCGCACCGGGGCAGCGCCGAGATAGTCGGGGCCGGAGGCGACCCGCACATAGGACTCGGAGGGGCTGACGCCGTTGGCGGGATCGAACCCCACCCAGCCCAGTCCGTCCACATGGGCCTCGGCCCAGGCGTGGGCGGCCTCCTGATCGGTTTCGCCGTCCATGCGCACCATGTGACCCGAGACATAGCGGGCCGGCACGCCGAGGCGACGGGCCACAGCGATGAAGATATTGGCGTGATCCTGACAGACCCCACGACCCTCGGCGAAGGCCTGGGCGGCGGTGTGGGTGGCCGAGGTGACTCCGACCTCGAAGGTGATCCGCTCGTGCAGGGCGGCCGTGAGAGCGTGCAACTGCTCCAGCCCGGATTTGTCGCGGAAGGTCTCGGAGAAATCGATCAGGGCGGCGTCGCAGGTGGTCAGGGGAGTGTCGCGCAGGAACACTAGCGGAGACAGGCGTTCGGGCCAGCCGCTCATCACCCCGCCGGTGTCGGTCGTGGTGACCTCTCCGGCCACGCGCACGGTCAGGCTGTCGGCGGGCTGTTCGGTGTAGAGGGTGTGGACGATGTTGCCGAAGGCGTCCTCGGACTGGCGCAGGCGGGCGTCCACGTCGGTCTCGATGCGCCAGCGGTCCACCTGTTGGCTGTCGCAGGAGCGAGGCGTCAGGCGCAGCACCTGAATGATGAAGCGCGCGGCCTGATCGTAGCTGTAGGTGGTGGCGTGATCGATCCGGATGCGCATGGTCAGCTCAGATACTGTTCGCTGATGGCCTGACCAAGGCGGTTGTTCTGGTCCAGGAAGGCCTGGATGTATTCGTGCAGGCCGGACTGGAAGATGCGTTCGATGGTGGCCTCCTCGAACTGCATCAGCCGGGTGTTGGCGATGCGCTGGGACAGGCCGCGGCGGCCGTAGTCGGCGGCCAGAAGCTCCAGGCAGCTGACGATCTCGGACTGGCAGCTGGCCAGGGAGCGGGGCATCTGGCGGTTCAGCACCAGCAGGTCCGCCACCAGCCACGGCTTGACGTTGTCGCGGTAGACCCAGCGGTAGGCCGTCAGGGCCGAAACCTCGCGCAGCAGGGTGGTCCACTGGAAATAGTCCAGCTGCCCGCCGACCCGTTCGCCCTCGGGCAGCAGCAGGTGGTATTTCACGTCCAGCAGCCGGGCGGTGTTGTCCGCCCGCTCCACCGCCGCGCCCAGCTTCAGGAACCAGTAGGCGTCGTTCCTAAGCATGGTTCGCGACGAGGCGCCCTCAACCGAGAGGGTGACGGTCTTGACCCACTCCAGGAAGTTGACGAACTCGTCGCGCCGCGTCGGACGCCCCTGTTCCGCCAGGCCGTTCCAGGCGCCGTTGATGGCCTCCCACAGCTCCACTGTCAGAGCGGTGCGCACCGAGCGCGCATTGGTGCGGGCCCGGGTGATGCAGGCGGTGATGGAGGAGTCATTGTCAGGGGCGAAGGCGAGGAACTCACGCACGGACCGTTCGTTCGGCGTCGCGCCCAGGGCGGCAAAGGCGTCGGCCATGCCGGCCGAGCCCACGGCGCCGGCCCAGACGCCCTGGCTGGCGCCTTCTCGGGTGGGGATGGCGGCCAGGCGCAGGGTGGCCTCCAGAATGCGCGCGAGATAGTCGGCCCGCTCGATGTAGCGGCCGGTCCAGAACAGGCTGTCGGCGGTCCGTGAAAGCATCAGTCCTCCAACACCCAGGTGTCCTTGGTGCCGCCGCCCTGGCTGGAGTTCACCACCAGGGAGCCGGCCTTGAGCGCCACCCGGGTCAGGCCGCCAGGCGCCACCTTGATCCCCTGCGGCGACGACAGCACGAAGGGGCGCAGGTCCACATGGCGGCTGGCCAGTTCACCCTTGTCGAGGGTCGGCGCCGTGGACAGGGACAGGGTCGGCTGGGCGATGAAGTCGTCCGGGTCGGCGATCAGCTTCTTGCGGAAATCCTCGATCTCGGCCTTCGTCGCGGCTGGTCCCACCAGCATGCCGTAGCCGCCGGAACCGCCCACCTCCTTGACCACCAGCTCGTCCATCCGGCCCAGCACTTCCTTCAAGGCCTCGGGTTCGCGGCAGCGCCAAGTGGGGACGTTCTTAAGGATCGGCTCCTCGCCGGTGAAGAAGCGGATGATCTCGGGCATGTAGGTGTAGACCGCCTTGTCGTCGGCCACGCCCGTGCCCACCGCATTGGCCAGGGTCACCGTGCCCGCCTGATAGGCGGTCATCAGACCCGGCACGCCCAGGGCGGATTCCGGCTGGAAAGTCAGGGGGTCCAGCCAGGCGTCATCCACCCGGCGATAGATCACGTCCACGCGCTTGGCTCCCTGGGTGGTGCGCATGAAGACAAAGCCGTCGTCCACGAACAAGTCGGCGCCTTCGCACAGCTCCACGCCCAGCTTGTCGGCCAGGAACGAGTGTTCGTAATAGGCTGAATTATACTGGCCCGGCGTCAGCACCACGATGCATGGATCAGCCCCCGCCCCCGACGGTGCGCAGGCGCGCAGGCTGTCCAGCAGCATGTCAGCGTAGGTCTCCACCGGCCTCACCGGATATTCGGCGAACAGGTCCGGGAACAGCCGCATCATCATCTCGCGGTTCTCCAGCATGTAGGAGACCCCGGAGGGCGTGCGGACATTGTCCTCCAGCACGTGGAAGCCGTCCTCGTCGGTGCGGACCAGATCCACCCCGGCGATATGGACCCAGATATCGCCCGGCGGACGGCGGCCCTGCATCTCGGGCCGGTAGCAGGGATTGGTCAGAACCAACTCCGGCGGAATAATGCCGGCCTTCAGACACTCCTGGGGGCCGTAGATGTCCTTTAGAAAGGCGTTCAGCGCGCCCACGCGCTGGACCAGGCCGGCTTCCAGCCCTGCCCACTCCGCCGCGCCGATAATGCGCGGCACCACATCGAAGGGGATCAGACGTTCGCTGGACGCCGCCTCGCCATAGACGGCGAAGGTGATGCCCATGCGGCGAAAGAACAGCTCAGCCTGACGCGAACGGGCCTGCAGCAGGTCAGGCGGCGCCTCGGCCAGCCAGCGGGCCAGCGCCTGGTAGCTCTCCCGGATCTCGGGCGGTCCATTATGACCTGTCATCTCGTCGAAAGGCATGACGCCTCCGTGCGGCTTGCACAACAGACTGGACCGGACGGACCCTGGGCGGCAACCCAATTGTGCATTGCAGCATTATCGGATTTGGTCAGGGGACGGCCTCTTCGATGGTGTTGAAGTCCGGCTTGTAGGCGGTCGCCTGGCGGCACCGGCTCAGCACATGCTGGTCCATGCGCCTCACGGCGGGCTCGAAGACGGCGGCGCCTTTGGCCAAAGACCACAGCCCCTTTCGCAGCCGGATCATCACGGCCGGGTCGGTCACGCCGTGGCGAGCGATCGGGTCCATCACGTCGCTGAGCAGGTCGTGCGCCGCGATATCGGGCGCAAGAATGCGGGAACAGACCTGATCCTCGGCCTCGTCAGGAGGCGTCCGCGCCCAGTCGTCCAGAAGCCGGACGCCGACGCCGATGACCTGCATGGCCGTGCCGGGATCATTGACGCCGGGCGACAAGGCCCGGGTCGCGATCTCCCCCAGCACAATCAGGCCGAAGCGGGGATCCTGATCAAACGAACGCGTTGGGCCGAGCGCAAAGGCCGAAACGAACTGCCTGCGGATGTCATCTTCGCACGTCTTGAGACTGATGCGTGCAAGCGGCTCCCCGCGTCGGACGAAAGCGCCTGGAGGGGCGATGACCTGGACCTCACAGTCCAGCGCCTCTGCCACCTCCTGGAGCCGCTGAGGATCGACATTTCGCACATAGCCGGTGCTCCCGGCCGCCACCAGGGCGCCTTGTTTCAGCACGCCTTCCCGCCCGCTTATGAACGGGCGCCGCCGTCGATCGTGCAGGGCCTCATGTGTGCGCGCCTCCACCACCGACACGATGTGGCCGACACGCGCCAGGCTGGACAGTCGGTCAATCCACGCCAGCAGGCGGAACGCCACGAGAGCCACAACGCACAGGCTGACGAGGAAGATGATCGCGCGGCCCTCGGCGCCATAATAGTTGGCGTTGATCGCTGTGACTCCGACGATGGCGTAAAGGAATGCGCCCACGAAAGTGGCCAGGGACTTCTGCGTGCCTTCGTCGGAGGTGACCAGCGACGCGGCGCGGGGTGTGGCGGCGGAGGACACCGCCGTGTAGGCCGTCACCATTGCGCCCAGCGAGAAGGTGGCCACGGCCAGCAGGCTTGAGGCCAGAATGGTCAATATCTGTTCGACGGACTCCCCGCCCAACCGGTCGGCCACGTCCTCGGGCACCCAAGGGGCGCCCACCACAGCCAGCAGCGCCGCCGCCACACCCACCAGGGCGTAGAGCGCAGCGCGGAACCAGAGACGGCCTTTAAGCCGCCGCCAGGCGAATAACCATCGGTCCATGAACCAGCCTCCCTCGCCTCTGCAACGCCCCGGCGAGGGGGCGGCTCCCGAAAAACATGGGAACCCGCCCTGAAATTGTCACTTTACATGACAGCCCACGAACCCTATGTCGCGCATTCCGGCGGACCCCGTAGGTCCTTATGCTTGCGCCGCTAACGCCGGTCTGGGTTAACAATCATCAGGGGGTTACGTGAATTGCGCACGTACCATATGCCCCTGGACCTGGTCCGTGAGCGGTCCCCCGAGCGTCCCGTCGCACTTGTGCGGCCGCGCTCTGTTTCCGTAGCGGCACGCTGGTTCCAGGACAATCTGAAGGCCGAAGTCTTTTACGCGGTAAAGGCGAACCCCTCGTCGTGGGTCATCGAGACCCTGATCGAGGCGGGCGTCACCGCGTTCGACGTGGCTTCCCTTTCCGAGATCGAACTGGTGCGTTCGGTCAGCGCCACCGCGCGCCTGGCCTTCATGCACCCGGTCAAGGGCCGGTCGGCCATCACCAAGGCCTATTTCGACCACGGCGTCCGCACCTTCGCGCTGGACAGCCATGACGAGCTGCAGAAAATTCTCGACGCCACAGGCGGCGCGAAGGATCTGAACCTGATGGTGCGCATGGCGGTCTCCGCCGACGGCGCGGCCTATACCCTGTCGGGCAAGTTCGGCGTGGCGACGCACGATGCGCCGTCGCTGCTGCTGGCCGTGCGCCAGGCGACGGTGGACGGCCTGATGGGCGTCTCGTTCCACGTGGGTTCGCAGTGCATGCGTCCCTCGGCCTACGAGGCGGCCATGGCCCAGGTTGGCCGCGCCATCAGCCGCGCCGGCGTGTTCGTGGACATCGTCGACGTGGGCGGCGGCTTCCCGTCGGTCTATCCGGGCATGGTCCCGCCGGACATGCAGGAATACGCCGACGCCATCCATCGCGGCTTCAACGAGATGCCGGTTTCGGAAACCACCGAGCTGTGGTGCGAGCCGGGCCGCGCGCTGGTGGCGGAATCGTCCTCGATCCTGTGTCAGGTCGAGCTGAGAAAGGGCGACGCCCTTTATCTGAACGACGGCTCCTACGGCTCGCTGTTCGACGCGACGCACTCGCGCTGGCCCTTCCCGGTCAAGCTGGTGCGGGACGGCGACAGCGCGGGTGAACTGAAGCCCTTCCGCTTCTACGGCCCGACCTGCGATTCCATCGACCACATGCCTGGGCCGTTCTATCTGCCCGCCGATGTACGCGAAGGCGACTACATCGAGATCGGCATGCTGGGCGCTTACGGCGTGGCCATGTCCACGGGCTTCAACGGCTACGGCGTGCACGACATCGCCGCGGTCGAGGACGCCCCCATGGCCTCGCTGTATGGTCTGGCCCCGCGCTCCATCCCCACCGTGCGCACCACGGCGGAAGAGACCGCCCGCAAGGTGGTTCGCTTCAGCCGGCCCAAGGGCAAGGCGGGTCAACGCAAGAAGTCGCGGCGCTAAACCGTCACTTATGCATTCTATTGAGCAGCGGCCCGTCGCTCCGTCCGGGCCGCTGCTTCTCTTGACGACGGGCGCTCAAACCAAAGGGAAACCCTTGCTATGAACGCTCCTGTTCAGTCGAACCAGAAAGCCCAACTGCTCCAGAACACCGTCGAGCACGTGGACATCACGTCCTTCGACGCGCGGCCGATCATCGATTCCATGCGCAAGATGTCGTTCTCCAGCCGAGACACGGCCCGGGCCGCCGACATCTTCAACATGGCCATCGAGGACAAGGACTGCTCGCCGTGGCTGATCCTCGCGGGCTCCACCTCGGCCGGCGGCTGCATGCACGTGTACCGCGACATGGTGAAGTTCGGCATGGTCGACGCCGTGGTCGCCACCGGCGCCTCCATCGTCGACATGGATTTCTTCGAGGCGCTGGGCTTCAAGCACTACCAGGCCGCCGGCGAGGTGGACGACAACGTGCTGCGCGAGAACTACATCGACCGCATCTACGACACCTACATCGACGAAGAAGAGCTTCAGGCCTGCGATCACACCATCCTGGAGATCGCCAACCGGCTGGAGCCGCGCGGCTATTCCAGCCGTGAGTTCATCTGGGAGATGGGCAAGTGGCTGTCGGAGGGCAACGCCAAGAAGGAAGGCAGCCTGATCCAGACCGCCTACGAAGAAGGCGTGCCGATCTTCTGCCCGGCGTTCGTGGATTCCTCGGCCGGCTTCGGTCTGGTCAAGCACCAGAAGGAGCGCGCGGCCGCCGGCCAGCCCTACATGATGCTGGACGCCATCGCCGACTTCCGCGAACTGACCGACATCAAGATCGCCGCCGGCGTGACCGGCCTGTTCATGGTCGGCGGCGGGGTGCCCAAGAACTTCGCCCAGGACACCGTGGTCTGCGCCGAGATCCTCGGCGTCGAGGCCGAGATGCACAAATACGCCGTGCAGATCACCGTGGCCGACGTTCGCGACGGCGCCTGTTCGTCCTCCACGCTCAAGGAGGCCGCCTCGTGGGGCAAGGTCCAGACCACCCACGAGCAGATGGTGTTCGCCGAGGCCACAACGGTGGTGCCGCTGATCGGCTCAGACGCCTATCATCGGGGCGCCTGGAAGAACCGCGAGAAGCGACGCTGGAACAAGCTGTTCGCTTAAGAAGCAAAAAGGCCCCGGTTCGCGCCGGGGCCTTTTCTCTTTCCGGAGCGCGCCTCTAGCGAAGGCGGCCGGCCACGCCATCCAGGGTTTCGCGCAGCGCCGCCGCACGCTCGGCTTCGCCGTTGACGCTGAGTCCCGCCGCAAGCTGCTGGAGCGTTCCGGCCAGAGCCGCGTCCGAGCCGCCGGCATCGATGCGCGCCGTGGCCTGGGTCAGGGCCTCCATCAGCCGGGCGGCCTGATCGGCCGACATGGCCTCGGCGCGGGCCAGTTGATCCACATAGGCCTGGGCGACGACCGGATGGTCAGGCCAGCTCACCGGAAACTGCTGCTGCGGATTGAAGGTCCCGCCCTGGTCGGCAAGACCGGCCGCCGCGATTTCCGCCTCGGACAGATGCTCGCTGGGCTGCAGGGTCAGCACGTCCAGACCGCGCACGATCTCGGTGCCGTAGATGCGGCCATCGTACCAGTAGGTGGACCAGTAGCCGCCCAGGATGGAGTGTTCGCCGTCCACTGGACCGCGGTCGAACCAGGCGATCTCGACCGGATTGGCGGAATCTGTGAAGTCGATCACCGAGATGCCGCCCTGGTACCAAGCCTGAACGAAGATATCGCGGCCCGGCACCGGCACAATGGAGCCGTTGTGGGCGACGCAGTTCTCCTGCTCCGTCTGGGGCGCGGGCAGCTTGAAGTAGCCGCGCTGTTCCAGCTGACCGTCAACGATATCGTAGAAGGCGTTGGCGCCCCACGTCACGGGATCCTGAACGCGGCAGCGCGGCCGCGAACCGCCGCCCCACTCGTCGGTGAACAGCACCTTGGTGCCGTCGTTGTTGAAGGTGGCCGAGTGCCAGTAGGCGAAGCCCGGGTCATTGACCGCATCGATCCGGCGCGGCGCGCGCGGGTCGCTGATGTCCAGCAGGATGCCGTTGCCCGAACAGGCGCCCGCCGCCAGGTTCGCGGACGGGAAGACGGTGATGTCATGGCACTGGTCGGTGCGGCTGGTGCGCTGGGTGCCCTCGCCGTGATCGCCGCCCTGCCACAGGCCGGCCACCACGCCCGTCTCGTCGTCGGCGAAGACGCGGGGGCTGTCGACGATGCGGGACCGCGACGGATCCGCCACCGGGATCTCGATCACGTCGATGCTGAACAGGGCCGTGCGCGGATCGCCGGGCAGGCCGACGACGCAGCCGGCCAGCTCCTCATCATCGCGCACCGACGATGTGCCCGAGTTGTAGACGATGATCGACCGCTCGTCGGACGACACCACCGAATGGGTGTGAGAACCGCGGCAGGTCTGGACCTGGCCCACCTGAACGGGGCGCACCGGGTTGCTGATGTCGAAGATGCGCAGACCGCGGAAGCGGTCGGGGCTGACGTCCTCGCTGATGCCCTCGCGACCGCAGTCGACGCGGGCGGTGGACTGCTCCACCGACATGAGGAGGAGATCGCCGACGATGGAGACGTCGCCCTGCCCGCCGGGGCAAACCAGCGAACTGATCAGCTGGGGCTCGGCCTCGCCGATCCGGTAAAGGTTGATGCCGTGGTAGTTGCCCACGGCCATCAGGTCGCCCGAGAAGGCCAGGTCGGTGTTGGCGAAGCTGAGGAAAGGCCCACGCCGGCCGAAGCGGCCCGGGGTCTCCTCGCCGCGCTCGCCTTCGGCGGCCTCATCCTCGGACGGGATCGGGGGCGGCAGGCCGGCGGGGTTGGAGGGGTCATAGAAGCCGGCGGGCTTGGGCAGGCTGGCGACCAGCGTCATATTGCTGGCGGCCTCGCCCGCATCGCGGAAGCCAGGCGTCAGGCTTGAGCGCGGATCATCGGTCAGGCCGCGCGCCAGGGCCGTCATGCGGGTGATCTCGGCCTGCTGTTCGTTTGTGACGTCGCTCACGAACTCGAACAGCACCGGGTCATAGGCCGAACCCGACCGGCCCAGCAGGTCGCCCACCATCTCCACCGCGCCCGCATGGTGGGCGATCATCAGGTCCAGGAACAGGCGGTCAAAGGCCGGGCCGCTGGCGGCGGCCAGTTCGGCCATCTGCTCGGGGGTGGCCATGCCCGCCATGGTCATGTGCGCGTGGGCCGCTCCATGTCCGCCGTGCTGGCCGTGACCGGCCATGGTGTGAGCAGACGGGTCGGGCGCGTCCTGCCCCCTGTCCATCAGCCAGTCACGCATGAAGGTGATCTCGTCGGCCTGTGACGCGGTGATGCGTCCGGCCACCTCGATGATTGCTGGAGTGTTGGTGCGGTCCGCCACCAGAGTCGCCATCTCTGTCGCCTGATGATGGTGGTGGATCATGTCCTGCATGAAGCGCACATCGTCGGCTGAAAAGCGGTTGTCGGCGATGCGGGTCGCCTCCTCAGCGGTCAGGGCGCGCGGCGCCTGGCCGGGCGCGCCGGGCTGCACGATCGGGGCGTCCTGAGCGACCGCAGCCCCGGCGGCCATGAGGCTGAGAACCGAACAGCCGACGAGCAGACGAACAGATGAAGCGGATTTGGCGATCACGAAAAACCCCACGCAGAATGAACCCTGGGTCGAGCCTAGCATGACATTTTCAGGGGACGGCGTGAAAAGGACGCAACCTTGCGCCCACGCGGAACCGTCGCGGCGACCGCGCTTTGAGTCGTTACAGGAGAATTCTCATGAACGATGAGACGACAAAACAGCCCTCTGATCACGGCGAGAAACCCGACCTGGGCCGTACTCCGGACCATCTGACGGAAACCCTGGATAAAGCCCTGACAGGAACCAACGGCGGGTCGGACACCCGAGCGGGGTCGCTGCGGGGCGGCTCGGCGTCCGGTTCCGACATCGATCCTGATCAGGAAACCATCGATCGTGTCCTGACCACGGAAGGCATGGCCGCCGCTGAGGACGAGGGTGACCAGGACGCCGCCGGTGCTGTGCGGAACACCGGCCGCAGGGGCGGGCCCGGAGATGATGCGGACGCCGCCACCGGTTGATCATGATCCGCTTGCCCGGCTCACGACGATGCGCCACGGTAGCCCCCGTATTGATAGAGGACGGTCTTCATGAGGCGTCTGAGCCTGGGCCTTGCCGCCCTTGTCCTGTTCGGCGCGAGCGCCTGCGGCGGCGGTGATCCTGAATCACCCGAGGCGGAGCCCGAGGCGAGCGCTGAGGGTGAAACCGCCGCCGGAAGCGAGGCGACAGCCGCCGAAGATACGGCGACACCGGCAGCCTCCGCAGAGGCGGCGATCCTGGCCGATGCCGACGCGCGTCTGGCGGCTCCCGACGCCCCGGCCTTCGCGGTCATCTATCCCGGCGGCGTGATTGACGAGGATGCGGCCCCGGCCGAAAACGAGGCTGGAGCGGGCGGCATCGTGACCTATGTCACCACCGCGTCGCCCGATGAAGTGATCGCTTTCCATCGGAACCGCGCCGAGGCCGAGGGCCTGGCGTCGGTCATGGCCATGAACCAGGGCGACGCACGCGCTTATGGCGCCCATTCCACCGCCGACGGGGGCAATCTGTCGGTCTTCGCGACGCCTGCCGAGGATGGCGGAACGTCGGTACAGCTGGTCTGGAGCGCCGGGGGATGAGGCGAGGTCGCCTGCTCGCTGGGGCGATCACCGCTGCGTTGCTGGCGGGCGGTTGTTCCGTCAATGCGTCCTTTCCTGCGCCTTCCCGTGTCGAAGCGCCCGCGCAGACGCCGCAGCCGTACCTGGCCCCCGATACGCTGGCGTCACTGGTGTCGGCGGTTCCCCCGCCCGTAACGGCCGGGTCGTCCGAAGCGACGGCGGATCAACGGGAGTCCTTGCGCTGGACGGGGTTGGAGGACAGCGACCGCTGGCGTCTGGCTCAGACCCATGCGGAGGTGCGCCCCGCGCTGGCGGTCCAGCATTTCGACTGTCCGCTGAACACCCGGCTTGCCGACGATCCGCCCCCGGCGCTGGTGCGCCTGCTGGGCCGGTCGCTGCGGGATGCATCGGTCGCCTCCAACGCCGCCAAGGCGGTGGGTTTTCGCGCCCGCCCGATCGCCGATGATCCCGCGCGCCGCGCCTGCATCCGGGTGGATGGCGATCTCAGGACCAGCGCCTCGCACCCGTCCGGCCACGCCACGGTCGGCGCCCTGTGGGGCCGCATCATGGCCGAGGTCGCGCCCGATCAGGCCGAGGCCCTGATCCGCATCGGCGACGAGATCGGCGTCAGCCGCGTGGTCTGCGCCCTGCACTATCCGTCCGACGTGGCGGCGGGGCAGGCGCTGGGCGAGGCGCTGTTCGCGGCCGTGCGGGCGACGCCGGACTATCAGGCCGATCTGGCCGCCGCCCGCGTTGAGGTGGCCCAGGCGCGCACCTTCGGGCGGCTCAACCCCGGCTGCGCGGCGGAGCGCATCGCCCTCGGGCAGACCCCATCCTGACCCTGCTCGTCGCCCTGATCTCCCTGCAGCTCGCGGCCGAGCCGCCGGCGCGATCCTGTTCGACTGAGGAGACGACGGCCCTTCTGGCGCCCGGAACCCATGACGATCCGCCGGTGCGCCTGACGTGCCGGGCGCGGCTTGGCCCGGGCGATCAGGTTACGCGGCGCGTGCTGATCGAGGGGGCGGAGGCGTCGGGCGCGGGGCTGATCTGTGACGGGGCGGTGATCGGGCGCGCGGGTCAGGCGACCACCACCCGCACCCCAACCATCGCCATCTGGTCGCGGCGCGACGGACACTGGAGCCGCCCGCGCAACATCCTGATCCAGGGCTGTCATGTGCACGGCGCGATCCGGGTCTGGGGCGTCGGCGCGGGCCAGCGGATGGACGAGTTGCGCCGGTCCTCATACCGTGCCGACCACACCCACCGCCTGCAGGCCGCCGCGCCGACGAGCGTGCGTCTGGAGGATGTGAGAATTACCGGCACGGGCTCCATCCCGCTCTATGTGGGCCCCGGCGTCACCGGCCTGAGCCTGACCGGGTCGCGGCTGGAAGGGCGTTCGGTGTCCACGGCCATCTATCTGGACGCCGAGAGCGGCCTGAACGTGCTGAGCGACAACATCATCGCCGTTCGCACGGACCGGGAGGTCATCGCGGTCGACGGCTCGGCGGGCAATGTCATCACGGGCAACACCATCGCCCTCAGCGAGGGCGGCCTGACCAACCGGGGCGGAGTGTTCCTGTATCGCAACTGCGGCGAGGACGGGATCGTCCGGCATCAGACGCCGTCGAACAACCGCATCACCGGCAACACCTTCCACGCCTCATGGTTCGGCCCGGCGCGCGCCGTGGTGGTCGGGTCGCGCGAGGGAGACCGTCGCTACTGCGACGCCGACGCCGGTCATCCCTTCGGCAGCAGTCAGGATGATGGCGACGGCGCCACCGGCAATCTGGTCCGCGACAACCGGGTCGAGCGCGGCTTCTAGGCCGGCTTGCCGGTCAGGGCGCCGTAGAGATCCGTGCGGCGGTCGCGGAAGAAGCCCCAGGCGGCGCGGTGCCGGTCCAGGAAATCCAGATCGAATTCGTGCACCAGCACGCCCTCGTCATGACGGCCCAGGGTCTCCACCAGATCGCCCCGGTGGTCGGCGATGAAGGACGAACCATAGAAGGTCTGCCCCGCCTCGGTGACCTGCTCGTGGCCGGTGCGGTTGGCGCCCACCACCGGTACGACGTTGGACACGGCGTGGCCCTGCATGGCGCGGCGCCACGGCTCGGCGGTGTCCAGCGAGGGGTCGTGGGGCTCGGACCCGATGGCGGTGGGATACATCAGCACCTCGGCCCCCATCAGCATCATGGCCCGCGCCGTTTCCGGGTACCACTGGTCCCAGCAGATGCCGACGCCCACCTTGCCGAAGCGGGTGTTCCAGACGCGGAACCCGGTGTCTCCGGGGCGGAAATAGTACTTCTCCTGATAGCCGGGCCCGTCGGGGATATGGCTCTTGCGATAAAGCCCCAGCGCCTCGCCGTCGGCGTCCAGCATGACCAGCGAGTTGTAATAGTGCGGCCCGTCGCGCTCGAAGATGGAGACGGGGATGGCCACGCCCAGATCCTTGGCCACCGGGGCCAGGGCAGTCACGCACGGATGCTCGCGCCAGGGATAGGCGGTGGCGAACCAGTCCTCCTCCTGGGTGACGCAGAAATAGGGGCCCTGGAACAGCTCGGACGGCAGGATCACCTGCGCGCCTTTGGACGCCGCCTCGCGCACGAACGCCACGGTCTTCTTGATGTTCGCATCCATGTCCGTTCCGTAGGACGTCTGGATGGCGGCGACACTGATCGTGCGGGGCATCAGGCGGGCTCCTGCTGGGTGATGCAGTGGAAGGATCCGCCGCCGGACAGGATGGCGAGGGACGGCAGGGGAATGATCTCGCGGTCGGGGAACACCTCGGCCAGGGCCTTGCAGGCCAGGCCGGCGGCGGTGTCGTCGCCATAGGTGGGCACGATCACCGCGCCGTTGGCGATCAGGAAGTTCATGTGGCTGGCGGGGACGACCTTCTCGTCCTCGTCCACGACCAGGCCGGGCGACGGGATGCGCAGGACGCGGATGGCGTTTCCGTCAGCGTCGGTCATGGCGGCCAGATCGCGGGCGGCGGCGTCATAGACGTCGGCGTTGGGGTCCTTCGTCCCCCAGGCCACGGGGCAGGCGACCACGCCGGGCGCCACGAAGCGCGCCAGATTGTCCACGTGGCCGTCCGTGTGGTCGTTGAACAAGCCGTCGCCCAGCCACAGCACCTTGCGGGCGCCCAGCGCCCCGGCCAGCGCGGTCCCGGCCGTCGCCTCGTCCCAGTCGGCGTTGCGGTTGGGGTTCAGCACGCACTGGCGGGTGGTCAGGATCGTACCGGCGCCGTCGTGATCCACGGCGCCGCCCTCGAGGATGAAGGCGTGGGGCGTCAGGGCCGCGCGGGCGTGGGCGGCGATCTGAACCGCCACGGTGTCGTCGTGCTCCAGTTCGTACTTGCCGCCCCAGCCGTTGAACTCGAAGGCGTTGGCGACGCCGTCCGCGTTGAAGATCGGTCCCGTGTCGCGCAGCCAGATGTCGCCGAAGCGGCCGTCCACCACCTCGACGTTCGCCACGTCGGCGAAGCGGGCGCGGGCGTCATCCAGCGCCCCGGCCTTGCCCACCAGCAGCCGCACCTGCTCGCGGCCCGGGCCGGCCAGGGCGCGGACCAGAGCCTCGACCTCGGCCTGGGCCGGTTCGAGGTTGTCCTCCCACAGCTCGCCGTGGCTGGGCCAGCCGACCCACATGGCGCGGTGCGGGCTCCACTCGGCGGGAATGACGGTCATGGCGAGGTCCTGAAACGCGAAAAGGGCGGCGCGCGCAGATAGCCACGCCCGACGCCTCATTCAACCTGCACCGCGCCCAAAGAAAAAGGGCGGACCCGAAGGCCCGCCCTTATCCTCAGTGCTGTCTGCGGCCTTAGAAGGCGGCGCGCAGGGTCAGCATGGCGGTGCGCGGAGCGCCGACCTGATACTGGGCCGTGCCCGACGTCGACGTGGAGATATCGGCCAGATATTCCTCATCGAGCAGGTTGATCACGTTCAGTTGCAGCCAGGAGTTGGTTCCCAGGCCGTTCAGGCGGTAGCGGACATCCATGTCCCAGACGGTGTAGTCGGGGGCCACTTCGGTGTTGATGTCGTTGGAGTAACGCTCACCGACGTACTTGCCTTGCAGGCCCAGGTTCCAGTCGCCGATTTCATAGTCAGCGCGGAAGCCGAACTGCCAGTCAGGGGTCTCGACCAGTTGGTTGCCCGCGGTCGGGATGAAGACGCCGCCGCTGCTGGGCAGGTCGTTCTGAACTTCGCTGTCGGTGTAGGTGAAGGAGCCGTACAGGGTCAGGGCGTCGATCGGGGAGAAGCCGATCTGACCGTCGACACCTTGCAGGGTCACGTCGCCGACGTTGCGGGTCAGGAACAGGTCAGCCGCTTCGTCGTAGGTGCGGACGATGCGGTTGGCGTAGTCCGTGCGCCAGATGGCCACCGAGGCGATCAGCGAACCCGACTGGTAGCGATAGCCCAGGTCGTAGGAGTCGGTGGTTTCCGGCTCCGGGTTCGGGATGACGCGGTCGTACAGGTCATCGGTGCGCGGGGCAGAGAAGCCTTCGGCGTAGCTGCCGTAGAGGGTGTGGTTCGGAGCGAAGCGCCAGTTCACGCCAAGGTTCGGCAGAACGGCTTCGTACGACTTCTCGAACGAGCGCGGCACACCGTACCAGGCGTTTCCGCCGGGGTTCAGCGCCGAGGCGGGGAAGCGGACTTCACCGTCAGCGTTGGTCTCCGTCGGGGTCTGGGTGGTGCAGTACGCGTTGAACGTGTCCCGCTGGTAGCAGTAGTTGTTCAGTTCGCGGTCGAAGAACGGAGCGCGGACACCCAGCAGCAGGTCGACGGTGTCGTTCAGGAACGTTCCCCGGTACTCCAGCGCGATCTGGTTCAGGATCGCGTAGGACTGACGGTCACGGCGACGCAGGATGGTGCCGTCCGGCAGCTCCACCCGCGGGCCCTTGCGGCCGGCGAACACGTTAACCGGGCGGCCCGAGTCGTCCAGGAAGCCCATCTCACCGGTCTGGCGGTGATCGCCACGGTCGTAGGTGTAAGCAGCGCGCACCTGATTGTTTTCGTTGGGCTGCCAGATCAGCGAGCTGGTCACGCCATAACGGTGGGTCTGGGTGTTGTTCGGGCGGTGCAGAACCACCGTATCGCCGATCACGCCGTTGCCGTTAAGGTCAACGCCCGCAGCGCCGCTGTTACCGCGGATCTGGGGGTCGGTTTCGTTGATCGTCTGGGTGCCGCCGCCGTTGGCCAGGACGTACTGGAACGAGGGGTCGACCGTCAGGGTCAGGCTGTCGCCCAGGGTGAAGCGCGACTGACCACGGATGTTGCCGGTGTTCGACGGATTGATAGCCGTGAAGGACGCCTGCAGGGTATTGGACTGATCGTAGGCGATGCCCTGTTCGAACTGCGCCAGGGTCACGCGGCGCGTGAAGCTGTTGCGGTTCTCGTTGTAGTGGCCGACCAGCGAGACGAAGTCGCCGTTATCGCCCAGCGGCTGGTAGATGCGGCCGTTGTACTGGGTCTTCTCGATGCCGCCCGGATCCTTGAAGTGATCATACTCGGTGCGCGAGACGGACGCCCAGGCGCGGGTGCCCCAGGGGCCGAATTCGCCGGTTTCGACCAGCGCGAAGATGCGGCCGTAGTTTTCGCCGCCAACCGACGGCTGAACGATCAGGCCGGGGTCGCGCGACGGACGGCGCGTGACGTAGTTGATCGTGCCGCCGGTGGCCGAGGCCGTCGGGCTGTCCACGTCAGTGGTGCCCAGGTTCACGCCGGCGCGCTCGATCAGTTCGGGATCAAGCTGCTGGTTGGAGTAGATGGCGTAGTTGCCGGTGTCGTTCAGCGGGATGCCGTCAGCGGTCAGCGAGATGCGGGCGGCGTCAAAGCCGCGCATGGTGATGTCGCCGCCCGAGGAGCCGTAAGCATCGTTATTGGTGAAGTTGACGCCCGGAATCAGATTGATCGTGTTCAGGATGCTCTGACCGGCGGCTTGGCTGCCGATATATTCCTGCGTGATCGTGGAGCGCGACTTGGGCTCCTGTTCAGCGACGATGGCGCCGGCCAGCGAGCGCGGACCGCGCACGCCGGTGATGACCACTTCCTCGACTTCGGTCGTGCCTTCGACGGCGAGAGTGCCGGTGGACTGAGCGGAGGCGGCGGATGCCGCCGCCAGGGCGATGACGACGGCGGAGGCGCCGTAGGCCAGATGGTTGAGTCTCATTCTCAGAGTATCCCCTCTCTGCGGCCGCGCGACGCCCGGCGGGCGAAGTGATGCGTACGGCCATGATGGATAGGCGCCGTTTAGGCCTCACTCCCGACACTCGGAAGACAGATACGCTTCGGTTTTGTGACAGGGCGCGATGTGTTGCAGTGCAGCAACATTAAGCGGGGGTTAAGGCGTCCGCAATCTGTGCCGAAACCCTAATAATTTCAGCTGTATACGGATGTTTTCTCCGTCCCGGCCCAGCGAGGCCGGACCCATGCCGTTACACGGCCCGTCCATGAAAAACGCCCGCCTGGCGGGAGCCGGGCGGGCGTTTTGAAGTCTTGGCCGATGGCCGTCGACATCTTCAGGAGCGTCCCTCCCGGCCGAAGCCGGGAGGGTTTGGCCCTTAGAAGTTGATGTCGATGGTGGCGCGCCGGTTGAGCGGCTCACGCACGCCG
>NZ_JADWOW010000046.1:0-29481 GCF_015767455.1 Brevundimonas sp. BAL450
CGATCAGGGCGCCCTGATCGAGCTGGAGCCCATGACCGGGCGCATGCATCAGCTGCGTGTGCACATGGCGCACATCGGGCGGCCCCTGGTGGGCGACGCCCGCTATGGCGGGGCCCTGACTTTTTCCGGCGGCGCGGCGCCGCGCCTGATGCTGCATGCCTCCAGGCTGACTTTCCCCCATCCCGAGGGTGAAACTCTCACGGTCGAGGCGCCGCTTCCGGCGGATTTCCGCGCCCTGATGGACCGCGCGGGCCTTAGCCTCTAGATCACCGCCATGAACGGCAAGCTTCAGATCGGCGACGTCACCGTGCCCGGCCGGGTGCTGACCGCGCCCATGACCGGCATCACGGACCTGCCGTTCCGGCGCGTGGCCTCCGCGCTGGGCGCGCCCTATGTGGCCACCGAGATGGTCGCCGCCGCCGAGCTGGCCCGGGCCCGGCCCGACGTGGTGCGCCGCGCCGCGGTGGGCGAGGGCCTGCCCCTGACGGTCATCCAGCTGGTGGGCCGCGACCCGGGCCGCATGGCCGAGGGCGCCGCCATGGCCGAGCGCGCGGGGGCCGACATCATCGACCTGAACTATGGCTGTCCGGCCAAGGAGGTCACGGGCGTGGCCTCCGGCTCGGCCCTGATGCGCGATCTGGATCTGGCCTGCGACATCATCCAGGCGGTGGTGAAGGCCACCACGCGCCCCGTCACCGTCAAGATGCGCCTGGGCTGGGACGACGCCAGCCGCAACGCGCCCGAGCTGGCCCGCCGGGCCGAGGCCCTCGGGGTTCAGGCGGTCACCGTCCACGGCCGCACCCGCAAGCAGTTCTACACCGGCCAGGCGGACTGGAGCGCTGTGGGCGAGGTCAAGGCGGCGGTCTCCATCCCGGTCATCGTCAACGGCGACATACTGACCCCTGACGACGCCCGCGCGGCGCTGGCGGCGTCCAGCGCCGACGCCCTTATGCTGGGGCGCGGGGTCTATGGACGCCCCTGGCTGGCGGCCCATCTGGACGCGGCCCTGAACGGCGATCCGGCGACTGCCGAGCCGGACGCGGCGCTGCGCCTGGCCATTGTGCTCGATCATTTCCGCCAGACCCTGGCCTTCTATGGCGAGGGCCTGGGCTTGAAGATGTTCCGCAAGCATCTGGGCTGGTACGTGGAGCAGGCGCCGTGGCCCGGCTGTCCGCTGGAGCGTCGTCACGCCAAGGCCCGCCTGTGTCGCCTGGAGACGCCGGAAGCGGTGGAGACGGCCCTCGCCGACCTGTGGTCGCGGCCTGACGTTCGTCTAGTGGCGTAATTCAGCAACATTTGTGTTGATTTCAGGCCACAGCGCAGCCTAATCTTGAACAATGACTGACCGCGCGCCCACCGACAGCGGCCTTGATCTGCCCCAGGCCGAACCGGCCTCCGGGCGGCTGCACGCCTTGTGGGGCTGGACGCTTCAGAACCGTGGGCGGGCCTTGTTCTGGGTGGCGTACGCGGTCGCGGCTCTCGTGACGGGGGCGGGCGTGTGGCTGGTGGCGGCCGCGCCGGGCGTGGATTCCGGCCGGGGCGGCGCCCAGGCGGCGGCCAGCCAGGCGGTGCTGGTCATCCTTCTGGCCAATCTGGTCCTGATCGCCTTCCTGGCTCTGGTGGTGGGCCTGCGAGTGCTTGATCTGGCGCGCGAGCGGGTGCGTGACGCCGGCGCACGTCTGCACCTGCGCTTCGTCACCCTGTTCTCGCTGGTGGCCGTGGCGCCGGCCATCCTGATCGCGGTGGCCTTCGGCGTGCTGGTCAACCGGGGCGTGGACCAGTGGTTCAGCAATAATGTGCGCGCCGCCGTCGAGAACGGAGCCTCCATCGGCCGGGCCTATGTGCTGGACGTGCAGACGGACATGGAGCGCGACCTCTCGACCATGTCGAACGAACTGGGCGGGCCGGTGCGGCAGGTGTTCCCCAACCGCATCCAGTTCTCCAACGCCCTGACCCAGATGGCCGAGTTCTTCGGCTACCCGGCCATCTATATCCTGAACGGTGAGGGCGAGGTGCTGGCCCGCGGCGAAACGGCGAGCGCGCCGCCCTATCTGGCTCCGCCGAGCACCGCCATCGCAGTGGCGGCGGCGGGCCAGGACGCGGCGGTTGAGGCGACCCAGAATCCCGACGTCATCCGCATCCTGTATCCGCTGCCGGAGTACGGCGACGCCTATCTCTATGTGGTGCGGCCCCTGGCGCCCGGTCTGATCGCCCAGATGAACACCAGCCAGGACTCCATCGAGGCCTACCGCGAGGCCGAGGAAAGCCGGGCCCGCATCCAGGCCGCGTTCGCCCTGAGCTATGTGGAGACGGCGTTGCTGGTGCTGGTGGGCGCGGTGTGGCTCGGCCTGTCAGCGGCCAACGCCATCGCCCGTCCGGTGGCCCGTCTCGTCCAGGCGGCGGACCGGGTGGCCGAGGGCGACCTGACGGCGCGGGTGGATTCCAGCGCCGACCCGGAGGAGATCGCGGTCCTCTCGCGCGCCTTCAACCGCATGACCAGCGACCTGCAGATGCAGCAGGAGGCCCTGCGCGCCGCCAGTGAAGACGCCCAGGCCCGCAGCCTGTTCATCGAAACCGTGCTGTCCGGCGTCAGCGCCGGCGTCATCGGCCTGGACAAGAAGGGCCGCATCTCGGCCATCAACGAAAGCGCCACCCAGCTTCTGTCGATTCAGGAGCCGAAGGTTCTGGGCAAACCTCTGGCCAAGGTCGCGCCCGAATTGGGTGATCTGGTCGCGCGCGGCGAGGCCCGCGTGGACGAAGAGATCGACGTCACCCGCGACGGCGAGACCCTGCGCCTGCGGGTGCGGGTCGAGGGCGGGCTGGGCGGCGAGATGGTGCTGACCTTCGACGACATCACCCGACTGGTCACGGCCCAGCGCAACGCCGCCTGGAAGGACGTGGCCCGCCGCATCGCCCACGAGATCAAGAATCCCCTGACGCCGATCCAGCTCTCGGCCGAGCGTCTGCGCCGCAAGTACCGGTCCCAGGTGGCCGACGATGTCGAGACCTTCGATCGCTGCACCGAGACCATCATCCGGCAGGTGGGCGACATCGGCCGCATGGTGGACGAGTTCTCGTCCTTCGCCCGTATGCCCGCGCCCCGTTTCGCGCCAGAGGACCCCGCGGAGCTGCTGCGTCAGGCCGTGTTCGCCCAGCGCGTGGCCGATCCCGAGGTGGCCGTTCACATGACCGAGCCGCTGTCTGACGCCGTCATCAGCTGCGACGGCCGCATGGTCGGCCAGGCCCTGGCCAATCTGCTCAAGAACGCCGGGGAGGCCGTGGCCGCCGCCCGCGCCCAGGGCCGCAAGGCAGACGGCGGCGTGTCGGCCGTGCTGGAGGTCGAGGACGGCCGCGCCACTTTCATCATCGAGGATGACGGCGTCGGCCTGCCGGAAAAGGATCGCGACCGTCTGACCGAGCCCTACGTCACCACTCGCGAGAAGGGCACTGGCCTGGGCCTGGCCATCGTCAAGCGCATCTGTGAGGACCACGGCGGCGAACTGAAGCTGGCGGACGCGCAGGACCTGAAGGGCGCGCGCTTCTGCATGATCTTCCCCCTTCAGAACTCAACCCCATCGGACGCCCCCCCGGCGTCGCAACGATAGAGAGGCGACATGCGAGTCACACCTGGCGGCGCCGACGTCCTGGTCGTCGATGACGAGGCCGACATCCGCGATCTGGTTTCCGGCCTGCTCGAGGATGAGGGCCACGCGGTGCGCACCGCGTCCAACTCTGAAGAAGCCCTGGCCGCCATCAAGGGCAGGAAGCCCTCGTTGCTGGTTCTGGACATCTGGATGCAGGGCGGCGGCATGGACGGGCTGGAGCTGCTCGACCTGGTCATGGAGCTGGACGCCGATCTGCCGGTGGTCATGATCTCGGGCCACGGCAACATCGAGACCGCTGTCAGCGCGCTCAAGCGCGGCGCCTATGACTTCCTGGAGAAGCCCTTCAAGTCCGACCGGCTGGTGCTGGTGGTCGAGCGGGCGCTGGAAGCCTCGACCCTCAAACGCGAGAACCGTCGCCTGCGCGCCCGGGCCTTCGTGCCCAAGGGCCTGATCGGGTCGTCCAACGCGGCCCAGCAGCTGCGCTCCACCATCTCCAAGGTGGCCCCGGCCAACAGCCGTGTTCTGGTCGCCGGCCCGCCCGGGTCGGGCAAGGAGCTGGTGGCCCGCCAGATTCACGACGGCAGCCCCCGCGCCCGCTCCGAATTCGTCGCCATCTCGGCGGCCGGCATGACGCCCGAACGCCTGGACGTGGAGCTCTTCGGCGAGGAAGGGGCGGGAGGACGCCCCTCCAAGATCGGCGTGTTCGAGCGGGCCCACAACGGCACCCTCTATCTGGACGAGGTGGGCGACATGCCCCGCGAGAGCCAGAGCCGCATCCTGCGGGTTCTGGTCGAGCAGCGTTTCCGCCGCGTGGGCGGCGACACCGACGTCCAGGTGGATGTGCGGGTCATCACCTCCACCTCACGCGATCTGCGTCATGAGATCGCCGAGGGGCGCTTCCGCGAAGATCTGTTCCACCGCCTGAACGTGGTGCCCATCCGCGTCCCGCCCCTGTCCGAGCGGCGCGAGGACATCGGCGAACTGGTCGACTATTTCGTCGACACCCTGTGCGAGTCCCAGGGCCTGTCCCGACGCAGGCTCAGTGATGACGCCCTGGCGGTGCTGCAGGTCCACGACTGGCCCGGCAATGTCCGCCAGCTGCGCAACAATGTGGAGCGCCTGCTGATCCTGGCCACCGGCGATGCGTCGGAGCCCATCACCGCCGACATGCTGCCGCAGGAGGTTGTCAACACCGGTGCGGCCGGCGCCCTGGGCGCCGAGCGGGTCATCGCCCTGCCTCTGCGGGAGGCGCGGGAGGTGTTCGAGCGGGAATATCTGACCGCCCAGATCATGCGCTTCGGCGGCAACATCTCGCGCACGGCCACCTTCATCGGCATGGAGCGGTCGGCGCTGCACAGGAAGCTGAAGTCGCTGGGCGTGGCGCCCGTGCGCGGCGGCGTCGAGGACGTGGAAGGAAACGGGGACTGATGTCGAGGGTCGCTTACGTCAACGGAGTTTATCGCCCACACGGCCAGGCGGTGGTCCATGTGGAGGACCGGGGTTTCCAGTTCGCCGACGGGGTCTATGAGGTCTGGTCCGTGGCCGACGGCCGGCTGGCCGATTTCGAGGGCCACATGACCCGTCTGTTCCGCAGTCTCGGCGAACTGCGCATCGATCCGCCCATGAGCCGCGAGGCCCTGACCCGGGTGCTGCGCGAGACGGTGCGGCGCAACCGGGTGCGCGACGGCATCGTCTATCTGCAGGTCACCCGCGGCACGGCTCGCCGCGACCACCCGTTCCCTCCGCCCGGCACCCCGCCCAGCGTCGTGGTCACGGCCAAGTCCATGAATTTCGACGCTCTGGAGGCCAAGGCCGCCAAGGGCATCACCGTCCTGACCCAGCCGGACAACCGCTGGGGCCGCTGCGACATCAAGACGGTGGGCCTGCTGCCCAACGTGCTGGCGAAACAGGCGGCGCTGGACGCCGGGGCCGGCGACGCCTGGCTGGTTGACGAGATGGGCCTGATCACCGAGGGCACCTCCAACAACGCCTGGATCGTGGACAAGGACGGCGCGCTGCGAACCCGCGACATCCAGGCCAACATCCTGCGCGGCATCACGCGCCAGACCCTGATGGAGATCGTCAAGGAAGAGGGCCTGACCGTCGACGAACGCCCCTTCAGCGTCGAGGACGCCAAACAGGCGCGCGAGGCCTTCGTCACCTCCGCCTCGGCCTTCGTCCTGCCGGTGGTGGGCATCGACGGGGCGAAGATCGGCGACGGCAAGCCCGGCCCACTGGCGAAACGGCTGCGCGATCTCTATCTGGACAAGACCCGCGACGAAGCCATCTAGATCGTTGCCGTCGCGCCCGAGTGCGGGCTAGGGTCAGTCCACGGCGTATCCGCCGTCTCCGGCGTCCTCCCCGGCGTCGGTCGATCAACAACGAAGAACAGGACAAACCTGGCCATGTCGCAAGACAAGAGACAGAACCTTCAGGACACCTTCCTCAACAGCGTTCGCAAGACCAAAACCCCGCTGACGATCTTCCTGGTGAACGGCGTGAAACTGCAGGGCATCGTCACCTGGTTCGACAACTTCTGTGTGCTTCTGCGTCGCGACGGCCAGTCCCAGCTGGTCTACAAGCACGCTATCTCGACCATCATGCCTTCCGCGCCCGTGCAACTGTACGAGCCCGAGGCGGATGAGGACTGATTGACCTCCAAATTCATTGACCACGCCCCCGAGGTCCAGCGCGCGATCGTCATTCACCCCGACGGCCGCGGGACTTCCGCACGCCTGGCCGAGGAACGGCTGGAAGAGGCCGTCGGCCTGTCCGCCGCCCTCGATCTGGACGTGCGCGCCGCCGAGGTGGCCCGCCTGCGCCGCACCGTGCCCGCTACCTTGTTCGGCATGGGCAAGGTGGACGAGATCGCCGCCCTGATCCGTGCCGCCGAGGCCGATGTGGTGGTCATCGACGACGCCCTGACCCCGGTGCAGCAGCGCAATCTGGAGAAGGCGTGGGAGGTCAAGGTCATCGACCGCTCCGGCCTGATCCTCGAAATCTTCGGCCGTCGCGCCCGCACCGCCGAGGGGCGGCTGCAGGTGGAACTGGCCCGTCTGGACTATGAGCGTTCGCGGCTGGTGCGCACCTGGACCCACCTGGAGCGCCAGCGCGGCGGCACAGGCTCCACCGGCGGCCCTGGCGAAACCCAAATCGAGCTGGACCGGCGCATGATCGCCGACCGCATCGACAAGCTGAAGGCTGAGCTGGAGGACGTGCGCCGCACCCGCGCCCTGCACCGCAAGGCCAGAAAGCGCGTGCCGTTCCCCGCCGTGGCGCTGGTGGGCTACACCAATGCGGGCAAGTCGACCCTGTTCAACCGGCTGACCGGCTCGGAGGTCCTGGCCAAGGACCTGCTGTTCGCCACCCTGGACACCACCCAGCGCACCATCCGCCTGCCGCAGGGCCGCCCCGCCATCATCGCCGATACGGTGGGCTTCATTTCCGACCTGCCGCACGAACTGGTGGCCGCCTTCCGCGCCACGCTGGAAGAGGTGGGCGAGGCCGACCTGATCCTGCACGTGCGCGACATCGCCAGCACCGACACCGAGGCCCAGCGCCGCGACGTGGAGCAAGTGCTCGAACAGATCCCCGTGCCCGAGGGCCGCACCCGCCGGGTTCTGGAGGTCTGGAACAAGATCGACCTGCTGTCCGACGAGGACCGCGAGGCCGTGCTGGGCCAAGCCGCGCGCCAGCTTCAGGAGGGCAAGGCCGTCGCCGTGTCCGCCTGGACGGGGGAGGGGATCGAGACGCTGCGCGAGGCCATCGCCGCCCTGGTGGACGACGAACCGGAAACCCGCCTGACCCTGGACCCCGGTCAGGGCGAGGCCCTGGCCTGGCTGTACGAGCACGGCCGCGTCACCTTCCGCGACACTGACGCCGACGGCCGCGTCCATCTGGTCATCAAATTGCCCGCCGCCGCGCTGGGCCGGTTCGAACAGCGCTTCGGCTTGTAATCCGGCGCGCGTCAGCTTGCCGGCAATCCGCCCGTCTGTCTCAGCCCCTCGAACAGGGCGATCGCCGCCGAGGTGGCCAGATTCAGGGAGCGGGCCTCGGGCCGAATCGGAATGAACAGCCGCGCGTCCGCTGCCGCATGCACGAAATCGGGCGCCCCGGCGGTTTCCCGCCCGAACAGCAGGCGATCGTCCGGACGAAAAGTGAAGTCGGTCATGACCCGGGCCGCCTTCGTCGTGAACAGAATCAGCCGCCCCGGCTGTCCGGCGCCGCCATAGGCGTGCCAGTCGTCATGCACCGTCATGTGAGACAGGGGGCCGTAATCCAGCGCCGCACGCTTCATGGCGCGGTCGTCCAGGGTGAAGCCGGTGGGCCGGATCACATCGAGCGGAACCCCGAAACAGGCCGACAATCGGATGCAGGCGCCCACGTTCTGGGGAATGTCAGGTTGAAAAAGGGCGAGACGCATTCTAAGGCCCTCATACGCGCGGGGCGGGGCCTTGTCGCGGCCTTAATTGCGAACGCTTCGCACAGAAGCGTCAGTGACTTGCGGCGAACCGCCGCAAAACAGGGCCGAGGCATGGACTGGACGGCCCCGCAGGGTTTACGCACCACATCGACGGTCCGTTCCGGATCGGCGCTGGGTTCTGCAGAGGTGAGACATTGGCCGAATCGGTCGTGCATCCTGAGGGTGAGGGGCAAGACCCGAACCGTCGTGATTTCATTCACATCGCCGCGGGGGCCGCTGCGGCCGGCGCCGGCGTGGCGGCCGTCTGGCCCCTGATCAATTCCATGAACCCTGCGGCCGACACCCTGGCCCTGGCGTCTATCGAGTTCGACCTGACCAAGGTTCAGGAAGGTCAGCAGGTGGTCATCAAGTGGCAGGGCAAGCCGGTGTTTGTGCGCTACCGCACCCCGGCCGAGATCGAACGCGCCCGCGCCGAGGACTCCGCCGCCCTGCCGGATCCCCAGACCGACGCCGAGCGCGTCATCGAGGGTCACGAGCAGTATCTGGTGCTGGTGGGCTCCTGCACGCACCTGGGTTGCGTGCCGACCTTCGGCACCGGTGACTTCGGCGGCTGGTTCTGCCCGTGCCACGGGTCGCACTATGACACCTCGGGGCGTATCCGCCGGGGTCCGGCGCCCGCCAATCTGGTGGTCCCGACCTATGAGTATCTGAACGACACCCGGATCCGGATCGGCTGAGCGCGGACGTAAGAGAGATCATGAGCGACCACGAATCCACCTACGTCCCCAAGACCGCTTTCGAGCGGTGGATGGACAGCCGTCTGCCGATCATTCGATTCGGCGCGGACTACATGAGTCTGCCGACCCCCAGGAACCTCAACTACTGGTGGACCTTCGGCGGCATCCTGATGCTGTGCCTGGGCATCCAGATCGTGACCGGCATCCTGCTGGCCATGCACTATGTGCCCAACACAGAAATGGCCTTTGAATCGGTCGAGCGCATCATGCGCGACGTGAACGGGGGCTGGTTGATCCGCTATGTCCACGCCAACGGCGCCTCGATGTTCTTCATCGCGGCCTACATCCACATGCTGCGCGGCCTGTACTACGGCTCGTACAAGGCGCCGCGAGAGATGATCTGGATCGTCGGCTGCCTGATCTTCTTCCTGCTGATCGGCACCGCCTTCCTGGGCTACGTCCTGCCCTGGGGCCAGATGTCGTTCCACGGCGCGGTGGTGATCACCAACCTGATCGGCTCGATCCCGGTGGTGGGCGGTCCGATCCTGACTTGGCTGCAGGGCGGTCCGGCCATCGACAACGCGACCCTCAACCGCTTCTTCTCGCTGCACTATCTGCTGCCGTTCCTGATCGCCGGCTGCGTGGTGCTGCACCTGTGGGCCCTGCACCACGCCGGTCAGAACAACCCGGTGGGGATCCTGATCCCCAAGGAGCGCCAGGCTAAGGACACCCTGCCTTTCCACCCGTACTACACGGTCAAGGACGGCTTCGCGGTGATCCTGTTCCTGCTGCTGTTCTCCTACTTCGTGTTCTTCAACCCGAACGCCCTGGGCCACGCCGACAACTTCATTCCGGCCAACCCGCTGGTGACGCCGGCGCACATCGTGCCGGAATGGTACCTGCTGCCGTTCTACGCGATCCTGCGCGCCATCCCCGACAAGTTCGGCGGCGTGGTGGCCATGTTTGGCTCCATCGGCATCCTGTTCGTCCTGCCTTGGCTGGACCGGTCGCGCATCCGCTCCATGCGCTATCGCCCGATCATGAAGGTGCTGTTCGTCCTGTTCGTGGTGAACGGCTTCATCCTGGGCTGGTGCGGCGCCGAGCTGCCGGACGCCCATGTGATCGGCAACTTCTCCACCTTCACCGTCTATGACGGCGACCTGAACAGCTTCCTGTGGCTGGGGCGTTTCGCGACCCTCTACTACTTCGCTTTCTTCCTGGTCATGCCGTTCGTGGCGCTGAAGGAGAAGCCGCTTCCGGTCCCGAGCTCCATTTCCGAACCCGTCCTGGCCCCCGAGGCCGCCATCGAGAAGAAGGGTTGAGCGCGATGACGCGTCCTGTCGCCAAAGCCCCCCGCATGGCCGTGAAGGCCGCCTTCGTCGCCGCCGTCGCCGCCCTGGGCCTGACCGCCGCTTCCCCCGCGCTTGCCGCGGGTGAGGCCAAGCATCCGCGCTCCGGCAACTTCAGCTTCGAAGGGCCCTTCGGCACCTTCGATCAGGGTCAGCTGCAGCGGGGCTACAAGGTCTATCGCGAGGTCTGCGCCGCCTGTCACGGCATGGACCTGCTGTCCTTCCGCAACCTGGCCGAAGAAGGCGGGCCGTTCTGGGATCCGCACGAAAGCAACCCCAACAACAACCGCTTCGTCCGCGCCCTGGCCGCCGAGTTCGAGATCGCTGACATCGATTCCGAAACCGGCGAGGCGGTGCTGCGTCCGGGCACGCCGGCCGACAGCTTCCCGAACCCGTATCCGAACGCCACGGCCGCGGCCGCGGCCAACGGCGGCGCCTTCCCGCCCGACCTGTCGGTCATGGCCAAGGCCCGTCACGACGGCGCCAACTACATCTACTCGCTGTTGTCCGGCTATGAGGAGGCCCCCGAGGGTCTGCGCATCGCCTCGGGCCAATACTACAATCCGTATATGGCTGGTGACATGACGCCCTTCTGGGACGGCGATCCGGACCATGTGCCTTACGGCGGCTTCATCGCCATGCCGAACCCGCTGCGGGCCGGTCAGGTGACCTATGACGACGGCACCGAGGCGACCGTCGACCAGATGTCGCGCGATGTCTCGGCCTTCATCGCCTGGGCGTCCGACCCTCGCGCGGTGGAGCGCAAGCGCACCGGTCTGGCGGTGATGATCTATCTGCTGCTGTTCGCGGGCCTGACCTACGCCAGCTACCGCCGCATCTGGCGCGGCGTCGCGCACTGACCGCCAGCATATGACCAGACGAAAGGCCCGTGAATCGCTTCACGGGCCTTTTGCTTTTTCGGCCTGCGCCTGCGTTCAGCCGCCGCGCGCCGCCGCGATGGCCTGAGCCACCACCTGCGGGTCGATCCCGTCGGTGGCGCGTCCGTTGACGATGAAGGTCGGGGTGCCCTGAAGGTTCATCTGGCGCGCCGCGTCGTGAATGTCGCCTACATGGCGCTCGGCCGCCTCGGACGTGATGAAGGCGCGCGCGGCGTTCATATCCACGCCGGCTTCCTGCAGGATCTGATCCACCGCCGCCACGTCCAGCGCCGGTTCGGCCATCAGGGCCTGATGGACCTCCAGATACCGGCCCTGGGCGTGGGCGGCCAGGGCGGCGCGGGCGGCGTAATTGGAGGTGGCGTCGTCGCCCCGGTCCAGGATCGGCCATTCCTTGAAGACGAAGCGCACATCCGGGTTGGCCTGGATCAGCGCCAGCATGCCCGGCGCCACCGACTTGCAGCCCGGACAGCGGTAATCGAAGAACTCGATCACCGTGGCCGCCGCCTGCTCCGGCGCGGGGCCCACGGCGGGGTCTCGCGGATCCGGGGCGATCAGGGAGGGGTCGGCGGATATGGCCGCGTTGATCGCCTCGGTTCCGGCCGCCTGCTGCTGGATCTGCCGCGCCTGCAGCATTTCCTCCAGCACCTCGGGATGGCTGAGCAGATAGGCGCGCACCCGTCCGTCAAAGTCCCCGCCGGTGATCCACGGCAGGGCCGAGACGCCCAGCGCGACCACGGACACGCCCAGGGCGGCCAGCCCGAGGCGGGGATCGCGGGTCCAGCCAGAGCGGCCGGAAGGGAGCTCGGCCGGGCGGTCGGCGTCGTCGGTCATGAAATCTCCTGGGGGCTCAGTGCTGATGCGCGGGCGTGTGCGACAGGCGTCGCGCCGTCACGTCTTCATAAAGGGACCGCGGCCGTTCGCCCTGGCGACGATCCAGGTCTTCCAGGTCCTCGGGCGTGGCGCCGGAGGCCAGCACGATGTCCACCGCCCGCCGCCACTCGACCGATCCGGGATCGAGCATGTCGCGGGCCCGCAGGGCGAACTGCGTCGCCTGACGCTGCTGGCCCACGGAGAAGTGGAACTCGGCCGAGGCCAGGCGCGCCTCGCCCTCCAGGCCCAGCGTCGCATAGGCCTGAGACATCAGCCGCCAGGCCATGGGATTGTTCGGTTCATCGATCGTGGCGCGGCGCAGCTCGGTGATCGCGCGCTCCAGCACCGTCTCGTCATGGGTCTCGATCAGGGCGTGCGCCAGATTGATGCGCAGGAGGGGCGCGTCCTGCGGCATCAACTCCACCGCGCGGGCATGGGCCGGCACGGCGTCGGCGGGAGAGCCCGCCTCGAACAGGATCTGACCCTTGAGCTCCCAGTAGTAGGGATTTTCCGGGTCCTCCGCGATCAGGACGTCCACGGCGTCCACCGCCCGCTGGGTTTCGCCCTGGCGATACCAGGCGATGGCCCGGGCATAGCGGGCGGGCAGGGAGGTGTCGCTTTCGCGATAGGTGCGGAAGGTCTGGGCGGGCGGATTCAGGAACGCATCGATCTTGGCCAGCATCAGGGCGTGCTGACCGGCCCAGTGCTCCGGCTCGACGGCGTCATGGTTGGGCAGGTTCTCGACCGGTCGACGCAAGTTCTCGATCCGTCGCGACGACAGCGGGTGGCTGCGGAAATAGGGATAGCGGCGGGCGTCGGAAAACACTTCCTGCGCCCGGAATTCCTCGAAGAACTCCACCAGGCCCCGCGCCGACAGGCCCGCGCGGTCCAGCGCCTGGGCGCCGGTCAGGTCGGCCTCGCCCTCCTGGCTCTGCATGTACTGCAGCGCGCCGATGGTGCCGAAATAGCCCGAGCTGCCCAGCAGCGCCGCGCCCGCGTCCGGCGCGCCCGCCGCGATGGCCAGGGCGCCCAGGGCCATGGACACCAGGAAAGGCTGCATGCCTGCGTCGGACGCCCCGTCCCGCAGGGTGTGGCGGTTTTTGATGTGCCCGGCCTCGTGGGCGATCACGCCCAGAAGCTGGCCCGGGTTGTCGGTCTCCAGGATCAGGCCTGTGTGGAAGCCCATGATCTGCCCGCGCGTGGCGAAGGCGTTCAGGGTCGGGTCGTTGATCAGCAGGATGGTGACGTCATCCGGCTCCAGTCCCATGGCGTCCAGCACCGGGTCGGACCATTCACGGATGATGGCCTCGACCTCGGTGTCACGGATGATGGACTGGGCGGAAGCGGTCTCCGCCGTGAACAGTCCTGTCGCCAGGACCGCAGCTGCGGCGACGCCCGAAACGAGACGACGAGGCAAGGCCATGTTCGAACTCCTCGACTTCAGCCCCCGCGCCCCCGCATCAATCTAGCGTCCCCGCCTCAGCGGCGCCACCACCCGCGCTTGGGTTTGGCGGGCGGGGCGGAAATCTGGGCGTCATCCGCCTCGATGATCGCCGCCACGTCGGGTTTCGCTGCGGGTTCAGGGCGGGGCTCCGGCGCGGCCGGGGCCACGGCCGGTTCCGGCGCCTGTTCCGGTTCGGGCTCAGCCTGCGCCTGGATGGGCTCGGGCTCGGGCCGGGGCGATTCGGCGGGGGCCTCATTCACCACCACGACCGGTTCGGCGGCTGCGGTCTCCGGCGCCTCGCCCGCCACATCGGCGGCGGGCTTGCGGCGAACGCGTCGACGCTTGGGCGCTTCGACAGCGGCCTCGATCGGAGCGGGAACGGTGTCCGGCTCCACGTACGGCTTGGCTTCGCTGGGCGTCATGCCTTCCGACGCCGCACGCGCCTTGGCGGCTTCATGGCGGCTGCGGCGGGGCTGCGCGGGCTTTTCAGCCCGTTCGGTCTGTTCGCTGCGTTCCGGCCGTTCGGCCGACTCGCTGCGTTCGGGGCGTCCGCCCTCCATCAGGTCCAGCGGGTTGAACCAGACATAGGGGTCCTGCACCGACGGCGTGCGGCCGCGCACCCAGGTGTAGGCGTCGCGATCGCCCTCTTCACGCGCGCGGCGACCGCCACGGCGTCCACGGCGGCGGCGACGGCCGCCTTCGTCATCATTGCCCGCGGCCTCGAAAGAGTCGTCCTCGCGGGCCGGGGCGGCGCCGGACTCGTCATCCTCGCCGCCGCGTCCGCCACGGCGGCGACGACGCCGGCGACGGCCGCGGCCTTCGCCGTTTCCATCGTTCTCGTCAGTCCCGTCGCGGGCTTCGGTCCGTTCGCCGCCACCCCGATCCGAGGTCTCGGTCTCTTCGGAATCGTCGTCTTCGTACTCGTCCTCATCGTCGTCATCCTCGACGGCGAGATCATCGATGTCGTCGATGGACGAGGGCAGGGCCTTGTCCTGATACGGCGGCTCGAAGTCCTCGTTCGTCTCGGTGCGCTCGATGACGTGTTCGCTCTGGGCCAGGCTGTCGTCCACGATCACGTTGACGAACAGGCCGCGCTGTTCCTCCAGGCGGCTCAGATGGGCGCGCTTGTGGTTCAGGACGTACAGGGCCACCGCCGTGCACAGGCGCAGGTTCACCGACCCGGCGCCGCCCTTGCCCGCCTCGATGTCCACCAGTCGCAGGGCCATCAGGGCGGCGGATTCCACCGACCGGATGCGCCCGGCGCCCTGACAGTGCGGGCAAACCTCGGTGGCGCCTTCCAGCACGCCGATGCGGCGACGCTGGCGGCTGATCTCCATCAGGCCGAAGATCGAGATCTTGCCCATCTGGACGCGGGCCCGGTCCGTGGACAGGGCGTCCTTGAGGACCTTCTCGACCGACCGGTTGTTCTTGGCCTCATCCATGTCGATGAAGTCGATGACCACCAGCCCGGCCAGGTCGCGCAGGCGCAGCTGGCGCGCGGCCTCCACGGCCGCTTCCATGTTGGTCTTGTAGGCCGTCTGCTCGACGTTGCGCTCCTTGGTGGCGCGCCCCGAGTTGACGTCGATGGCCACCAGGGCCTCGGTCTGGTTGATCACCAGATAGCCGCCGGACTTCAGCGGCACCACCGGCTGGTGGATCTGGTGCAGGATGTCCTCGATGCCCTGGGCCGCGAACAGCGGCTTGGAGCCCTTGTACAGGTGCACCTTCTTGGCCTGCGACGGCATCAGCACGCGCATGAAGTCCCGCGCCTCGCGCCAGCCTTCCTCGCCCTCGACCTGGATGCCGTCGAAATCCTTGTCGAACATGTCGCGCACGGCGCGCCGGACAAGGTTCTCTTCCTCATAGATCAGCGAGGGCGCATTGGAGTTCAGCGTCGTCTCGCGGATCGTCTCCCACAGGCGCAGCAGATATTCGTAGTCGCGCTTGATCTCGGCCTTGGTGCGCTTGGCGCCGGCCGTGCGGATGATCAGGCCCATGCCCTTTGGCACTTCCAGCGCCGCCGCCGCCGCCTTCAGGCGCTTGCGGTCTGTGGCCTGGGTGATCTTGCGCGAAATGCCGCCGCCCTTGCCGGTGTTGGGCATCAACACGCAGTAGCGGCCGGCCAGCGACAGCCACGTGGTCAGGGCCGCGCCCTTGGCCCCGCGCTCGTCCTTGACCACCTGCACCAGCAGGATCTGACGGCGCTTGATGACGTCCTGGATCTTGTAGCGCCGCATCAGGCGACGCTTCAGGCGTTCTTCCTCGGCCGGACCGCCTTCGGACTCGTCATCGGCGCTTTCACGCTCGAGCTGCTCGTCGCCGTCATCGTCCGTCTCGGCCATGATGGCTTCGCGGTCGGCGACCGGGATCTGGTAGTAGTCCGGGTGGATTTCGTTGAAGGCCAGGAAGCCGTGGCGATTGCCGCCGTATTCCACGAAGGCCGCCTGCAGGCTGGGCTCTACGCGGGTGACCTTGGCCAGATAGATGTTGCCGCGCAGCTGTCGCCGCGCCTTGGATTCAAAATCAAATTCCTCGACCTGGCGGCCATCCACGATGGCGACGCGCGTTTCTTCCGCGTGCGCCGCATCGATCAGCATTGTCTTCGACATTAAGGGTATCTCCAGGGCGCGCCGGACCTCGGCCTTCGATCAGGAAGGCGCGAGCGGCTCGCCGGTATGGTGTGAGGGGCATGGCCCGCGTCGATCCCAAGGCCAAGCGGACGCGGGCGCGATTTGCGCCGGCTGCGTCGTCAGGCTGCGGGGAGACGGAAGGCGTCAGGCCCATGGTTGTTATCGTTTGCTCCAAGACCGGTGCGCACGCGGCGCTATCGGCCTCAGGTGAGCGAGTCGGCCGGATGGTCCGGAAAACCCGTCGGATAAGGCGGAATTGGGCCGTTCACGCACCTTCGCGGCGAGCGACCCGTGCATAGCATAGTGATGCGCGGGGCGAATGGAAAGCGCCGTCCGCCTTAACCCGTTGCTCACCACGGCATGGCATGGTGGTGGAAAGAACACTTTAATTGGTGGGTGCATCGCGCATGTCGCGAATGGTCGAGAGCTTTGCTGGACAAGAAGGCCGTGTTCGTCGCGGCCTGTTGATCCTTGCCGCCCTGATCGTTTTCGCGGTGGGCGTTCTGGCGGCGGGGGCCGGTCTGGCCCTGGGCGCCCAGGGCGATGTGCTGCGTGTGCGCTTCGGCGGCGACGCCGAGCGGACCCGCATCGTGGTGGACATGGAGCGGACCGCCCGCGGTTCCGTCCGTGAGTCGGGCGAGGCCGGGCGTGTGGTGCTCAGCCTGTCCGGTGTCTCGGCCGCGCAGGGCGTCAGCGGGCGCGGCCTGGGCCTCGTGCGCGCCTATGAAATGCAGGGATCCGGCCGCGGCGCGGAGCTGCGGCTGGAGCTGGCCGGCGGCGCCGAAGTGGAGCGCCGCTTCCTGCTGCCCCCCGGCGACGGGATCCCCCACTATCGCTATGTCATCGACCTGAAGGCCACCGACGCGGCCGCGGCCCCCCGGCCCGAGCGCAATCCGCCGCGGACGGTTTCCGCCCCTCAGAGGCGCGAGCGGCCCCTGATCGTCATCGACGCCGGCCATGGCGGGCACGATCCCGGAACCCTGGGCGGGCGCGTCAACGAAAGCGCCGTGACGCTCCAGGCGGCCCAGGATCTCAAGACCGAGATCGAACGCATCGGCGGCTACCGCGTCATGCTGACCCGCACGTCGGACGTCTATGTCACTCGCTCGCGCCGGGTCGCCATGGCCCGCGAGGCCGGGGCGGACCTGTTCATCTCGCTGCACGCCGATGCGGGTAACGACCGCACCACGCGGGGCGCCAGCGTCTACACCCTGTCCGAACAAGGCGCCGTGCGCGCCGTGCGCCAGGCCACCAGCCGCGACGGCTGGCACGCCGATCTCCAGCTGCCCGGCCGCGATCCCACGGTCGACCGCATCCTGCTGGACATGACCCAGCGCGCCACCCAGAACCGTTCGGCCCAGGCGGCGCGCGTCCTGCTGACCCATCTGGAGGCCTCGGGCCATCCGATGCTGAACCGCAGCCACCGCGACGCTAATTTCGAGGTCCTGCTGGCCCCCGACGTCCCGGCCCTGCTGCTGGAGATGGGCTTCATGACCAATCCCGACGACGAGCAGCTCCTGACCGACGAACGCGGCCGCACCCGCCTCATGCGCGCCACTGCGCAGGGCATCGACCGCTATTTCACCCAGCCGGACGCGGGCCTGATGGTGGCGGGCGCCGGTCAGGCGGGCGGCGGACGCTGACCGTACCATCTTGCGTGGCCTGACCTTCTCATCCGGACTGGCGCCCTCGCCGGACGCGGGCTAATACCGGCCATATGGGGCGATTTTCGGAGTTCCGCGTGAAGTCTATCGGCGAACGCTGGTTCGTTCTGGCCGGCATCGGCCTGCTGGGCGCCATCGCCCTGGCGGGGCTTCTGCTGGCCATTTACGCCGCCTGGCTTTTCCATGACCTGCCCGACGCGGGCGAGCTGGCGGAATACCGTCCGGCCACGGCCACGCGCGTCTATGCGGGCGACGGAACCCTGATCGGCGAATTCTCCCAGGAACGCCGGATCTATGTGACCTACGACCAGATCCCGGCCCCGGTGGTCCAGGCGTTCCTGGCGGCCGAGGACTCCAACTTCTTCCAGCACGGCGGCATCGACGTGGGCGGCGTCAGCCGGGCCATGTTCAAGAACGTGCTGAACGCGGTGCAGGGCCGGCGGCTCGAGGGCGGATCGACCATCACCCAGCAGGTGGCCAAGAACGTCCTGCTGACCAATGAGAGCACCATCGGCCGCAAGCTGCGCGAGGCGATCCTGGCCAGCCGCCTCGAGGCGACCCTGTCCAAGGAGCAGATTCTCGAACTCTATCTGAACGAGATTTTCCTCGGCTATCGCTCCTATGGCGTGGCCTCGGCCGCGTTCAACTATTTCGGCAAGTCGCTGGACCAGCTGACGGTCGATGAAGCCGCCTTCCTGGCCGCCCTGCCCAAGGGTCCCAACAACTATCACCCCATCCGCCGCCCCGAGGCCGCCCTGGACCGCCGCAACTGGGTGCTGGGCGCCATGCGCTCGAACCGGTTCATCACCGAGGAGGCGTACGAGGCCGCCCGCGCCCGCCCGCTGACCACCCAGGACGCGCCGCGCCGGGCCCAGTATCGGGACGCCGACTTCTTCGTGGAGGAGGCCCGCCGCCGGGCCCTGGGCATGTTCGGCGAGGACATCAACGCCGGCGGCTACTACATGCGCACGACGCTGGATCCGTCGCTGCAGTCCGCCGCCCGCGATGCCCTGATGCAGGGGCTCGAGGACTATGACCGCCGCCATGGTTGGCGCGGGGCATGGGGCAATGTGGACATCGCGGAGGGCTGGCAGGACGAGGCGTCCGAGCAGTCCGCCCCGCCCGAGCGCCGCGAATGGCGCGCCGCCGTGGTGGAGAGCGTCGGCGACGGCGTGCGCATCCGCACCGCCCAAGACGACCAGACCGGAACCCTGCTGTCCGCCGACGTGGCGTGGGCCCGCGCGGGCGCGGGTCTCGAGGTCGGCGACCTGATCTTTGTCGAGCCGGCCGAGGGCGGACAGTTCGCCCTGAAACAGGTGCCCGCCGTGAACGGCGCCCTTGTGGCCATGGAGCCCCAGTCGGGTCGCGTGCTGGCCATGGTCGGCGGCTATTCCTACGCCCTGTCCAGCTTCAACCGCGCCACCCAGGCGGAACGCCAGCCGGGCTCGGCCTTCAAGCCCATCGTCTACGCCGCAGCCCTGGAGGGGGACTTCACCCCGTCCAGCATCGTGCTGGACGCGCCGATCTCGTTCCCGGGCGGGGCCGGCGGGCGTCCGTGGACGCCCGAGAACTACAGCCGCCAGTACTACGGCCCCCAGACCCTGCGCCGGGGGCTGGAGTTGTCGCGCAACGTCATGACCGTGCGTCTGGCCCAGGCGGTGGGCATGGACGAAGTCGTCCAGCTCGCGGAGGACATGGGCGCGGGCGACGACATGGAGCCGAATCTGTCGCTGTCGCTGGGGGCGGGGGAGACCACGCCCTATCGCCTGACCGCCGCCTACGCCGCCTTCGCCAACGGAGGACGCCGGGTCGAGCCCTATCTGATCGAGCTTGTGCAGGACCGCAACGGCCGCACCATCTATCGCGCCGACGACCGGGCCTGCCGCACCTGCGGCCGCGGTTTCGACGGCGGCGCCTCGCCCCGACTGACGCCGCGCGGGGAGCAGGTCATCGACGCCATCACCGCCTACCAGATCAGCTCCATGCTCGAAGGCGTGATCCAGCGCGGCACCGGCGTGCGCGCCCGGGGCCTGGGCCCCTGGGTGGCGGGCAAGACCGGCACCACCAACGAATACCGCAGCGCCTGGTTCGTGGGCTACACCACAGACATCGTGGTCGGGGTCTTCATCGGCTTCGACGACAACCGGTCGCTGGGCTCCGGCGAAGCGGGCGCCGCGACGGCCGTGCCGGTGTTCATCAACTTCATGACCGAGGCGCTCAAGGAGCGGCCGGCCCGCCCGTTCGTGCGGCCCCGCAATGCGATCTTCCGGACCGTCAACGGCATCGAGGAGGCGTTCCGCCCGGGCACCGAGCGCCGCGTCGAGCCGACGCCGGAGCCTCAGACGTGGGAAGGCCCGCAGGCCTACACCGACGTTCTGCGCCGTGAAGCCGAGGCCCAGCGTCAGGCCCAGCAACAGCAACAGGCCTCGCCCCAGCCCGCCGAACCCGCGCCTGCGCCACAGCGGGAGCCCGCAGAAGACTTGAGCGGGCTGTACTGACCGATTAGATCAAGCATTCGCCGCCGCCCGAATCCTCGGGCGGCGCACCTGTTTTCGCTTCGGGAGTGATGCGATGAGACCGGATGTCGAGGCCGCCAAGGCCGACATCGAGCAGAGCCTGGCTCTGCTCAGGAGGCGTCTTTGACTGGGAGCCTGCCCTCCGAAAACTCGACGAGCTGAACGCTCGCGTCGAAGACCCCACCCTGTGGGACAACCCTGACCAGGCCCAGGCCCTCAGCCGTGAACGCTCGCGGCTGGAGACCCAGATCAACGCCGTGCGGGAGATGGAGAACGGTCTGGAAGAGGCCGTCATGCTGTCCGAAATGGCCGACGAGGAAGGCGACGAGGCCACCCTCGAGGACGCCCGCGCCAGCCTCAAGACCATCAAGGACCGCGCCGCCCGCGCCGAGCTGGAGGCCCTGCTGTCCGGTGAGGCAGACGGCAACGATGCCTATCTGGAGGTCAACTCCGGCGCCGGGGGCACCGAGTCCAACGACTGGGCCGGCATGCTGCTGCGCATGTACAGCCGCTGGGCCAAGTCACGCGGCTACGAGGTCGAGATCCAGGAAGAGACCGACGGCGAGCAGGCGGGCGTCAAGTCCGCCACCATCCAGATCTCCGGCCCCAACGCCTATGGCTGGCTGAAGTCTGAGTCCGGCGTGCACCGTCTGGTGCGCATCAGCCCCTTCGATTCAGCAGCCAAGCGTCACACCTCCTTCGCCTCCATCGGCGTCTCGCCGGTGGTGGATGACACCATCGAGATCGACATCAATCCGTCGGACGTGCGCACGGACACCTACCGGGCCTCCGGCGCGGGCGGTCAGCACATCAACAAGACGGATTCCGCCGTCCGCCTGACCCACGTCCCCACCAACACCGTGGTGGCGTGCCAGGCCGGGCGCTCACAGCACCAGAACCGCGAGCAGGCCTGGAAGATGCTGCGTGCGCGCCTGTACGAGCTGGAGCTTCAGAAGCGCGAAGCCGCGGCCCAGGCCCTGGCCGACGCCAGGACCGACATCGGCTGGGGCCACCAGATCCGCAGCTACGTCCTGCAGCCCTATCAGATGGTCAAGGATCTGCGCACCAACGTCGAGACGTCCGACACCGACGGCGTGCTGAACGGCGATCTGGACGCCTTCATGGGGGCCGCCCTGGCCGCGCGCGTGGGCGACAAGCGGGGCGAGGCGGCCGAGGACTGATCGGCCGCCCCTCTCGTGATCAGGCTGAGGTCTTGGCCTGGAACGGCTGGATGGTGTCTTCGCCCGAAGGGGCCGGCGTCGAAGCCTGCGTGGCGCTGGGCGCCGCAGCCGGGGCGGTCGACGAGGTCGATGCGGTCGGGGCCGGCCCGGCCGAAGGCGCGGCGTCGCGGCGGCCCTGGATGCAGCGGCCCTGGAAATAGGCCCCCACGTCAATGGACAGCTGTTCATGGGTGATGTCGCCGTCCACATAGGCGGTGCCCAGCAGCTTGATCTGCTTGCCGTTCACGCCGCCGACGATGCGCCCGCGCACCTCGACGTAATCCGCCGAGACATTGCCCTCGACCGCGCCGGTCTCGCCGACGATCAGGCGGCCGACCCGCAGGTCGCCCTTGACCGTGCCGTCCACCTGCAGGTCGCCGGCGCCGGAGACATTGCCCTCGAAGGTCAGGTCGGCCGACAGGGTGGACAGGCCCTTGCCCGTCGGAACCTGTGACGGCATCGAGGCCGCTTGTTGGGGCGCCGCCGAGGCCGCCGGGCGCTTGGCCTGGCTGGGCGACGGCAGGTCGGGCAGGGGCGGGATCGGCTCTTCCGACCGGAGGGGCTTGGCGGCAGGCTTAGTTTTGTTGAACAATTTGTTCTCCGGCTCTCATGAAGCGGGCGGGATTCTGGGGTCGGCCGTTCATCCACACTTCGTAATGCAGATGCACGCCCGTGGAGCGCCCGGTGGTGCCCATGCCGCCGATCCGGTGGCCGACGGCGACGCGCTGGCCCGGCTGGACGGCGATGGTGTGGAGGTGGGCGAAGCGGGTCTTGAACCCGCCGCCATGGTCGATCTCGACCGTGCGGCCATAGCCGCCGCGCACGCCCGCGAAGGAGACGACGCCCGGCGCCGTGGCCAGGATCGGCGTGTTGCGCGGCGCGGCGAAGTCCTGGCCCTGATGCAGGGCGGGACGGCCGTTGAAGGGATCAAAGCGGACGCCGAAGCCCGAGGTGGTGCGCGCCGCGCCCACCGGACGGTCGAACGGCAGCCGCTCGGCGGCGTCGGCCAGGCTCCGCATGTCGGACAGATTGTGAGCGGCGCTGCGGATGCGCATGGCGAAGGCCTCGTCCACGTCCAGCACGGCGGCCAGGGCGCGCGGATCCCGCGCCTCCACCAGCGGTCCGCCCAGGGCCGTGCCTGCTCCGGCGTAGGCCGAGGGGTTCAGTCCCGCCAGCCGGAAGGCCAGACGCAGGCGCTCGGCGCGATTGTCGGCGAAGGATTCGGCGCGGGCGATCAGGCGTTCCTGATCCGCCTGCACGGCGGCGATGCGGCGAATGGGAGAGTTGGTGTCGGGGTCCAGCGGACGGGCGGGGGCCAGAACCTCTTCCGAGCCGGGGATGCCGTTGAACATGCCCATCACCTGGGTCAGGGCGGCGTGGCGCCGCTCGACCATCTGGGCGGTTTCCTCCAGCGAGCCGGTGGTCGCCGACATGCGCATGACGGCGCTTTCCAGTCGCGCCTGCAGATCGGCATTGACCCGTTCGGAGGCGGCGCGGGTGCGGGCGATTTCCGCCTCGGCCCGGCTTTCGGCCAGGGCGCCCAGCATGAAGCCGCCGCTTGAGATCACCATCCAGCCGCCCAGAACCGTCGCAGCGCCGGCCGCCAGCATCTGCCGCCCGGTGGTCAGCACATAGCCGCGGGTCTCACCGTTGCACCTCAGATAGAGATGCCGTTCCGGAAAGATTCGCTCGATCAGATCCGAGAGCTGAGAAGCGAAGGTTCTAATCATCGGTTAACGTCCCCCAACGCAGGCCGTCGTTATCCGTGAACAGTCACGCTCGTGCAAGGGAGTTCACGCAAAGAACGACGAGGCCCGTCCGGATTTCGCCGCATACGATGCTGACGACGGTTAACTTCGCCTGCTGCGTGTATTTCAGCGAATCTGGACTGGGGTATCGTCGCTATTCCAGCCATTATGAACGCTGACCATGACGACCGTATAAAGGGCGGCGCCTAAGCCCCCTTAACCGCGTCCAGCACCGCTTGGGCGTGGCCGGGCACCTTCACCTTGCGCCAGACCCGCCGCACCTTCCCCTCGGGATCGATCAGGAAGGTCGCCCGTTCGATGCCCATGAACTTGCGGCCGTACAGCATCTTCTCGCCCCACACGCCGTAGCGCTCGCACACGTCGCCGCCGTCGTCGGACGCCAGGGTGACGTTCAGCTCGTGCTTGTCCTTGAACCGGTCCAGCTTCTTCACCGGGTCCTTGGACACCCCCACCACCACGGCGTTGACGCGTCCGAACGCCGTCTTCAGCGCCGAGAAATCCTTGCTCTCGTTGGTGCAGCCGGGCGTGTCCGCCTTGGGATAGAAATACAGCGCCACCCACTGACCCTTCAGCCCGTCCAGGCTCACCTGGCCGCCGTTGTCCGTGGCCATGTCGAATGCGGGGGCTTCCGAGCCTTCGAGGTTATCCGTCATTTTTTACTCCGCTCATCCCCGCGCACGCGGGGACCCAGTCCGACGCATCCTTGAGATCGCCGAGGCGCACCTCATCATACAGGTCACGCCAGTCGGGATTGTTCTCTTCTATCATCTGCACCTTCCAGCGCCGCTTCCATTTCTTGATTTGCCGCTCACGACGGAAAGCGCCGTCTCGGGAGTCATGAACCTCGAACCAGACCAGCTGATCCACGCCATACTGTGCCGTGAACCCTTGGAATGTCTTCGCCTTGTGTTGGCTGACGCGAGCGATGAGATCGTCGGTCGAGCCGGTGTAGAGTGTGCCGTTTCTGCGGCTGGCCAGGGTGTAGGTGTAGAAGGCCACGATCCAGCCTGCTCCGATCTGGGTCCCCGCGTGCGCGGGGATGAGCGGAATTTAGATGGGTTTCACGAGCACGATCTGGCCACGCTTGCCAAGCTTCACCTTGAATGCCCCAACATCGGTATCCACATCGTCGAGACCGAACAACTGGCCCGGATCCTTGATGAGATTGTCATTGATCCAGACGCCCTCATTCTGAATTTTCTTCCGAGCCTGTCCAGTCGAAGGTGACAGCTCGGAAGCCTTGAGAAGGGCTTCCGCCTGTCGCTTCTGGAAGGGACCGCCATGCCGTTCCTGTTCCTCCGGTGTCCCGGCCCAGATGAACTCCCGGGTCGGCAGATCGGTTGTCGCGTGACCCTTCTCGAATGCCTCTTCTGATGTCGTGCGTGCTTTCAGCGCTTCGTCAGCCCCGTGCAGCATCGTCGTCGCGGCGTCGGCCAGGGCCTTCTTCCCCTCATTGATCCCGGCGCCCTCCAGGGCCTCGAGCCGCGCGATCTCATCCAGCGGCATGTCGGTGAACAGACGCAGGAACCGGCCCACGTCGGCGTCGTCCACGTTCCGCCAGAACTGCCAGTAGTCATAGGGGCTCAATTGCTCGGCGTTCAGCCATACTGCGCCCTGGGCGGTCTTGCCCATCTTGCCGCCGGACGCCGTGGTGAGCAGCGGGGTGGTCAGGCCGAAGGCCGACTTCTGATCCATCCGGCGCACCAGATCGACGCCGGAGGTGATGTTGCCCCACTGATCCGATCCGCCCATCTGCAGCGTCACGTTCAGGCGGCGGTTCAGCTCCAGGAAGTCCACCGACTGCATCAGCATGTAGTTGAACTCGAGGAAGGTCATCGGCTGTTCCCGTTCCAGCCGCAGCTTGACCGAGTCGAAGGCCAGCATCCGGTTGATGGTGAACTGCGTGCCGTACTCGCGCAGGAATTCCACATAGCCGAACTTCGACAGCCACTCGTCGTTGTCGATCATGACCGCGTCGGTCGGACCGTCGCCGAAGGTCAGGAATTTCTCGAACACCGTGCGGATGCTGGCGATATTGGCGGCGATGTCAGCGTCGGTCAGCTGGGGGCGCGAGGCGTCCTTGCCGGTGGGGTCGCCCACCTTGGTGGTGCCGCCGCCCATGACCACTACAGGCCGGTGCCCCGCCTGCTGCAGTCGACGCAGCATCATGATCTGGATCAGCGATCCCACGTGCAGCGACGGCGCCGTCGCGTCGAATCCGATGTAGCCGGTGACCACGCCCGACGCCGCCGCCGCATCCAGTTCGACCGGATGGGTGATCTGGTGGATATAGCCGCGCTCGGACAGCGTCGTGAGAAAATCGGACTTGAAGGCGTGATCGGTCATGTTCGAAGCGGCTTGAGCATAGGGGAGCAGGGCCTGTAGCACGACGCGCCCGCATCTTTGAAGGTAATGAGTTTTCACCCCCCTGTTTCAGGGCATGTTAAATTGGGCGGCTGGAGCGTGCGCCCCCCATCTGAGACAGGGACCGCCGAACCGGGGGAGGGGATCATTTCAGACTATTCGGACTATTCAGACCCTGTTTTTTCCGGCCCGGAGTCTGAAATCACAGTCGCGCTGGTCCCGCACCCGTCAACGCCGTCGGCAGGGCGGCAGGTCCAGGTCCAGGTGCGCCGCAGGGGCGGCGTCCTCAGCCTCGAATACCGGGTGACCGGTCTGATCGCCGCCCTGCGCCTGCCCGAGCCCTCGGGGCGGGCGCGGGCCGACGGCCTGTGGCGCACCACCTGTTTCGAGGCGTTCGCCGGCCGTAGCGAGGGCTATGCGGAATACAATCTTTCGCCCTCCGGCGCCTGGGCGGCCTATGGCTTCGACGCCTACCGCGAGGGCATGGCGCCGCTTGAGCAGCCCGCGCCGATCATCGTGACGCGCCAGACGCCCGAGACCGTCGTCCTCACCGCTGATGTCGTTCTGCCGCCCGACGCCGACGGCCGGATCGGGCTGACGGCGGTGATCGAGACCCTGGACGGCGCGACCAGCTACTGGGCGCTGGCGCATCCGGCGGAAAAGCCCGACTTTCACCATCCCGACTCATTCATCCTGATCTTGCCCGAGACCTCCGCATGAAATTCGGCCTCGACCGCCTGCTGTCCGATCCCGACCTGCGCCGCGACCTGAAGGGGCGGCGCGTGGCGCTGCTGGCGCACCCGGCCTCGGTGACGGCGGACCTGACCCATGCGGTGGACGCCCTGGCGGCCTGTGACGACATCACGCTGACGGCCCTGTTCGGCCCGCAGCACGGCATGAAGGGCGATCTCCAGGACAACATGATGGAGAGCCCGGACTACCGCGACCCGGTCCACGGCGTTCCGGTGTTCAGCCTCTATGGCGAGGTCCGTCGTCCCAAGGACGAATGGATGGAGACCTTCGACGTCATCCTGATCGACCTTCAGGATCTGGGTTGCCGCATCTACACCTACGTCACCACATTACTCTATGTGCTTGAAGCTGCGCAGAAACATGGCAAGTCCGTGTGGGTTCTGGACCGCCCCAATCCGGCCGGGCGGCCGGTGGAAGGGCTGACGCTTCGTCCCGGCTGGGAGAGCTTCGTGGGCGCCGGCCCCATCCCCATGCGCCACGGCCTGACCATGGGCGAGCTGGGCCAGTGGTTCATCCATCACTTCAGGATCGACGTGGATTATCATGTCATCACAATGGAAAACTGGTCGCCGGATCAGGCTCCGGGGTGCGGCTGGCCGCTGCTGGAGCGCGCCTGGGTGAACCCCAGCCCCAATGCGCCGAACCTCTCCATGGCCCGGGCCTATGCGGGCACCGTCATGCTGGAGGGCGCGACCCTGTCCGAAGGCCGGGGCACCACGCGTCCGCTCGAGCTGTTCGGCGCCCCCGACATCGACGCCCGCGCCGTGATCGCCGAGATGCAGGCCCTGGCCCCCGACTGGCTGGGCGGCTGCGTGTTGCGCGACATGTGGTTCGAGCCCACCTTCCACAAGCATGTCGGCAAGCTGTGCAGCGGGGTCCAGATCCACGTGGACGGCCCGCACTACGACCACGCCGCCTTCCGCCCGTGGCGGGTCCAGGCCCTCGGTTTCAAGGCCATCCGCCGCCTCTGGCCTGACTATGACCTGTGGCGGGACTTCCCCTATGAGTACGCCTTCGGAAAGCTGCCTGTTGACGTCATCAACGGCGGTCCTTCCTTACGCGAATGGGTCGATGACCCCGCCGCCACGCCCGCCGATCTGGACGCGCTGACCACGCCGGACGAGGCTGCGTGGACCGAGGAACGGCGCCCCTTCCTGCTGTACTGAGGCTCAGTGCAGCTTGAGCCGGCCCGAGATGCGGTTGTGCACCAGCCGGGCCAGCGCCAGCACCGCCGTCCGCACCGGCCCCAGAATGCGCCGGTGATGGTCCAGGTGCAGGGACATATAGGCCCAGCGCGCCGTCAGCCCCTCGATGAAGAACCGGTCGCCCAGCAGCCCGCCCATCAACGACCCCGCCGCCTCGTCGTCCCCCAGGGCCACCAGCGACCCCCGGTCGCGATAGACGAAGCTCCTCCCGCCCACCCGGCCCTGAGCATCCGCCAGCAGGGCGTCTGTCAGGTAGTCCGCCTGCTGGGCCGCGGCCTGGGCTCGGGCGGGCAGGGGGCGGCCGTTCGCGCCCGGCGTCTCGGCGCAGTCGCCCATGGCCCAAATCCCCGGCGCCGAGGTGCGCAGGCGGTCGTCGGTGACGAACTGGTTCAGCTTGCCCGTCTTCAGGCCAAAGGCCGTGTTCCGTTCGTCCGCCTTCACCCCCGCGGCCCAGACGACCAGGTCCGCCGGAACCGGGCCCTGCGACGTGTCCAGCCCGTCGGCGCGCACCCGCTCCACCTTCGCCTCGGTCATGACCCGCACGCCCTTCTGGGCCAGTGCGGCGGACGCCTGATCAGCCACCCGCTCGGGCAGGCCGCCCAGGATGCGCGGCGCCATTTCGACGATCGTGACCTCCAGCCGGAACTGCTGGTCGTGGGCCAGGGCCTCCTGAAACGCGTCATGGGCCTCCAGCAGTTCGGCGGCCAGCTCCACCCCCGTCGCGCCCGCCCCGACGATGGCGATCCTCAGCACGCGCTCATCGGAAAAAGCCGTGGCCATGAAGGCGGTGGTCAGGCGCTTCTGGAATTCCCGGGCGTCGTCGGTGTCCTCCAGCATCCGGGCGTGCTCGGCGGCCCCGGGCGTGCCGAACAGGTTCGATCCGCTGCCGGTGGCCAGCACCAGCCGCTCGAACCCGACGACCCGCTCCGGCACGATCACCCGCCCATCCTCGTCGCGCATGTCCGTCAGGGTCAGGCGTTTCGCGTCCGGATCCAGGGCCGCCATGTCGCCCAGGCTGAATTTGAAATGATTGCGGCGCGCCAGCATCGGGTAGGACAACCCCTCCTGGTGCGCATCAAGCGTGCCCGCCGCGATCTCGTGCAGGCTGGGTTTCCAGATGTGAAGCGGAGTCCGGTCGATCAGCAGCACCCGGCGCGGCCCCTGCCGCCGCCCCAGCCTGCGGCCCAGTTGCGCCGCCAGCAACAGCCCGCCGGCGCCGCCGCCGACAATCACGAAATCCGCATGCATTGAGGCCCCCGTTGTCCGCTTGTCTCAGGCCATTTAACGCACGCCTCGCCGGTCGGTGCGATCCGAACCGGGATAATATGCCGCGACCGTGCGATGGATTTCTTGGCTTGCCCCCGGCCGATGCCCTATATGGTCGCCTGTAGTTCGCGTCGGCATACCGCCGCCGCTTTCGGATTCAGAGACGAGACCTCATGCAGCCCGGCATCTGGCAGATAATCATCATCGCGGTCATCGTGCTGCTGCTCTTCGGCGGCCGTGGCAAACTGTCCGGCCTGATGGGCGACGCCGCCAAGGGCATCCGCGCCTTCAAGGACGGTCTGTCCGGCGGCGACGATGACAAGAAGTCGAACGAGACCCCGGCCGGCGCCCTGCCGCGCACCGAGGCCGAAAAAGACGAAGCTCCGCGCTGACCGCGTTCGCGGAGAAGGCTTGATTCATGGGCGGTCTGGGCCCCGGCATCGGCGCCACCGAACTTCTGGTGATCGGCATCATCGCGCTGCTCGTGGTGGGACCGAAGGACTTGCCGCTTCTCATGCGGCGGGTGGGTCAGTTCATGGGCAAGGCGCGCAGCATGGCCGCCGATTTCCGCGCCAGCTTTGACGAGATGGCGCGCCAGTCCGAGCTGGACGAGCTCCGCAAGGAGGTCGAAGCCCTGCGCACCGGCCAGATGGCCAAGCCCCTGGGCGCCGAGACCGAAGCCACCTTCCGCCAGATCAGCGACGACCTGAACAAGCCGGTCGTGCCCACCAGCTACGGCGCTTCCGATCCCCCCGCCCAGCCCGCGC
>NZ_JADWOW010000047.1:0-179033 GCF_015767455.1 Brevundimonas sp. BAL450
AGAACTCGTAGAACAGAGCCGACTGATCGACCCGCCGCTCACCCATCATCGCTGCACCTCCGGCTTCAACGACCAGAGTGAATCAGTGACGAGCCCTCATGCCAATTGCCAACGCGGGCCTTTTTCAACGAAATCGGCGCTTTTCAGCCTTCGTCGGCACCCAAATGATCTAGGCGGTTCCGGCAGATCGTTTCGACCGTATCCTCGAGCACCCGAAGTCGCTCTAGCATCCAAGCGAGTTCCTCGGGAGTCACTCGATAATGCTCTGAGTACCGCGCCTTTACGTATGCCGCACGGAGCAGTTCGAAGCATCGCTTCTGAAACTTTGTCTCAGTCGGCCAGGCATCTGCTAACCGCGCATCAATCGGTTCGGCCGCGTTTCGCAGGCGAACAAGATTGTGGGACTTCGGCGTATAGAGCGTCGCGGCCAACAAAACGGCGTTGTAAAAATTCTCGGCGGCTTGGTGGAGATGAAACGCAGCTAGGCTGTTCCATTGATTTTCGATGTCCAGTCGCGCGTGCGTGATAAAGCGGCTCGCTGCCATCATATGCTCGCCGTAATACTTCTCCGCCTCCTTGACTGCTGTTTCGCTCGGCAACGGCTGAGGGTCAACGAACGGATTATTCGGCTCTTCAAACAGCACCACGCCCTCGCGCACGATGTCGGCGAAGAAATACCGCCCCTGAGCCAGTGCATTGTTCACGTCATCCAGCGAATGGATGATCAGGTCAGCCGGAGTGCGAAGATTGGCTCCAGAAGCGAGGTCTGCGCGCAGTCGCTTCTCGGCGCCTTCCCAGAACTCCAGCCCATCCGTAAGGTTCTCGTCGCTGACCACGATCAGCAGATCGAAGTCGGAGAAGTAGCGACCGACCGGGTCCTCGACCCAATCACCACGCGCGTATGATCCGTATAGGATGACCTTGAGAATCTGGCCGTCTTTACGCCTTTTGCGCGGCGATTGGCGATGGCTTTGCGAAACTCGTCCTTGATCACGCCGAGCACGTGGTTCAACTCGCGGCGCTTTCCGAGCGGCAGATGTTCGAGACTCGTTTTCATCTCACGAGTCTTCCCCTTACCGCCGCGCTTCGCAAGGCGAAGCTCCTCGCGGCCGGCCCGGTGGTATTCGCGGCGGATCACCATGGGGCCAGAGCTTCGTCGTTGGCGGACTCCTTGTCACCCCCAAAGCCGCGTCGGCCTTTTCGTTTCAGGACCCCCAGAGCTGTGTCTCGCCGGTCGGATTGCAGCAGTTCGGAGACGAGCAGGAGGCCGCCGAACAGGACGGTGCGGTCATCGCCAGTCAGTTCGACCAGCTTGGCCTTCTGAACGAGCCCGCCCAGTTCAATCAGCCTGCGCGTGCGGGCGCGGCGGTCGGCCTTTCGCTCGTGCCGATGTGCGCGCGCCAGAACCATCTCAGCCCGCCGCCTGAGCGCCGGGAGTCTGGCCAGCTGTCTGGCGAGCGCGGTCAGGTTTGCCCGGAGCCTTGCGTTCGCCGCGAAAGAACCGCTCGCCGTCTCGCTTCCAGACGGCGCGGACCGCGCCGTCCCGTTCAGCGGCCATGGCCAACAGAGCGCCAGCCAAGGTGTCCATGTCGAGGGCGTCGGCGCCGGCGGCGCCGACCAGCTCGCCAAGCTGAGTGACGCGCCTGGCTTTCAGCGCCGAGGCGCGTTCGGCCAGCGCGGCCAGCTCTGCATCAATGTCCCTTGGCTTGCGCATCCTGCTCCCTCCGGTGCGATGGACTGGCGGAGAATAGCGGGTGCGGACTCCGTGTGCGCATCCGTAAGCCTACGGTGGCCGCGCGCGGGCGCAGATGCGCCCGCGCGTACGCTCACGCCTTGGGCTTTCGCGGTTTCCTGGCGGGCTTTCGCCCGCCTTGGCCGAGGCCCATGGACTTGGCCAGTTCGGAGCGGGCCTTGGCGTAGTTGGGCGCCACCATCGGATAATCCGACGGGAGGCCCCACTTCGCCCGGTATTCCTCCGGCGTCATGTCGTACTTGGTGGACAGGTGGCGCTTGAGCGACTTGTACTTGGACCCGTCCTCAAGGCTGATGATGTAGTCCGGCGTGACGCTCCTGCGGATCGGCACCGCCGGGGCCTGCGGCTCCACTTCCGGCTCTAATCCCGACGGCATTCCCGCCAGCACCGCGTGCACGCTGGTGATCAGGTTCGCCAGGGCGTCCGGCGCCACGGCATTGTTCGACACATAGGCAGAGACGATGTCGGTGGTCATGCCGACCAGATCGGCCTCAGGGCGGGTCTCATCCATGGAATGCGGTCTCCAGAGCGCAGGTAAGCTGAGCGTCGCAAGTTGCACGGACGCCGTGTGCTTGCAAACCGGTCAGCTTCATTAAGAGGGTGGAGGCTCTTCCGTAGCCCTACGGGTCGCGAAGCGCCCCTCACGACGGACAGGATGTCCGGAGTGCGCGCTTATACGTCGTTCCGACGTGCGCTTTGCTTCGGAGCAGAGCCCCGGTGGCGATCTACCACTTCTCCGCCAAGGTCATCGCCCGCTCGGCGGGCCGCAGCGCCGTGGCGGCGGCGGCCTATCGCTCGGCGTCCCGTCTCTACGACGAGCGCACCGAGCGGCCTTGCGACTACACACGCAAGTCGGGCGTGCTGCATTCCGAGATCATGGCGCCGGCGCACGCGCCCGAGCGCTGGCAGGACCGGCAGGCGCTTTGGAACGAGGTGGAGTGGGGCGAGAAGCGCAAGGACGCCCAACTGGCCCGCGAGATCGAGTTCGCCCTGCCGCGAGAGATGCAGCCGGACGACGCCATCGAACTGGCCCGGTCCTTCGTCCAGCGCGAGTTCGTGGACCGGGGGATGGTCGCTGACCTGAACGTCCACTGCGACATCGGCGAGGACGGCCTGCCCAGACCCCATGCCCACGTGATGCTGGCCATGCGCGGGGTCACCAGGGACGGCTTCGGCGCCAAGGTGCGGGACTGGAACAGCACCGCCCTCCTGGAGCACTGGCGCGAGGCCTGGGCCGAGCATGTGAACGAGCGATTGGCCCAGCTGGACCTGGACATCCGCATCGATCACCGCAGCCTGCATGACCAGGGCATTGACCTTGAGCCCCAGCCGAAGATCGGCCCGGCCGCCACGCGGTTGGAGGCGCGCGGCCGGGCCTCGGAACGGATTGAAGATCACCGGGCCGTCGCCCGCAGGAACGGCGACCTTATCATCCGCGATCCGGCTCACGCCCTGGAGGCGCTGACCTACAATCAGGCGAGCTTCAGCCGCCATGACCTGGCCCGGTTCGTGTTCGCGCGCACGGATGGCAAGGACCAGTTTGACCAAGCCATGGGAGCCATCCTGTCGTCACGCGCTCTGGTGCGTCTGGGTGAGGACGAGCGCGGCCGCGAGCGCTTCACCAGCGCCGACATTGTGCGGGCGGAGCAGACGCTGATCCGCGCCGCCGATGGATTGGCGGGCGGCAACCATCACCCCGTGAGCGAAAGGGCCGTCAGCGCAGCGGCGCGCGTTGTCCAACACGGCGACCGGCCGCTCACCAAGGATCAGGTTCTGGCCTTGAGCCACGTGCTTCAAAGCGACGGCCTGTCGGCCGTGGTCGGCTACGCCGGGACCGGCAAGAGCGCCATGCTAGGGGCGGCGCGTCTGGCGTGGGAGGCGCAGGGGTATCGGGTGCGGGGCGCGGCGCTGTCTGGCATCGCCGCAGAGAGCCTTGAGAAGGGCTCGGGGATCGCCTCGCGCACGCTGGCCAGCCTGGAGTACGCATGGGCGCGGGACCGGGACCGTCTGACGGCCAACGACGTGCTGGTGATCGACGAGGCGGGCATGGCGGGGACGCGGCAGATGGCGCGCATCCTGAACGAAGCGATGCTCTCCGGCGCCAAGGTGGTGCTGGCCGGGGATCCGGAACAGTTGCAGGCCATTGAGGCGGGCGCGCCGTTCCGCAGGGTGGTGGAGCGCCACGGCGCCGCCGAGATCACCGAGGTACTCAGGCAGAGAACGGACTGGCAGCGGCAGGCGACGCGCGAGCTGGCCACGGGCGGCACGGCGGAGGCGCTGGCCCGCTATGAACAGGCCGGTGCGGTCACGGGCCATGACACCCGCACCGATGCGCGCGCGGCGCTGGTGGCGGAGTGGGCGGATGACCGGCGGCGCAATCCAGCCGCCTCACGCATGATGATGGCCTACACCCGCGCGGACGTGGCCGAGCTCAACCGGCTGGCGCGGGCGGCGCTGAGGGCCGACGGCGCCTTGGGCGACGATCAGGTGATGGAGACCCCGCGAGGGCCGGTCGCGTTCGCCGCCGGGGACCGGGTGATGTTCATCAGGAACGAGCGGTCGCTGGGGGTGAAGAACGGGACGCTGGGGACACTGGTCCGCATCAGCGGATCAGAGCTAGAGGTGAGGCTCGACGACGCCAGAACCTTGCGGTTCGACCGCAAGGACTATGCGGACCTAGCGCACGGCTACGCCGCCACCATCCACAAGGTCCAAGGCGCAACCTTCGACGAGGCCTATGTGCTGGCCAGTTCGCACATGGACCGGCATGCGGCGTATGTGGCCATGAGCCGTCACAGGGATGCGGTGAGTTTGCGGTTTGGGCGCGAGGAGTTTGCGGAAACCATAGTTCTCGCTCTGGGGTTGGGGCGCAGTCCGGCGAAGAGCGGCCAAGCTGTTGAGCGGCACCAGGAAAGAGACTCCGGCAGGTAGCACCTGCCCATTTTACACGCTTAACGCGCGACAATTCGCTTGACGGATGAGCGTTGCCAATCCAGCGTTCGGTTAGTCCCAGCGCGGAGATTGAGCATGCTGAGAATCCTGACGCTCAGCGCTGTTCTGGGCATGTCTGCTTCGGTGGCAGCAGCCCAAGAGACGACCACCTACACCTATGACGTTCATGGCCGGCTCATTGGAGCGAGCCGGAGCACGGGTCCCAACACCGCCTATGCCTACGACGGCGGCGACAGCCGCACCTCCAGGGTGACCACGGGTGCGTCATCGCTCATGGCGGAGCCGAACCCGGAAACGGCGAACGCTGACCCGAACGAGCCGGATGCCGCGGACGGCGCTGATGCACTCGTTACGCCTACGCAGGACGAAGCCGAACACGACGACTGAAGAAATTCACGGCCGGGAGGGGCTCATGGGCTGGACCAACACTTCGCGCACGCTGTTGATGACGGGCGCGGCGGCCATTGGGCTGATCTGCGCCAATCCGGCGCTGGCCCAGCAGCAGGTGGTGCCGCCGGAGCACTATTCCCTGGATGGACGCGGTGTGGATCTGGTTCGTGGCCAGTTCATTCATGTGGCTGAAGAGGTGGTGATCGGTCAGCCGGGGAACGGCGGCATCGTCCATGGCCGCGTCTACACCGGAGATGGCTGGCGCGATCTTCTGTCTGGCACGATCATCACGGCCGGCTCCCGCTACACCGTCAGCCTGGGTGGAATCTCGGAGATATTCTTCCGCTCGGGGTCGACCTTCACGCCGCAGTCCAATCGGGGCGCGACGCTAGTCCAGTCCGGTAACCAGTACATCTTCACCACCTCGGACGGCATGGTGGCAGTTTACAATACGCTGCTGGCCAATACGACCAACCCTTGGCCTGACAGCCACGCGCTAATCGAGTCCATCACCCAGCCTGCAGGCGAGAGGGTGAATTTCAACTACGCCACCATGCCCTACTGCGCTGACAATCCGCCCGGTCCGGACTGTCAGGACTGGCGTGAGGCGCTTCGGCTTCAGTCCGTGACCAACAATCGCGGGTATCAGGTCAACTTCTCGTATCAGACCCCGGGTCTGAACGATCCGGCTGATGTCTACTTCCAGCGGATCGGGGCGGGCGGGATCAACCTGGCGGTCGAGTATTGCAATCCAAACGGGCCGATCTGTTCCGGCGTGACCCACACCTGGCCCAGTGTGACCTACGCAGCGGGGACTGCGCCGTTCGAGGAGCTGGTCACCGACCAGTCCGGCCGCACGACGACCTACCGCTTCAGTTCGATCAACGCCTTCCGCATGACCGGGCTGCGCCTGCCCGGCTCGACTGCGGACGACGTCACCATGACCTACACCGGATCGGGACTGGGGCTGGCGACCATAACCGTCGCCGGCTCCACCTGGGCTTATGCAAGGACCACCAGTGGGGGAACGCAAACTACGACCACCACCAATCCGGACGCCAGTACGACCGTGGCCATAGCGGACGCCAGCCTGCGCCAGTTGACGTCTTTCCGTAACGAACTGAACCAGACCACGACCTTCCAATACGACACGCAGGGACGGCTGGAGCGAACCACCCTGCCTGAAGGCAACTACGCCCAGTACGGTTACGACAACCGGGGCAACGTCACCTCGGTGACCCAGGTCGCCAAATCGGGTTCAAGTCTCGCCAACATTGTGACCACGGCGGCCTATCCGGCCACCTGCTCGAACCCGGTCATTTGCAACCGACCCACCAGCGTCACGGACGCCCGGGGAAACACCACCAACTTTACTTACGACGCCAGCCACGGCGGGGTGCTGACCATCACTGCTCCCGCCCCCACGACCGGGGCAGCCCGGCCGCAGACCCGGTTCGAGTACTGGACGACACGCGCCTGGTACTACACCGCGCCGGGAACGATCTCGTCCGCCCCGACCCAGGTGACCCTGCCCCGCGAAACCCGCGCCTGCGTCACCGGCGCCTCCTGCACCAACGCAGCCAACGAGGTGGTGACCACCCTCTTCTATGGCTCGGGAGGGACCACTTCGCCCACGAACCGGCTGCCCACCAGCGTCAACCAGCGCTCGGGAACCAGCAGCGTCACGGCCACCACGGCCTTCACCTATACCCCGAACGGCGACCTGGCCTCGGTCAACGGTCCGCTATCGGGAACCACGGACACCGCCTATTACCGCTACGACGTGGCGCGCCAGTTGATCGGCCTGATCGGGCCGGACCCGGATGGGACCGGACCACTGCTGCGCCGAGCCCAGCGTTACACCTACAATCCGCGCGGCCAGGTGACCCTGACCGAGCAGGGCACGGTGACCGGCCTGACCGATCCCAACTGGGCGGCCTTCGTCACGCTTCAGCGCCAGGCCAACCAGTACGATACGTATGGCCGTCCGACCCATACCCGTGTCCAGAGCTCAAACGGAACGACCCGCGCGCTCAGCCAGGTCAGCTATGACGCGCGTGGCCGGGTGGACTGCGTGGTCACGCGCATGAATCCGGCCACCTTCGCCAGCCCCCCGGCCGCCTGCAGTCTGGGGACGACCGGCTCGTTCGGACAGGACCGGATTGTCCGCTACGGTTATAACGTGGCCAGCCGGGTCACCAGCCTGACCAGCGGTCACAACTCCAGCGCGCCCATCACCCAGAACCTCACCTGGACCCACAACGGCCAGCTGGCCACCGCCCAGGATGGCGACGGCAATCTCTCGACCTGGATTTATGACGGCTTCGACCGGGTCTATCGGCTGCGGTTCCCCAATCCGTCGTCCAGCGGCAGTTCGACCTCGGACTATGGGCAGTACACCTACGATGCCAACTCCAACGTCACCACCTACCGCTCACGCGGGAACCAGACCTTCACCTCGACCTACGACAATCTGAACCGCCGGACCCTCCTCACCACGCCGGGGACTATGGCCAACGTCACCTATGCCTACGACAATCTGAGCCGCCCGACCTCGGTCAGCCAACCGGGCCACGCCGTCACCTACGCCTGGGACGTCCTGAACCGGCTGACCAGCCAGACCGATCCGCTGGGAACCTTCGCGTTCCAGTACGACGCGGCCGGCCGTCGGACACGCATCACCTGGCCGGATGCCTTCTACGCTCAGTATGACTGGAACCTGTACGGCCAGGTTACGGCGGTCAGGGAAAACGGCGCCTCTTCCGGCGCCGGGGTGCTGGCGCAATACGCCTATGACAACCTCGGCCGCCGCACCGGCATCACCCGCGGCAACGGGGTGCCCACCAGCTATGGCTATGACGACATCGGCCGTCTGACCTCCATCGTGCACAACCTGGCCGGAACGGCCCAGGATGTGACCTTCACCATGGGCTACAACCCGGCGAGTCAGGTCACCAGCCGAACCATCAACAACAATCTCTACGCCCATGTGCCGGCGAACGAGAGCACCACCTACACAGTCAACGGCCGCAATGAGATCACTGCGGCGGGCGGCACGACCTTCACCTATGACGCCAACCGCAACCTGACCTACGACGGCGTGCGGACCTATGCCTATGACGCGGCAAATCGGATGACGTCGGCCGGAGGTGTAAACTTCACCTACGATCCGCTCGGCCAGCCCTATGGCTACGGGGCGATGTCCTTGCAGACCGTAGGGGGAGAGCGCTTGGGGATGGTCACTACCTCCACAGGCGCGCTCTATCGCCGGTTCGTCCCGGGCGCAGCAATGGACGAGCTGGCCAGTTACAACAACGGACCGGGCACCGGCGCGCGCAGTTGGCTGTTGACCGATCACCAGAACTCCGTGGTAGGGCTCAGCAACGCTTCGGGTGTGGGCACCGGCATCAACACCTACGACGAGTACGGCCGCCCTGGTGCCGGGAACGTTGAGTTCGTTCAGTACACCGGGCAGCTCACCGCGTCTGCGGCCTGGGGCCTCTACAACCACCGCAACCGCTTCTACAGCGCCGCGATCGGGCGGTTCATGCAAACCGATCCAATCGGGTATGGTGACGGGCTGAACCTGTATGGATACGTCGCAAATGATCCGTTGAACCGTATTGATCCGTGGGGATTGGACAGCATACTTATAAGAGTTTGCCGGTCGGAGTCGCGGTGGGGACCACCTACCAGTGAGGGTCCCCGTGAGGTTCAATTCGTCCTAATATGCGAAGATCAGTGGGTTAACTTCCCCGGGAGGCCAAGCCCCCCGGGCGGCACAGCTGAACAGCCCATCGTGCAACCCGATGGGGTAAGCATTGATGACCTGATCTGCCGGGCCGGGCAATTGTACACTCCAAGATTGCCTCATGGGTCTATCGGACTAACACCCGAGCAGATGCTATTTGAAGGTGGTTCCCGCTGGTTTAATTTAGTTAAGCCAGGAGGTGATTGGGACTTCAAGACAAGGAGTTCAGTATACGAGGGCTATGGCAATTTCGCATATGGCGCGACCGGCACAGCGTTGGGGCTCCCTGAGTCGGTGCTGCTGCGTGGAGCAGGTTGGGGACAGACACACTACAACGCTCCTGGCCGCGGTTATGATCCGCAGTGGGGAAACTGGCGGGGTTCCGCTCCTTACGGAGATGATCCGGCGGATCAAACGAGCATACAACGGGGAATCGAATATGCACAAGCAAACCCATGTCCAACTTAGATCCCTAGCAGCGACGATGACAATAGTACTGCTCACAGCAGGTTGCTCTCAGAAGCAAAATGATCAAAATCAGGTCGATTATATAGCCATCGATGAAAGCACGGAACTGTCTATAACACGGAGTCTTCAAGGTGGTGCGGCGGGTTCTTCATGGACTTATGCAGCACTTAAGAGGCAAGATGATTTGGCGTCTATTCCAATAGCGGAATTCGACACGCTGCATCGCATCGAATTACGCTCGTTGCAGGGTGCGACTGTCCATCTGTGCTACGACGGAACTCCGCTTTATCTGAGCAAGGGAGTAGATTTTATGCGCGCCGGCGCAGCCTATCAGTTCCTGTGGGAAGCCTGTTAGGGGTTTATCTCGGCATTTGGTGGTCATTTTGCTACGCGCCGAACCCGCGACCTTCGCTGAGCTTAGCCTGCTAGGGTCCGCGCCTGGTCATTTCTGTCGCTGGGCGACAACTCCTCCGGGCTGCCGCTCCATGTGTCCTGACTTCGACATTCAATCCAGCTAGCCAAATCACGCCCCGGCCAATCTGTAACGAACCCTTGGCCAGTGTTCTGCTAGGCAAGGAATTTCCGTGCCGCCAGTTTCGGGTTGTAGTTCCTCATCGAACGGGACCTCTACTTCTACCTTCGGCACCTGGATTTTAGACGCAACTGCCCGTCTGCGATGCTAGCTTGGTATCCAACTGCATTCGCGTCTGCGCCGACAGGGCTGAGCTGCACAGCAGCTACACAGCCATTCGGTGCTCGAAATGAATTCGATAATTTAGTAGCTTGGTCATTCCCCCTCTCCCTCAAGGGGAGAAGGAAGGTCAGGCCCGGAACAGCAGGCTGCCGTCGCCGTAGGAATAGAAGCGGTAGCCGGTGTCCACCGCGTGGGCGTAGGCGGCCTTCATGGTTTCGGTTCCGGCGAAGGCGCTGACCAGCATGAACAGGGTCGAGCGGGGCAGGTGGAAATTGGTCATCAGCACGTCGGCGGCGCGGAAGCGGTAGCCGGGGGTGATGAAGATGGCGGTGGCGTCGCTGTAGGGGCGGATGACGCCGTCCTCGTCGGCGGCGCTTTCCAGCAGCCGCAGGGAGGTGGTGCCGACGCAGACGATGCGGCCGCCCGCGGCGCGCACGGCGTTGAGAGCGGCGGCGCTTTCCGGCGAGACCTCGCCGGTTTCGGCGTGCATGCGGTGGTCGGCGACGTTGTCCGCCTTGACCGGCAGGAAGGTGCCCGCGCCCACGTGCAGGGTGACGGCGTGGGTGGAGACGCCGCGCGCCGCCAGCGCCGCCATCAGCTCCGGCGTGAAATGCAGGCCCGCCGTGGGGGCGGCGACCGATCCGTCGTGGCGGGCGAAGAGGGTCTGGTAGTCGATGCGGTCCTGGTCGTCCTCGGGCCGCTTGGCGGCGATATAGGGAGGCAGGGGCATGACGCCCGCCTCGCGGATGGCGTCGTCCAGCGCCGGGCCGGCCAGGTCGAAGGCGAGGGTGATCAGGCCGTCCTCGCCCTTGTCCACCACGCGGGCGTCCAGCCGTCCGACCAGGCAGGCGCCGTCGGCGGTCTTGCCGAACATCACCCGATCGTCGGGCTTGAGCCGCTTGCCGGGCTTCATGAAGGCGGTCCAGCGGTCGGGCGCGGTGCGCTGGTGCAGGGTGGCTTCCACCGGCACGGTCAGGCCGTCGCGGTCGCGCACGCCGTCGAGGCGGGCCGGGATGACCCGGGTGTCGTTGAAGACGAGGGCGTCGCCGGGCTGCAGCAGGTCGGCCAGATCGCGCACGATGCGGTCCTCGATGCGACCGTCGCGCACCACCATCAGGCGGGCGGAATCGCGCGGGCTGACGGGCCGCAGGGCGATGAGGTCCTCGGGGAGGTGAAAATCGAAATCGGCGGTCAGCATGGGCGGCGCAATGGCCACGGGCGCGGCGGCGGGTCAAGGTGGTGTGACGGCGGGAACCTTGGCCGTATTCGCGCGCTGGAGCCGCATGACCGAACTTGGAAGCCTCCAGGCGCTGGAGAAGATCGAGAATGCGCCGGTGCTGCGCCTGGCGGGCACATCCATCACGGCGGGGGGGCTGATTTCCGCAGCCATCATCCTGACGGTGGCGTTGGTGCTGGCGTGGCTGGCCACGCGGGGCATCAAGCGGTTGCGCGCACGGTCCAGCCGCAGCGGCGGTGCGCTGTACCTGCTGGAGAAGCTGGTGGGCTACGGCCTGATCGTGGCGGGGGGCATGCTGGCCCTGTCGGCCACGGGCCTGAACCTGTCCTCGCTGGCGGTGTTCGCCGGGGCGCTGGGCATTGGCGTGGGACTGGGCCTGCAGGGGGTGGTGAAGGAGTTCGTCTCCGGCATTTTCCTGATCTTCGACCGGATGGTCAGCGTGGGTGACTATGTGGAGATCGAGGGCGGGGCGCGCGGCGCCATCATGGAGATCGGGCCACGGGCCACGCGCATCCGCACCAATGACAACATCAACATCCTGGTGCCGAACTCACAGCTGATCGAGCACCCCCTGACCAACTGGACGCTGAAGGGCGACACCCGGCGCATCCACATTCCGTTCTCGGTGGCTTATGGCGCGGACCGGGGGGAGGTGCGGGACGTGGTGCTGGCGGCGGCGCGCGCCTCGCCGTTCACCTCGCCCGAAACGGACGCGCGCAAGTGTCAGGTGTGGCTGGTGAATTTCGGCGAGAGCGGGCTGGATTTCGAGCTGCTGGTGTGGCCGACGCAGGATGCGGTGAAGCGGCCGGCGGCCATGCACGCGGCCTATACCTGGGCCATCGCCGAGGCGCTGGAGCAGGCCGGCATCGAGATTCCGTTCCCGCAGACCGACCTGCGCATCCGCAGCCTGTTCGGCCGCGAGGGCGACGAGGCCATGGAGGTGATGACCACCGGCAAGGCGCCGCGTCCCAAACCGGCGGCCCGCAAGCCGAAGAAGAAAGCCACCACCTCCAGCGAGAACGACGCCGCCGAGGACCTGCTGCTGCCGTCCGCGGCGGAGGCGCCGGAGCCGGACAACAGCTGACGGCTTTCCGCCCCTCCCGCCTTTCGCCGGGACGGGCGGCGTGTATGGATGGACCCCGAGTGGGTGGGGGACAACGATGACCGATGTGACGCCGAAGAACCGCTGGAAGCTGCTGGGGCCCGGCATCGTGGTTGCGGCTACGGGCGTGGGGGCCGGGGATCTGGTGGCGACCCTGATCGCAGGGTCGCGGTTCGGATACGCCCTGCTGTGGGCGGCGATCCTGGGCACGGTGCTGAAGATCGCCCTGGCCGAGGGGGTGGGGCGCTGGAGCCTGGCGACGGGCCGCACCATCTTCGACGGCTGGTCCAGCCTGGGGCCCAAAGGCTTTCCATGGGCGAGCATCTATTTCGGCGTCTATGTGGTGATATGGGGCTTCGTTTACGGGGCCACGGGCATGACGGCGGCGGCCCTGCCGCTGGCGGCCCTGTTCCCGGTGTTCGACCTGATCACCTGGGCCATGATCGCGGGCGTGGCCGGGCTGGTGCTGGTCTGGTTCAATTCCTATCCGGTGTTCGAGAAGATCATGACGGCCCTGGTGGCGGTGATGTTCGTCACGGTGGTGGGGCTGGCGGTGCTGGTCACCCCCGACATCCCCTCCATGCTGCGGGGCCTGATCCCCATGCTGCCGGAGGGCGCGGCCTATTACACCCTGGGTCTGATCGGCGGGGTGGGCGGCACCATCACCATGGCGGCGTACGGCTACTGGATCATGGCCAAGGGCTGGCGCGGGCCGGAGTGGATCCGGGTCATGCGGCTGGACAACCGGGTCGGCTACATCGTCACGGGCATCTTCGTGATCGCCATGCTGATCGTGGGGGCCGAGATTCTCTATGCGGCCGGCATCGCGCTGGGCGGCGGGGACCGGGGTCTGCTGGATCTGGACGAGGTGCTGCGCGAGCGGTTCGGCGATGTGGTGGGGACGCTATTCCTGGTCGGGTTCTTCGCCACCACCTTCTCGTCCCTGATCGGGGTCTGGCACGGAGTCAGCCTGATGTTCGCGGACTTCTTCGCCCATGTGACCAAACGGCAGGGCGACGAGGCGGTGCGCGGCGAGAAGAGCCCGGCGTTCCGGGGCTATCTGCTGTGGCTGACCTTCCCGCCCATGATGCTGCTGTTCCTGGGACGGCCGTTCGGCCTGATCGTGGCCTACGGGGTGCTGGGGGCGCTGTTCATGCCGTTCCTGGCCCTGACGCTGATGTGGCTGCTGAACAGCGAGCGCACGCCGAAGGAGTGGCGCAGCGGCTGGCTGTCCAACGGCATGCTGGCGGCGGCGGCGGCGCTGTTCTGCGTGCTGGCGGGCCGGGAGCTGTGGTCGCTGGTGATGTGATCCCTCTCCCGATGGGAGAGGGCTGCGCGCATGGATGCGTCAGCATCCGTCCTTTGCGCGCAGGGTGAGGGTCGGGTGGATGATTGCTGAGCCGATGCGACCCTCATTCCCCCGCGCAAGGACGAAGCCGCTGCGCGTCTTCGTGTGCGGGTTCCCCCTTCTCCCATCGGGAGAAGGGTCAGGCGCTCTGGAACGGATAGAAGTCGCCGCCGAGGTCGAGGATCTCGGTGAGTTCGTCCAGGGCGCCGCGGGACTCGTCCAGCAGGGCCGGGTCGGCCAGGTCGGCGGGGGTCAGGGCATCCCGGTACCAGGTGGCGGCCCAGATGGAGAGTCGGGCGTAGAGCTCGTCGGTCAGGCGCTGGGCCGGGTTGGCGGCGTCCAGCTCCTCCTCGGTCAGGACCACGCGCAAACGCAGGCAGGCGGGGCCGCCGCCGTTCCGCATGGACTGGCGCACGTCCACATACTCCACCGCGCCGATGGGGCCGTTGCCGGAGACCAGCGTCTCGGCCACGGCGCGCGAGCGGTCGTTGTCGCGGGTCTCGGTGGGGCAGATCAGGGTCAGGCGGTCGCGGCCCGGCAGGGTCACCAGCATGGAGTTGAACAGATAGCTGGAGATGGCGTCGGCCAGCGGCAGCTCCCTGTCGCTGATCTCGATGAACACCGGCTCGAACAGGCCGTCGGCCATGCGGCGGATGGCGTCCTTCGTGCCCGCCGTGTCCTCGAAGGCCAGCTGGTGGAACAGCAGGGCCTCGCGCGTGCCGACGCAGACCACGTCATTGTGGAACGTGCCGCCGGCGATGGCGGCGCGGCTCTGGCGGGCCAGGACGGGGCGGCCGGCGGTGTGACGGCGGACGATGGCTTCGGACGCCTCGCGGGTCTGGCGGGCGGGGAAGGCGCCGTCCCAGGCCTCCCAGGCCTCGCGGCCCCAGACCAGCAGATTGACGCCCGGCTCGCCGTGGTCCGCACACAGGCGCACGTGGTTGGCCGCGCCCTCGTCGGACAGGTGCGGGGCGGCGGGCAGGGGGTCGTGGACCTTGAAGATGTCGCGGTCGGGAAACAGGGCGCGCAGGGCGCGGGTGGTCTGCTCGGCCTCAAGACCCCGGTGCAGGTTGGTGATCAGATTGGCCGGGGTGAAGTGGACGCGGCGGTCCTCGGTGTCGGCGCTGGGCGTTACCGTGGCGGCGTTGGCGGCCCACATGGAGCTGGCCGAGCAGGCGGCGGCGGCGAAGCCGGGCGCGGCGCGCCAGGCTTGCTCCAGCACCGCCTTGTCCGAGCCCGAGAAGCCGAGGCCGCGCAGGAACGGGATGTTGGGGCGCTCGTGGGGCGGCAGGACGAACTGGGGCACGCCCAGATCAGCCAGCAGCTTCATCTTCTGCAGGCCCTGCAGCACGGCGGCGCGGGGGTTGGACGCCTCGCCCTTGTTGAGCGCGCTGGCCAGGTTGCCGGGGGACAGGCCCGCATAGGAGTGGGTGGGGCCGATCAGGCCGTCGGCATTGGCTTCGAAGGCTGAGGTCATGATTCAATCGGGATGATGTAGGGTCCGAGGACGCCGCTGGCTATGAGGAGCGGGGCGGCGAACCGCCAGACCAACCCGCCGATGATCGCGACAACGATCAGCGTCAGAGCGCCCTCGAGCCATTGCCGGTTGGTCAGGAGCGCAATCGCCAAAAGTCCGCCACACCCCCAGAACGTAAAGCACCAGATTTCGATGCGATACGATAAGGGGGGATCGGCGGAAACTATGCTGATCACGACGGTGAAAGTCGCGATGACGGCCGCCATGGTCGCGCAGAAGAATGTGGTTCTCAGGCTTCGAGCTAGGCTCATAGCCGTCGGCTCCGGGCCTATCTTCCGGCTCGGCACCCCGTACAAGCTCACGGCTTCAATCCCTTGATTTCAGACGTGATGTCCGAGACCGCGTCCGCCTCGAAACTGGCCATGGGGTAGGCGCAGTAGTCGGCGGCGTAGTAGGCGCTGGGGCGGTGGTTGCCGCTGGCGCCCAGGCCGCCGAAGGGCATGTCGCCCGCCGCGCCCGTGGTGGGCCGGTTGAAGTTGACCACGCCCGCGCGGATGCGGCGCTGGAAGCGGTCCCAGTTGGCCGGATCGTCGCTGACCAGACCGGCGGACAGGCCGTATCGGGTGTCGTTGGCGCGGGCCATGGCGGCGTCGAAATCGGCGGCGCGATAGACCTGCAGGACGGGGGCGAAGATCTCCTCGTCGGGGATGTCGCGGGCCTCGGCCATGTCGAGGATGCCCGGCGCGACGAAGGCGTCGGACAGGCCCGGAATGCGGCCGAAGGGGCGGATGACGCGGGCGCCGCCGGTGATCAGGGCGTCCACGGCTTTCAGCGCCCCGTCGGCGGCGCGGGCCGAGATCAGGGGGCCGCCGTAGACCTCGCCGTCGCTGGTCCAGGGGGCGAAGGTCAGGCGGTCGGCCAGGGCCCTGACCGCCTCGATGACGGCGTCGCCCGCCGCGCCCTCGGGCACGATCAGGCGGCGGGCGCAGGAGCAGCGCTGGCCGGTGGTGATGAAGGCGGACTGGATGACGATGCCCGCCACGGCCTGCGCGTCGGCGGCGTCCCACACCACCAGCGGATTGTTGCCGCCCAGCTCCAGCGCCAGGATCACGTGGGGATCGTCGGCGAATTTCTTGCGGAAGTGGGCGCCCGCGGCGCCCGAGCCAGTGAACAGCAGGGCGTCGATGTTCTGGTCCAGCAGGGCGGCGCCGGTGGTGCGGCCGCCCTGGATCAGGTTGAACACGCCCGTGGGCAGGTCGGCGGCCTCCAGCGCCTCGGCCATCAGCTGGCCGGTGTGGGGGGTCTCCTCGGACGGCTTGAAGACCACCGTGTCGCCCGCCAGCAGGGCCGGGACGATATGGCCGTTGGGCAGGTGGCCGGGGAAGTTGTAGGGGCCCAGCACCGCCGCCACGCCGTGGGCGCGGTGGCGCAGCACGGCGCGGCCGAAGGCGGTCTCGGCCTCGCGCTCGCCGGTGCGCTCCTCATAGGCGCGCATGGAGATGTCCACCTTGCCGGCCATGGAGCCCAGCTCGGCCTTCGTCTCCCACAGGGCCTTGCCCGTCTCGCGGCTGATGGCTTCGGCCATGTCGCCGGCGCGGTCCTTGAGCAGGGCCTGATAGCGCTTCACGGCCTCGATGCGGTCCTCGCGCGGGCGGTCGGCCCAGTCGGGGAAGGCGGCGCGGGCGGCGTCCACGGCGGCGGCGGCCTGGGCGGGGGAGGCCTCGGCGCCGGTCCAGACGGTCTCGCCGGTGGCGGGATCGGTGGAGGTGAAGGCGGCGCCCTGGCCGGAGGTCCATTGGTTGGCGATGAAGTGGGTGTTCGTCATTTTATGTCCGCTCATCCCCGCGAACGCGGGAATCCAGTGATTTGGATGACCTGAAGGGTCAGGTCTGCTCCGCTCGCCAATCCTGAAGCATCAGCGTCAAGCTGGACAGGACTGTGTCCCCGCGTTCGCGGGGATGAGCGGGTTTCTAAGTCAGCTCTTAACCCGAACGACGCCGCCGGGTTTGAGTTTCAGGGCGTCGGCGGCTTCCTTGCTCATATGGGCGGTGTCCCCGTCGATGGCCACCTTGGTGCGCACGGCGCGGAAGGCGGTGACGCTGTCGGTGGAGGCGAGGGAGACCAGTTCCACGTCCACCTCGTCGGCGACGGCCAGGGTCAGGGTGCGGGCGTCGCGGACGGTGCGGATGTTGTCGCGCTCGCAGGCCACGGTGGGGCCGCCGTCGAAGATGTCCACCAGGCCGTTGGGGCGGAAGCCCTCGGATTCCAGCAGGGCCATGGCGGGCACGCCCTGGGGGTGCACCTTGCCGATCACGGCGCGGGCGGGCTCGGGCAGCAGGCCGATGTAGATGGGGTGGCGCGGGGCCAGGTCGACGATGAACTGCTTGTCGGTGGAGCCGGTCATGCGGTCCGCGTCGTCGAACTCCATGGGGAAGAATTTGTGCGCCACATGGTCCCAGAACGGACAGGCGCCGTCGGGGGTGAAGACGCCGCGCAGCTCGGCCAGCACATTGTCGGCGAACAGGTCGGGATCGGCGCCGATCAGCATGTAGCGGGACTGGGACAGAAGGCGGCCCGCGCCGCCCTTGCGCCGGTCGGCCTTGAGGAACAGCGAGCCCACCTCGGTCCAGCCGGTGCACTCGTTGACCAGCACCAGGGTCTGGTGATCCAGCCGCACGTTCATGGAGGGCGAGGACTGGGTGTGATTGACGATGCGGAACGAGAAGAACGGCCGCTTCAGCCCCACCGCCGCCTTGACGCTGCCGACGCCGTCCACGTCGCCGGTGGCGGTGTCCTCGAGCATCAGGGTGTACCAGCGCTCCTGGGGCGGCAGCGTGCCGGTGAAGCTGTCGCGGCTGATGTCCAGCCGTTCGGACAGGACGTCGGCGTCCTCGGGCAGGCTGGTGAAGCCGGGGCCGGAGAGGATGGCCAGTTCGAGCAGGGAGTCGAGATCGGAGGGCCCGGCGGGGCGGACGACGAGCATGCGGTTACAGGGTCTCCAGTCGAAGGGATTTCAGGCGGTGGGCGTCGATCTCGCCCGAGGCGGTCTTGCACAGGATCAGGACGGAGAGCTGCGCCCGTTCGACGAAGCTGTCGGGCCAGGCGAACTCGTCCTCGGAGTGAATGTCGCCGCCCAGCACCCCCAGGGTGTCGATATTGGGCAGGCCCGCGGCGTGCAGATTGTTGCCCTCACACACACCGCCCGATGACTTCCAGGCGATGGTCTGGCCCAGCAGGGCGCCGGTCTGGCGCACGGCCTCGAACAGCTCGGTCTGGGCCGCGTCCATGGGCTTGGGCGGGCGGGTGAAGCCGCCGTGAAGGTGCAGGCTCAGGCCCTCGAACGGCGGGGTCGAGGCGATCTCGGTGACGGCGTGTTCGATCCAGGCGGCGGACTGGGCGTCGGGGACGCGGACGTTGAAGCGGACCACGGCGTTGTCGGCCACCACGTTCAGGGCGCCGCCGCCGGAGATCTTCGCCACATTGACGCTGACGCCCTCGCGCTGGCCGTTCAGGCCATGCAGGGCGGCGGCGAGGATGGCCGCGCCGGCCACGGCGTTGCGGCCCTCCTCGAAGGCGCGGCCCGCGTGGGCCGCCTTGCCGGTGACGATCAGGTGCCAGTTGCCGCTGCCCTTGCGGGCGCCGGCGAGGGTGCCGTCCGCCAAGGCCGGTTCATAGGTCAGGCCCAGATGCCCGCGCGCGCCCAGCTCGGCCAGCAGGGGGGCGGAGGCGGGGGAGCCGATCTCCTCGTCCGGGGACAGCAGGACGGTCCAGCCGACGCGGTCCTTGTCCGGGTGGGCCTCGAAGGCGTCCAGCGCGCCCAGCAGGACGGAGATGCCGCCCTTCATGTCGGCCAGACCGGGGCCGTTGAGGGCGCCGTCGGCCCGCGTCGTCACGGTCTGGAACGGGCTGTCGGCGGGAAACACCGTGTCATAGTGGCCGGTCAGGACCACCTGGATCGGGGCGTCAGGGCGGGCGGTGATCTTCAGGCAGTCGGCGTGGGCCTGTTGGATCACCCGGCCGTCGTCGCCGACGATGGATGAGGGGGAGGTGGGGATGCGCGCGATTTCGGCGGGCAGGGTCCGCGCCTCGGCCTCCAGCACGTCCAGCATGCGGGCGAGACCGGCGTCGTTGCGGCTGCCGGAGTTGATCCCGCTCCAGGCGACGGCGCGCGACAGGATGTGCGCGCCAGCCTCGGCGACGCGGTCGAGAACCGTCTGGTCGTGGGGGTGAATCTTCATGCGGGCGGACCCTACGCGCCCGGCGGGACAAAAGCCAAGTCAGGCAATATTCGTGCGCCGGAGCCCTATTCGGTCCGGTTGGGGCGACGATCGCGGCGGCCCGTGCCCGGCTGCCGGGTCTGGTTGCGCCAGCGGATGGCCAGGCGCGCGTCGCCGTCGCCGCCGACGCGCGAGGTCACGGCGATGTTGCGTCGGACCTGCCACTCCACCTGAACGGCGCCGCCTGCCTCGCCGCCGCCGATGACCTCGAAATAGACGTTGTCAGTCAGGTAGCGGCCGCCCGCGACGGTCAGGGCCGAGGCGTCGCCGCCGAAGGACAGGCGGTCCAGACCGGCGAACTCGCGCAGATTGCCCAGCACGTCGAAGCCGCCGCCGCCCGCCAGGGACGCCACGCCCGAGGCCAGCTGGGCCGCCTCGAAGGCCGACAGCTGGGACGCCGAACGGCCGAACAGGACCTGGGACAGGATCTCGTCCTGGGGCAGCTGGGGCGTGGAGGTCAGTTCGATCTCGGGAGAGGCGGCGGTGCCGGTCACCCGCACCTCGGCGGTCAGGGCCGGATCCTCGCGCACGGCGCGCAGGTCGAGGCGGATGCGGTCGGTGTTGGTGGACAGGGTGACCGTGCCGCGCTCGTCGAACACGAAACGCTTGCCCGCGAAATCATAGTCGCCGCGCACCACCTGCGCCGTGCCGGTCAGCTGCGGGCTGGCGAGGGAGCCGCGCACGCGGGCGTTGACGTTCATCTCCACATTCAGACCGCGCCCGCGCACCCAGACCTGGCCGTTGGGGGAGCGCAGCACGATGTCGAGCCCGATGGTGGGGCCGCGTCGTTCGGCTTCGGGGTCGTCCTGGCCGTTGACGACCGGATCGCCCCCGGGCCGGTTCACCTCGATCACGTCCATGCGCACGATGCCGTTGCCGCCGAGAGGATTGGCCGCGACCTCGGCCTCGTCGATGTTCAGGCGGCCCATCAGCTGGATGTTGCCGTCGGCGCCGCGCGTCACGGTGACCGGGCCGGAGGCGTCGGCGGTGGCGATCTCGTTGTCGATCAGGCGGAAACTGGAGAGATTCAGGGTGAAGCTGGAGGCCGATCCCTGGCGCAGGTTCATGCGGCCGGAGCCGGATACCGTGCCGCCGGAGCCGTCGTTGGCGGAGAAGGTCTGGACCTGGGCGGACTCGCCGTCGAAACGGGCGGCCAGGGTCAGGCCTTCCAGGCGGACGCCGGTGATGGTGTCGCGGAACATGCCCTCGCGCACATCAAGGGTGCCGGTGATGCGCGGGTCGTTGATGGAGCCGGCGATGTCGGCCTGGCCGTCGACCTGACCCGCCAGACGCTGTTCGCCGCCGAGGAAGATGTCCCAGATGGGCTGGACCTGGCCGCTGAGCGACACCTCGCCGGACATGGGGCGGGTGCGGTTGACCGCCAGGCGCAGGGGGGCGGCGGAGGTCTCGACCGGCAGGGTCAGCTCGGCGCTGGCCTGAACGCCGCCTTCGTCCACGGCCCGGGCCCGGAGGTGCAGGGTGTCGCCGGCCAGACGGGCGTCCAGGGTTCCGTTGACCTCCAGACCTTCGGCGGCGTCGACGCTGCGCAGTTCGGTCATGGTCAGATTGGCGGAGCCGGACAGGTCGTCGCCGGCGCCGCGCAGGGACACCCGGCCGGTGACGCGTCCGCGCAGGTCGGGCGACAGGGAGCCGAGGTTCACGCTGGTCAGATTGGCCTCGATCAGGGAGGCGTTGCTGTCCTGACGCAGTTCGCCCACCAGGGCGCCGCCGCCGACGCCCAGATCGACCCGAACGACCCGACCGTCGCCCGCCAGGGCGATCACAGCGGGGCTGCGGGTGTTGAAGGCGATCTCGCGCACCCGTCCGTCGCCGGACAGGGTGACGGTCTGGGAGCCATTGGCGCGGGCGTAGACGCCGGAGCCGTCAAACTCCACGGGGGTGTCGCCCACAACGTCCGCAGTCAGGGTGAAGGGCAGGCGGCTCAGCGTGCCCCGGCCCTCCAGGTCCAGGGTGCGGATCAGATAGCTGGAGCCGGCGAAGCGGACATTGCGGCCGGTGACGTCGAGGATGGCGGTGTCCGAGCCGGCGCCTTCGGTCAGGCGCACGCGCCCGTCCGCCTGGCCGGAGGCGAGGAAGGCGCCCTGGCGGGCGGTGAAGGTCAGGTCGGCGCTGGCGGGGGCGCCGCCGACCAGGGCGATGTCGCCCTGGGCCTCGACGCTGCCGGCGTTCACGTCCACGCCGCTGAGCCGGACCCCGCCGTCGGCCAGGAAGAAGTCGCCCGAGGCGCGGGCGGGGCCATAGTTGCTGTCGGCGGTCAGGGCCACGCGGCCGTCGGAGGCGTTGGCGCCGCGCCGGAAGCTGAGCACCAGATCGGCGTCCGTCAGGGTGAGCGGCCCGGCCGCGACCTCGGCGAACTGGGCCGTCAGGTCGGCGCGGGGCCGGGACAGGGTCCCGGTGAGGGCGCCTTCGCCGGTCATGGCGCCGTCGATGGCCACGGGACCCACGCCGAACGGACCCTCGGCGTCCCAGTCCAGGGCGAGGCGCAGGGCGCCGTCGCCGCCGATCAGCCCCCGGGCCGTGGCGCGACCGGCCGTGCCGGTCAGCCGGGCGCTGTCGATGGCGATGCGCCCCTCGTCATAGGCGGCGGTGACGGCCAGACGCGGTGTCGCGCCCAGCAACCGGTCCAGTTCGGCCATGCCGGTGGCGAAGCGGCGGCCCCGTCCGTCGAAGGTGATGCGCCACGGCGCGCCGGGCTCGGCCCGGCTTGCGCGGATGGGTCCGCCGAAAGCGCCGCGCGCGGCGGGGCGGACCAGTCTCGCGTCCGTGACCTCGGCCCGGCCCGAGAAGCGCAGCGAGCCGTTCATGCCACGGGCGCCGGAACCGTCCACGATCAGGCCCTGACCGCGCAGGTCGATGTCCTCGAGCAGGAAAGCGCCGTCAGGGGTGCGCGCGCTCTCGAAGGCCACGCGCGGCTGGGCGCCGAGGAGGCCGCCGATGACGCCCGAGCGGGAGCCGCCCTGGACCGCCAGGTCGCCGTCCAGCGCCATGCGGCCGTCGCGGACCTGCACGTTCAGGGGGCCGCTCAGACGGGCGGCGCTGTAGCTGGCGGCCGTCAGATTGCGGACGCTGACGGCGCCGTCCAGCGACCAGGCCGCGGCGTCGCCCTGGAACAGGCCCGCCCAGGCGGCGGGTCCGGCCAGACGGGCTCCGGTCAGCCGGGTGAGGGAGGGGGTGGCCACGTTCAGGCGGATGCCGTCGGGCACGGCGCGGTCCGCCGAGCGGACGAAGCCCCGGGCGCGGGAGGTGAAATTCTCGGCGCGCAGATCCCAGGCCATGGCCTCGAAGCCCGGCCGTTCGGGATCGGCGACCGTGGCGAGGCCGAAGCGGGCGGTGCGGCCGATGCGGCGCACGAAGGGCTCCAGCAGGTCCGAGCCCGAGAAGTCGGCATGGCCCGAAATGCGGGTGCCGCCGCCCTGCCGGAAGCGGCCGTCGATGGTCAGGGGCGTGAATTCGCCGGTGCGGACGAGGGCGCTGACGCCCTCGCCGTCGATCCGGGCGCGGGCGCGGAACGGCTCGTCCGGCGAATAGCCCAGGGCGCCGGCCAGGGGGCCGCCGCCCGCCTCCTGCGCCAGGGCGTTCACGCGCAGGTCGTCGATGCCGTCGCCCCACTGCACGTCGGCGCGGAGGAAGTCGCCCCGCCGCGTGAGGCTGAAGGCCCGGACCTCGGCGGTCTTCAGGCCCACGCGGCGGATGTTGGTCTGACCGGTCAGGGTCCAGCGGCCATATTCCTGGCTGAAGCCCTCCTCCAGGTCGATGTTGGCCGAGAACCGGTCGATGTCGATGGTAAGCGGGAGGCCGCCGCCGGGCGGGTCGTCGGAAGGCTCGACGATGGGGCGGCGGATCAGACGGATGCGGTCGGCCGTGATCTCGCTGGCGTGAAAGCGCCGGGTGACCAGCGCCAGATAGGACCAGTCCACCCGCACGTCGGTGGCTTCCAGCCAGACGCCTTCCTCATCGGTGACCGTGACCCGGTCGATGGTGAAGTCGTCCCAGAGGTCGCCGGACAGGCCCTCCACAGTGATGGCGCCGTAGTCGCCCAGCTGCTTGCCCGAAACGAAGCCCATCACCAGGTCGCGCCCGGCGGGGGACAGGACGACCAGGCGTCCGCCGATCAGCACCAGAACGGTGAGGGCGATCAGGCCGCCGGCGACCATGCCCGCGATCAGGGCGGCCCACTGCCGGCGCGTGCGCCGGGCCTTCGCCTCTTTCGGGGTTTCGGGCGGGGTTTTAGGTTCGGTGGGCGTGTCGGTCAAAACGCCTGTCCGATGCTGATGTAGAGCTGGAAGTCGGCGTCGCCTTCGCGCTTGTCCAGCGGGAAGGCCACGTCGGCGCGGATGGGGCCGAAGGGCAGGCGGTAGCGGACGCCGAAGCCGGCGCCGTAGCGCATGTTGCTGAGGTTCGGGGTCTCCTCGAAGCCGACCGCGCCGCCGTCCACGAAGACCACGGCGCCGAAATTCTCGCCGATGTCGCGGCGCACCTCGACGGAGGCCTCGAACAGGGACAGGCCGCCGCGGGGGGTGTTGTCGGTCAGGCGGGGACCGACGCCCTGATAAGCATAGCCGCGCACCGAGCCGCCGCCGCCGGAATAGAACAGCCGGTCGGACGGGACCACGAACTCCTCGGCGCCGACGATCGAGCCGACGCGCAGGCGTCCGGCCAGGACGGTGCGGCCTTCATCCTGAAGGGGGAGGTAGCCCGTGCCCGTCACATCGGCGCGCAGGAAATAGACGTCGTCGTCGCCGGTCACAGCCGTCGGCTGGGCGGAGCCGGACAGGCGCCAGCCGCGGCGCGGGTCGAGCGGGTCGTTGGAGCGGTCCAGGTTGAACCCGCCGCGACCGGTCAGGATCACCAGGTCGCGCTCGACATCCACGGGGCCGCGCGTGATCGGGTCGAAGCGGGTCTCGTTGTAGAGGCCGCCTTCCAGGCCGACGCCATAGCTGTACCAGGAGGTGCGGTCGAAGCGCTGGCGCAGGTCGGCGCTGAGGTTGATGGCGGTGCGTTCGTAGGCGTCGGTGTCTTCATAGACGGCCGCGCTGGCCAGACTCAGGGTCTGACCGGGGCGGCGCCAGTGGGGCAGGGACAGCTCGGCGCCGATGCGGCTGTCGATGCGCGCGGCGCGGGCGAGGAAGCGCAGGGTGTCGGCGCGCCCGAACCGGTTGTGCCAGGTCCAGATGCCGTCGACGCCGGCGCCTTCGGTGGTGGAATAGCTGACCCCCGCCTCAAGGATGCGGCGCGGTCGGTCGGTCAGGGTGACGATGATGGGGCGCAGGCCCTGGTCGTCGGTCTGGTCGGCGGGGGCGAGGGCGACGCCGACCCCGTCATAGACCCCGGTCTCCAGCAGGCGGCGCTCGAGTTCGGCCACGTCATCGGGATCGTAGACGTCGCCCTCGGTCCAGGGTGCGAGGCCTCCGACCCAGGCCGGGCGGGTCGGGCCCCGGGTCTCCAGCCGCACGCCGTCCAGCCGGACCAGATCCCCGGCGTCGATGCGGTAGGTGGGCTGGACCAGAAAGACGGCGTGATCCACGACCACGCGACGGGGCTCGACGGCGGCGTCGGCGTAGCCCCGGCGGGTGAGGCCGGAGACGATCCGCCCCTCCATGGCGATGACGTCGGCGGCCCGGCCGGGCGCCCCGGGCTTGGTCTCGACCGTGCCGAGCACGGCCTGGGCGGTCTGGTCGTCGGGCGGCGTCTGCAGCCAGTCCACGCGCGGTTGATCCAGGGCGAAGCGGGGGCCGGGCGTCACGATGATGACGGCGCGCGGCGGGCTTTCACCCTCCACGACCTCCTCGATCACCGACTGATAGTAGCCTTCGGAGCGAAGCAGGGCTTCGGCGTTCGCGGCGGCGGCGGCGGCCCGGCGGCGGGCCTGGAAACGGTTTTCGATGCGGGCGTCGGTCTCGCCCACGGCGCGTTCGAGCGCTTCAAAGAGATCGCCGTCGACCTCGCCGCGCACCAGGGCGCGAGGCTCGGCCTGGACGGCCGTCGCGGCGCCGAGGACCGTCAGGGCGACGACAATCAGGGGAAGCGGACGTTTCAAACGCAATCTCTCCGGCCCGCCGGGAACTGGTGGAGGCCGGGCGTGACCGGCGTCAAGCATCTCCGTGTGACAGCCTCGCGGCGGGAACCGGGCCTCAATAGAACAGTGTCTCGCTTTCCGGTTGAACCGTTGATTCGGAGCTCTCGGGCGGCGGGGGAAGCTGGGAGTAGTCCGTCGGCGGGGTTTCGGGGGTCGTGGCAGCCGTGTCCACGCCCTCATCCTCGGCGGCGGGGGCCGGCTCCATCGCGGGCGGAGGGGGCAGGTCGCCCTGCGCCGGATCGCGATAGGCCTCATCGTCACAGGCGGCGAGGGCCGCAACGGCGGAAATCGCCAAGATCAGTCTGAATTTGCTCATCTTCATTCCCCAACCCGGTCGGATCCTGTCGCCACACGCAACGCTTGATCCTCGCCCCTGTTCCATCCGCGAGGGGGAGACATCCGTCAAGGCTTGGAAACTAATCGTTTGCACTGTGAGAGATACCCTTGTTCGCAAATGCAAGGGAGGCCGACAGGCCATGCTCACATCCGGATATGCAGCGGTGGCGACGGCGCGGGGCAGGGAATTGCCCACCCGCATCGGCCTCGCCCTGTTCATCGGTGGTGCGGCCATGGTGATGTCGCCCTCGATCTGGCCTGTCATCTGGTTTACGACGATGCTGGCGGGCCAGGCGCTCGACTGGATCGCGTTCCGGCCGATGCGCCTCGGCGAGGGGGAGCCCTCGCGGGCCCGGCGCGCCTTCTGTGCCGGCGTTGCTGCGCTGAACACGGCGATCTATTCGTCCATCGCGGTCTATCTGTGGTTCCAGGGCGGTCCCTTCGGGCCGTTGTTCGCCATGATCCAGGTGGCGGGCGCCCTGCTGCACGTCAGCCTGCATATGCACCATGTGCGGCCCCTGCTGATCGCCTCGGTGATCCCCCATGCGACCTATTTCCTGGGTCTGCCCCTTCTGACCCTGGCGATGACCCGCGATCTGGCGGCGGTGGCGATTCTGATCGCTGCGCTTCTGTACGTGGCGCACCTGGTGGTGGCTGTGAAGCAGTCCATTCGGACGACGGGCGACATGCAGGCGGCCAGAACCGAGGCCCTGACCCAGCGCGACCGGGCCGAACACGCCAGCGCGGCCAAGTCCGAGTTCCTGGCCGTCATCAGCCACGAAATCCGGACCCCCCTGAACGCGGTCATCTCGGCGGCCAACCTGCTGCGCCGCAGCCGGCTGGACGCCCAGCAGCGCGAGCATGTCTCCATGCTGCTGGACGGCGGCGACATGCTGCTGGGCCTGCTGAACGACGTGCTGGATTTCTCCAAGATCGAGGCCGGAAAGATGCGGCTGGAATCCACCGAGATGAATGTGCGCAACAAGCTGGCCGCCCTGCGCCGGCTGTGGGAGCCCAAGGCCACGTCCCGCGGCGTTCGCCTGAGCGTTGTGGTGGACGAGGCCGTGCCCGACGCGATCCGCACCGATCCCCTGCGGTTCCAGCAGATCCTGTTCAACCTGCTGTCCAATGCGGTGAAGTTCACCCGGGACGGGGCGATCCGGGTGAACGTCGGCTGGGACGAGGCGACCTCGACCCTCACGGCCGAGGTTCACGACACCGGATGCGGCATCGCGCCGGACCAGATCGACAGCATCTTCGACAGCTTCGAACAGGCGTCGGCGGGCGACACCCGGCGGTACGGGGGCACGGGCCTCGGCCTGGCCATCAGCCGCCGTCTGGCCCAGGCCATGGGCGGCGACCTGACGGCGACCAGCGCGCCGGGCGAGGGCTCGACCTTCACCCTGACCGTGCGGGTCGAGGCGGTGGACCCGGCCGATGCGGTCGAGGCCGCGCCCGTCGTGCGCCCCGCGACCGTTTCGCTGCAGGGCCGGTCCATCCTGGCGGTGGACGATCACGAGGTGAACCGGCGCATCCTGGCCCTGCTGCTGGAGCCCCACGGCTGTCGCCTGACCCTGGTCGAGAACGGCGCCGAGGCGGTGGAGGCGGCGGGGGTCGAGCCCTTCGACGCCATCCTGATGGACATGCAGATGCCGGTGATGGACGGGCTGGAGGCCACGCGCCGCATCCGCGCCGGCGGACCAAACGTGGCGACGCCCGTCATCGCCCTGACCGCCAACGCCATGGATGTGCACAAGGCGGCCTGGGACGCGGCGGGGGTCCACGCCTTCCTGACCAAGCCCATCGACGCGCCCCTGCTGGCCCGGACCCTGGGCGAGGCCTGCGCCGAACGACGCCCGGCGGCTAAACCCGAAGCCGAAGCGGCGGCCTGAGGGGCGCGAAAAAAGAGGTCGCAACCTGTCTTGCCCCGCCGGGGCGACATCCGTATGGTCCGCGCCGCTTCAAGGTGTGGGAGCCCCTAGCTCAGTTGGTTAGAGCATCTGACTTTTAATCAGAGGGTCCTCGGTTCGAACCCGAGGGGGCTCACCATTTCCTTGCTTCGTGGACGCTTCGGCCTCCCGTTTCGCGCATTACCACTTGACCGTGTGCTGCGAACTCAGATCCTGAGGGCAGGAGAAATTCCTCGATCAAGAGGGGGGATCAGGTGAAAGCGCTCATCAGCCTGACGGCCGCGCTGTTGCTGCTCAGCGGATGCTCCCGGCCGTTCCCCGAACGGCTCAATTGGTACGGCCACCATCCCTACCTCTATTCCATGGCCTTCACTGCCGCAGCCGAGGAAGCACTGGTTCGGTCAATGACCGGCCGCGGCTACTACGAACACATGGGGGATGCGGCCTATACGCTTGCTGCTGGCGGAACGTGTGATCGAGCAGGCCTCGAACGTTACCTGGTTCACAAGGCGCAGGGCTGCCACTTGTTGAGCGGCCCCCCCCGCGCCGGACTGCATCAACGCGGATTCCTGTGCGAGCTTCCAGTATGATCGGGAGTTGTTCGCCGATCCCGCCATACGCCAAGTCGTAGAAGAGGCTCTGCGTCGTCCTTGCGATTTCCTTACCCATCCTGATCTGGTTGCGCACAGGAACGCGACCGCCCGTTTCGGCATGACCGCTGATGCAAATTGGCGAATTTTCCTGTGCGAGGGGCCCGGTGTATTCGGTGAGAGTATAGTTTTCGATGACGCGACTGAGGCGTTGCGTGTGCATTTCAGGAGAGGGCCCTAGTGGACAACCATAAGGCGGCCGACACGCCGTCCAAGCGCCCCGCGGGCTTTGTCGAGTTTGCGCCGGATCAGGTGCGCCGGTTCTGGAAGGCCGTCAGCGTCGAGCCGGACGGGCAGGGCTGGGCGGTCAGGCTGGACGGGAAGATGCCGAAATCCCCGGCGGGCCATAGTCTGGTGCTGCCGACGAAAGGCGCCGCGCAGCTGGTGGCCGAGGAATGGGCCGGGCAGGGCGATGTCCTCATCCCCGCCACCATGCCCGCCACACGGCTGGCCTTCACCGCCATCGACCGGGTGCGCGAGGTGCGCGAGGCGGTGGCCGACGAGATCACCGCCTACGCCGGGTCGGATGCGATCTGCTATCTGGCCGAGACGCCGGACACCCTGGTGGAGCGTCAGGCGCGGGACTGGACGCCGTGGCGCGACTGGGCCGAGCGGGATCTGGGCTGCGTGCTGGTTCCCGTCGCCGGGATCGTGCACCGGTCCCAGGCCGAAGAGGCGCTGGCGGCGGTGCGCAAACAGGCGCTGGCGCTAGACGACTACGCCCTGACCGGCCTGGCCATGGCCACGCCGCTGCTGGGTTCGGCGGTGCTGGCCTTTGCGGTGCAGCGCGGGGCCCTGTCGGGCGCCGAGGCGTTCGACCTGTCGCGGCTGGATGAAGCCTTCACCGAGGAGCGCTGGGGCGTGGACGCCGAGGCGGCGGAGCGGGCCGAGGGCCTGCGTGCCGAGGCGGTGATGCTGGAGCGGTGGTTCGCGGCGCTGCGCTGATTTTCCAATCTGGAAAACTATCACTTGACGAAGTGGAAAGTCAGCTTCATTTTCCGGTATGGAAAGTGAGGAGTTCGCCATGACCAACCAACCCGACCCGCGAGAGGCGCTGGACGCCATCGCAAATGCCCGCCAGGCCGTGCCGGGCGAGATGAAGTATCCTTTCAGCTACGACATCGCCTATGGGCTTTGCTGCGGCCTGCTGGTGGCGGGGCAGGGGATGCCGACGCCGTGGGCGGCGCTGGCGCTGGTGGTGTCCATGGTCGGGCTGGTGGGCCTGATCCACTGGTGGAAGCAGAAATACGGCTGGTGGGTCAGCGGCTATTCGCCGAAGCGCGCCCGCTGGGCGGCCATCGGCCTGGTCGTGGTGCTGATCGGCCTGATGGGGCTGTCCCTCTGGGGCAAGACGGCCGGGATCGCCTGGACGCCGCTGGCCACCGGGGCGGCGGGCTTCGTCGCCGCCATCGTCGGCGGCCGCATCTGGATGGCGGTGTGGAAGCGGGAGCTGGCGGAGACGGCGGGATGACCGCCGTTCCCGTCTTCGATCCGGTGATCCACGCGCCAGGGCGGCTGCAGATCTGCGCCATCCTGTCCCGCATCGACGAGGCCGAGTTCGCCATGATCCGCGACTCCATCAAGGTGTCGGACTCGGTGCTGTCCAAGCATCTGAAGCAGCTGGAGGAGGCCGGCTATCTGAAGCCCCGCAAGGCGGCGGTGGACGGGCGCCAGCGCACCTGGCTGTCGCTGACGCCCGCAGGACGCAAGGCCTTCGCCGCCCATGTGGCGGAGCTGACGCGGCTGGCGGGGATGGCGTAATCCTCCCCACTGGGGAGGGGGACCATGCGCAGCATGGTGGAGGGGGCTGTCCGCTCCCCCACTCTGAAACCTCGACCGCAATCAAACTCTCTGTGCAGCGGAAGCGCCCCCTCCACCGCTTCGCGGTCCCCCTCCCCCGATGGGGGAGGATTGCTTGCCACCGCCGCTGCGTCTCCTTAAGCCTCGCTCATCAAGGAGACACCACATGCAAGACATCCTCGAACAGCTCGAGAAGCGCCGCGAAGCCGCCAAGCAGGGCGGCGGGGAAAAGCGCATCGCGGCCCAGCACGCCAAGGGCAAGCTGACGGCGCGCGAGCGCATCGACGTGCTGCTGGACGAGGGCTCGTTCGAGGAAACCGACATGTTCGTGGAGCACCGCTCCCACGACTTCGGCATGCAGGATCAGCGCATCCCCGGCGACGGGGTGGTGACGGGGCGCGGCACCATCGGCGGGCGGCTGGTCTATGTGTTCTCCAAGGACTTCACCGTGTTCGGCGGCTCGCTGTCGGGCGCCCACGCGGCCAAGATCGTCAAGCTGCAGACCATGGCCCTGACCAACGGCGCGCCGATCATCGGCATCTTCGACGCCGGCGGGGCGCGCATCCAGGAGGGGGTCGAGAGCCTGGCGGGCTATGCGGACATCTTCCTGCAGAACACCCTGGCCTCGGGCGTCATTCCCCAGATCAGCGTCATCATGGGCCCGTGCGCGGGGGGCGACGTCTATTCGCCCGCCATCACCGACTTCATCTTCATGGTGAAGGACACCTCCTACATGTACGTCACCGGCCCCGACGTGGTGAAGACGGTGACCAATGAGGTGGTCAGCCACGAGGATCTGGGCGGCGCCCGGGTCCACGCCCAGAAGTCCGGCGTCGCCGACGGGGCGTTCGAGAACGATCTGGAGGCGCTTTCGGAAGTGCGCCGTCTGGTGGGCTTCCTGCCCCTGTCGAACCGCGAAAAGCCGCCGGTGCGCGAGAGCTATGACGAGCCGCAGCGCGACGAGCCCAGCCTGGACACCCTGGTGCCCGCCAATCCGAACCAGCCCTATGACATGAAGGAGCTGATCCTGAAGGTGGTGGACGAGGCGGAGTTCTTCGAGATCTCCGAAGGCTTCGCCCGCAACATCATCACCGGCTTCGGCCGGCTGGACGGCCAGACCGTGGGCGTGGTGGCGAACCAGCCGCAGGTGCTGGCGGGCGTGCTGGACATCGATGCGTCGCGCAAGGCCGCGCGCTTCGTGCGGTTCTGCGACGCCTTTGGAATCCCGCTGCTGACCTTCGTGGACGTGCCCGGCTTCATGCCCGGCACGCGCCAGGAATACGGCGGCCTGATCAAGCACGGCGCCAAGCTGCTGTTCGCCTACGCCGAGGCCACGGTGCCCAAGCTGACCGTCATCACCCGCAAGGCCTATGGCGGCGCCTATGACGTGATGAGCTCCAAACACCTGCGCGGCGACGTCAACTACGCCTGGCCCACCGCCGAGATCGCCGTCATGGGCGCCAAGGGGGCCGTGGAGATCATCTTCCGCAAGGAGGCCGGCGACCCGGAGGCGCTGGCCGCCCGCGAGGCCGAGTACAAGGAACGCTTCGCCAACCCGTTCGTGGCGGCGTCACGGGGCTATATCGACGACGTGATCATGCCGCACGGGACAAGGCGGCGGCTGATCCGGGCGCTGGGGACGCTGGCCAACAAGCAGCAGCAAAACCCGTGGAAGAAGCACGATAATATACCGTTGTAGCCTGGATTTAGCCTTGGACCTCCGACTCCGGTTTCCGCTCAAGAAGAAGATCAATCTCGACGACCATTGGCCGCTCGAAAGTGGCGACACGTTGCTGGCTTTTGAGCAGGCCGGCGACGATGTCTCGGCTGTCATCGTGACCGTCCGGAATCTCGCTGACGACGACTTGCCGGTAGTGACCATTCCGGAAGCTTCTGGTGGCCTGCCAAACATATCAATAAGGGGTGATGCCGTAGGCCGGGGTCGGCGGGTAGCGGCCAGATTTCTAGACTATATAAACCTATATTTTTCTGTAAAAGTAGATCTTCGATCTGTTGAGATCGAATATGTGCCGGCTGATGATGCAGAACGTCAACGTCTCGATATGTATGGAGTGAATATTAATAGGGAGCCTCCGGTCAGTCGGCTTCCATTCGACATAGTCGCACAAGCGTTCTTCGCTTCAGAGGGAGATTTTGATCCATCTTTTTCATCTCGGATGCTAACTGCAGCGCGAGATGCGCTAATAGATGAGCAATATATAGAGTGCTTTAGATATTGCTTTATTCTAATAGAGGCTCTCTACGGCGATGGAAAATTCCATAAAGCAAGCCTCGTTCGAGCATTTTGCGGGAATAATGAGTTTCGTCCCATTATAGAATGCACAATTGCCGAATTCCGGTCCGATCCTCTTTACAAGAGTGCTCCTGGTCGGGCCCTAGTAGCGAAATATGATACGCCTGAGACGCTGATGGAGCATTTGGCAGATCGGAGAGGGTACTATTTTCATGGCAACCTGAAACGAGCCGACCCATGGCATCCTGACAAGCAAGATGAAGCAAGGGCTTTGGCCGAAGTGTGCTTGGATCTCGCGTTTGGCGGGACTCACTCGCTAAGCGCGGCAATGTTCGGGCCCGAGATCAATCAGAGATTTATCGAGAATGCTAAGCGACAGGGGCAATCGTGTCAGTCGAAGTGCAATACTTTTACCTGAACTCTGATGGTCAGCGTATAAGGGGAAAGATGACCATGGAGGCCCCTGGCACCGTGGTCACGAGCGATCTTGCGGTCACTATCAATAAGAACTTTCTTCACTGGGCGCAGTCGGACCTTAGGCGAGAGACACTTGTTCATGCGATCGCTATCGATCGAAGCACTGGGCGTGAAATATTTCGAACTCAGTTCTTGGGCGGGGAAGATGGGCTTTCTAGCCATCCCGAGAACGCGAAGCGGGGCGGATGATTATCTGACCAACCTCCTCTTCCTCTGTTCCCGCAACCGCCTGCGCTCGCCCACGGCCGAGCAGGTGTTCGCGAATCGGCCCGGCATGGAGACCGCCTCCGCCGGGTTGGCGCCCGATGCGGAGGAGCCTTGCTCCGCCGAACTGGTGGAATGGGCCGACATCATCTTCGTCATGGAGCGCGCCCACCGCGCGAAGCTCCAGCGCCGGTTCAGGGCGCACCTGAAGCGCGCCCGCGTGGTCTGCCTCGACATCCCGGACGACTACGCCTTCATGCAGCCGGAGCTGGTGGCGCTGCTGGAGAAGCGGGTCGGGCGGCACCTGCTGTCCAGATGAAAGGCTCCTTGTCATCCCGGCCGAAGCGAAGCGGAGAGCCGGGACGGGGGGGGCGCTGAGCTCTCCGCCCGGACGGCCGGAGGCTGATCCGGGCGACGGGCGAGAGCTGTCGACGTTGGCCCGGATCGGCGCGGGGCGCCGTCCGGGCCTCCTGAAGGGGGGGCGCCGTTCGTCCCGGATAGCGCCTTGCGGCGCTTCCGGGATGACAAGGGGCTTCGATTGGAAGGGGTCACGGCCTTGGCCCAAGGGCCCTCCTTGTCATCCCGGCCGAAGCGAAGCGGAGAGCCGGGACGGGTGGGCGCTGATCTTGCCGCCCGGACAGCCGGAGGCTGAGCCGGGCGACGGGTTGCAGGACGCCGCCGTTGGTCCGTCCCGGATAGCCGCTGACGCGGCTTCCGGGATGACAAGGGGCTTCGATTGGAAGGGGTCACGGCCTTGGCCCGAGGGCCCTCCTTGTCATCCCGGCCGGAGCGAAGCGGAGAGCCGGGACGGGTGGGGCGCTGATCTTGCCGCCCGGACAGCCGGAGGCTGAGTCGGGCGAAGGGTGGGGGGCTGCCGGCGTTGGCCCGTCCCGGATAGCGCCTGGCGGCGCTTCCGGGATGACAAGGGGTGGTTCTGCGCCGCCGTCGCGTTGCACGACGGGGCTTTTCGTGGATCGATGTTCTTGATATGTTCCGGCGATCTCGTGGAGGGGAACATGCGGGCGCACAGCTACTGGGTTTACATCCTCGCGAGCGGGCCTTGCGGGTGGCTGTATGTGGGGATGACCAATGATCTGGTGCGGCGGGTCGAGGAGCACAGGCGCGGGCAGGTTGACGGCTATACGCGTGAGAAGGGCATCGACGGGCTGGTCTGGTACGAGGCGCACCAATACGTGGATCAGGCGATCCTGAGGGAGAAGCGGATCAAGCGGTGGCGGCGGCCGTGGAAGGTCGCGCTGGTGGAGGCGGGGAACCCTCAGTGGGGGGACCTTTACCCTGCACTGGTGAGTGGTGGGGCGCTGCCGTCCCGTCCCGGATAGCCGCTGGCGCGGCTTCCGGGATGACAAGGGGCTAGGCTTGGCTCCGTCGGGGCTGTCGGGATGCGCCCCATTGCCCTTTCGCACTGCACAATCCATGCTCGCTCCCCTGACGTCGCCAGCGAGGGGATATGCCGGACGACAGGCTGGAGGTCGCGGCGGGGTTCGCTACGGAGCGGGGGCCGCGGGCGGATAATCAGGACTTTGGCGGGGTGCACCTGGGCTCGCCCGAGGAGCAGCGCCTGCATGGGGTGATCGCGGCCATTGCGGATGGCGTCGGCGGGGCCCGGGGCGGGCGCGTGGCGGCCGAGCTGGCGGTGCGCAGCTTCATCGACGGCTATCTGGACCAGAAGCCCCTGTCGGGGGTGGCGGCGTCGGCGACGGCGGCCTTGCGCGGGTTCAACCGCTGGCTCCATGCGACCGGGCGCAGCGACCCCAAGATGGAGGGCGCGGCGGCCACGTTCACGGCCATGATCCTGCGCGGGCGCGAAGCGACGGTGGTCCATGTGGGCGACAGCCGGGCGTGGCACTGGCGCGACGGGGTGCTGACCCGTCTGACCGACGACCATGTGCTGAACCGGCCGGGGCAGGACCACATGCTGTTCCGCGCCGTGGGCATCGAGTCCGACGTGAAGCTGGACGTGCGGGTGCAGGCGCTGGAGCCGCACGACCGGTTGCTGCTGACCACCGACGGGGCGCACCGGGCGCTGAACGAGGCCGAGATCGGCCGCATTCTGGGCCGCCGCGCCTCGCCGGACGCCGACGCCCAGGCCGTCGTCCAGGCGGCGCTGGCGGCGGACGGGCAGGACAACGCCACCGCCATCGTCATCGACGTGATCCGCACCGGGGCGCTGGACTGGGCGTCGCTGGGGGCCCGCAGCGAGGCCCTGCCCATGCCGCCGCCGCCGAAGGCCGGCGAGATCGTGGACGACTGGCGGCTGGAGCGGCAACTGGCCGACGGGCGGCACACGCGGCTGTTTCTGGCGCGGGATCGGCAGGGGGGCGACCCCGTGGTGCTGAAATTTCCCAAGCCCGGAAAGCTGCCCGAGGCGGACCTGCGCGCCATCCTGCTGCGCGAGGCCTTCATCGGCCAGCATGTGGACAGCCCCCATCTGGGCCGGACCCTGCCGGTCGACCCGGCGCGTCAGAGCCGGCTGTACAACGTCCAGCCCTTCTATGAGGGCGGCACCCTGCACGGGCGGCTGTCGCGGGGCGAGCCCATCCCCATGGCCGAGGGGGTGGCCATCGCGGCCTGCATCGCGCGGGCGGTCATGGCCCTGCACCGGCAGGGGGTCGTGCACCGGGACATCAAGCCGGACAATGTGATCCTGGGCCCGGACGGCGGGGTCAAGCTGATCGACCTGGGCGTGGCCAGGGTGGAGCGGGTGGAGGAGACCGGCGCGCGGGCCCCGGGCACCCCCGGCTTCGTGGCCCCGGAGATGTTCGCGGGCGACAGCGACGGGGACGAGAAGACCGACCAGTTCGCCCTGGGCGTGACGCTGTACCGGCTGTTCGCGGGCGAGGCGCCGTGGGGCGAGATCGATCCGGACAGCCGCCTGCCGTACGAGCGGCCCACGCCCCTGACGCGGCGGCGGCCGGACGCGCCCGCCTGGCTGGAGGCGGCGATCATGCGGGCCATCGCGCCGGACCCGGCCCACCGCTGGGCCGACGTGCAGGATCTGGTGCAGGCGCTGGAGAGCGGCGGGGCGCTGGCGGTGGAGCCGGCGCGCGAGATGTCGCTGCTGGAGCGCGACCCGGTGCGGTTCTGGAAGGGAGTCAGCCTGGTGTTGCTGATCGCCCTGATCGTGTCGCTGGTGCTGGGGTAAGAGCACCGCGGATCAGGGGCACCCTACCGCGTTCAGGCCGGCTCGCAACGCGTCCCCACCGCCGTCCAGTTCGACCTCGAGCGCGCCGTGCACGGCGATCCAGATGGGGGTGGCGCGGGCCAGCAGGGCGCGGCCCTCGTCGGTCAGGGTCGCGCGGCGGCTGCGCCGGTCCTCGGGATCGATTGAAACGGTCGCCAGCCCCTGACGCTCCAGCGGCTTGAGGTTGGCAGTCACGGTGGACCGGTCCATGGCCAGCAGGGTCGCCAGCGCGCTGATGGGCGGCGGCGTGGGGCGGTTCAGGCCGTTCATCAGCGAGAACTGTCCGCTGGTGATGCCGAGAGGGCGGAACGCCTCGTCGAATCGCCGCGCCAGCCGTCGCGCCGCCCGCTGGGCGTGCAGGCACAGGCAATGGTCGCGGATGTGCAGGGTGGCCTGGAAGGCGGCGGGGATCGTCTTTGACATAGCTGTAATTATGTTGATATCAACGTAAAACGCAAGCAGTGAAACGGAGAGGAGTGCGTCATGATGCAGGTGTCCGCGTTTAAGTGGGTCCCGCCTTTCGCCCAAGGGCTGGTGCGTGACCTCAGGGTCCGGTGGGCTCTGGAGGAGGCGGGGTTCGGCTATGACGACCACCTTCTGGGCCCCGAGGATCAGGCGTCGCCTACGTACCGGGCCTGGCAGCCGTTCGGTCAGGTGCCGGCCTTTCGCGACGACCGGGTGGAGATGTTCGAGTCCGGCGCCATCGTCCTCTATCTGGCCCAGAAGTCTGATCAGTTGATGCCTCGGGATGAAGCCGGGCGGGCCATGGTCATGACCTGGATGTTCGCGGCCCTGAACAGCGTGGAGCCCTTCGTCACCAATCTGGTGCTGATCGACCTGTTCTATGAAGGCGAGAGCTGGACGGTGGAGCGCCGTCCGCAGGTCGAGGCCGCCCTGCGCCGCCGCCTGGATGATCTTCAGACGGCGCTGGGCGAGCGTCCGTGGTTCGTGGGCGGCCAGTTCAGCGCCGCCGACATCCTGATGGCCACGGTGCTGAGGAACCTGCGGCACCTGGACATCCTGACGGACTATCCGGCGCTGTCGGCCTATCTGGAGCGGTGCACGGCGCGGCCGGCATTCAGGCGGGCCCTAGCCGAACAGATGGCGCCGTTCAAGGCGAACGAGCCCGCCTGAGCCGGGGGTCAGGCAAAGCAAAACGCCCGGTCGGGCGACCGGGCGCTTTCAATTCAGTCAGCAGATCAAGGATTACTTGATCTTGCCTTCCTTGAATTCGACGTGCTTCTTCGCGACCGGGTCGTACTTACGGACGACCATCTTCTCGGTCATGGTGCGGGCGTTCTTCTTGGTGACGTAGAAGAAGCCGGTGTCCGCCGTGGAGTTCAGGCGGATCTTGATGGAAGCCGGTTTGGCCATCGGGACTACCTTGGAGCAAGCGTCGAAACGTGAGTCTCGGCCGCGAAAATCGGAGCGGCGGAACATACTCAGGCCCGCGCCAAAGTCAACGGCGGGGCGGACCTTGTGCGCGTGTGCGCCGGTTTTCCTTGTGCGGGGCGGCCTGGCCGTTAGGCTGACGGCCATGAAAAGCACCCTGAAGGCCTTCAGCGCCCCCGTCGTCATCCTGTCCGCCCTGGCCATCGCCGCCTGCTCCCAGCCCGCCAATGACGAGGCTCCGGCGGCGGAAACCGGGACCGCCGACGCCCAGGACGCCTTCTTCGCCAATCTGACCGAGCTGTGCGGCCAGCGGTTCGAGGGCGAGGTGGTCACCGACGACCCCGTGGACGACGATTTCCGCGCCCAGCGCCTGCTGATGCACGTGCGCGACTGTTCCGACACCGAGATCCGCATCCCGTTCTGGGTCGGCGAGGACCACAGCCGCACCTGGGTCATCACCCGCAACGACGACGGCGGCCTGACCCTGAAGCACGACCACCGCGACCCGGACGGCACGGAGCACACCCTGCACTGGTACGGCGGCGACACCGAGACCGAGGGCACCGCCACGCGTCAGGAGTTCCCGGTGGATCAGTTCTCCATCGACCTGTTCAACCGCACCGACGCCCAGGTTTCGACCACCAATGTCTGGGCGGTCGAGGTGAACCCCGGCGACACCTATGTCTATGAACTGGCCCGCGAGAACCGCCTGCTGCGCGTCGCCTTCGACCTGACCGAGCCGCTGGAGGACCAGGGCTAGTCCACCTCGATCTCGAAGATCGTCACGGACGAGGCGACAATCTGGGGGACCAGAAGGCGGCCGCGGCGGGTGTCGTAACCGATGGCGGCGGGCACGGGGATGTCGGCCGCCACCGCGCGGGCCTCGCCCCCGGCGCTGACGTGATAGACGTTGTGACCGTTCTGGCTGGCCACCAGCAGGCCGCCGTCGGCGAGGGGAACAATGCCGTCGATGCGGCCGGTGGGCAGGGTCAGTTCCCGCACCACCGCGCCGGTCTGCGCATCGCGGAAGGTCAGCACGTCCGACAGCAGGCCCCCGTGCACCACCAGGCCCTCCGCCGTCACCGCGACGCCGTTGACCCGGTGCAGGTCGGCCGATCGCGCGACGAACGCCTCCACCGTCCCGTCCGGCTGGATGCGGTACAGGGCGCCGGGGTCGGTGTCGGTGCCGGAATCGGTGACATAGGCGACGCCCGCCTCGGTGACGTACAGGTCGTTCAGGCGCACCGCGTCCGGCACGTCGATGGAGCGCAGCGGCGCGCCGGTGCGCCGGTCGAAAATCCGGATGGCTCTCTGGTCCGCCACATGGATCTCGTCGCCCCGGATGAACAGGCCCAAAGGCTCATGGAGGCTAAGGCCGTCGACGCCGCCCTCGATCCACTTCAGCTCCAGCACCGCGCCCTCGGGCGACACCAGCGAGACGAAGCCGTCGTTGCCGGGCCCGCGCGGCCCCAGGTTGGCGACGATGTAGCGATCCTCCGCCGCGTCGTAGCGGACCGCCTCGGAGTTCTGGAACCCTACGTCGGCGATCACCTGCTGGGCGGCGGCCGGCGCGGCGAAGGCCAGGGCGGTGGGCAGGGCGAGCCGGGCGAGGGTCTTCATGGCTGATCTCCGGGAGGAAGGGTCAGTATGGCGTCCAAGCGTCGATGCACTGCGCTCAAGACGATGGGCGGGGCTCGGCCGATTGGCGAGAGACGTCCGGTTTCGACGGTGGCGATTTTCGCCGTCCTGATCACCGACGGCGCCGGCAAGCCGGCTTCGCCATAGTCATCCCCAAAGGACACGTCGCCGTCCCATGGTCGATTTTCGGCGCTTGTGATCATGAGAATCCAGACCAGACGCCCCGCGGGTCCCAAGGGCATGCTGGAAACCACCAGCGCGGGTCGATGCTGCTCGGTATTCCGATCCGTGTAGGGAAAGGGAGCCCGAACGATATCGCCGGGCTCAAAGATCGGCATAGGCCCGACGATCCGCTTCGCCGTCCCACTCGTCAAAGGTCGCGAAGGGGTCGTCCTGAACGGGCGCTCTGGCCTTGATCAGCGTGACCCGGCCATCCTTGATCTCATAGGCCAGTTCATCGCCTTCCTTCAGACCAAGCGCGTTGCGGACGGCCTGAGGAATGGTCGTCTGGGCCTTGCTGGTAAGACGGCTGGTGATCATGACGTAAGGATAATCCTTACCTGCTACACGTCAAGCTCCGCCACCGCGAACCGCGCGTTCTGCTGGATGAAGTCGAAACGGGCCTCGGCCTTGCGGCCCATCAGACGCTCGACCAGATCCATGATCTCGTCCTCGCTCTCAGGCAGGGTGACGCGGGCCAGGGTGCGCTTCTTCGGATCCATGGTGGTCTCCTTGAGCTGGGCCGCCATCATCTCGCCCAGGCCCTTGAAGCGGCCGATCTCGACCTTCTTGCCCTTGAAGGTGGTGGCCAGCAGTTCGTCCCTGTGCGCGTCGTCGCGGGCGTAGTCGCTGAGCGGTCCGGCGCTGATGCGGTAGAGCGGGGGCAGGGCCATGAACAGCCGGCCCTGACGGATCAGGTCCGGCATGGCACGGTAGAAGAAGGTGATCAGCAGGGCGGCGATGTGCGCCCCGTCCACGTCGGCGTCGGTCATGATGACGATGCGCTCATAGCGCAGGTCATCGACGCTGAACCGACTGCCCGCCTGCACGCCCAGCGCCAGCATCAGGTCGGTCAGCTCCACGTTCTGGCGCAGCTTGTCGGCGGTGGCCGACGCCACGTTCAGGATCTTGCCGCGCAGGGGCAGGATGGCCTGGGTGGTGCGGTCCCGCGCCTGTTTGGCCGAGCCGCCGGCCGAGTCGCCCTCGACGATGAACAGCTCTGTGCCCTGTGCCGCCTGGCGCGAGCAGTCCGACAGCTTGCCGGGCAGGCGCAGCTTGCGGGTGGCGGCGGCGCGCTGGACTTCCTTGTCCTTGCGGCGACGCAGACGGTCCTCGGCCCGGTCGATGACAAAGCCCAGCAGGGTCGAGGCCTGTTTGGGACTTTCGGTCAGCCAGTGGTCGAACGGGTCGCGCACCAACTGTTCGGTTAGGCGCTGCCCCTCGGGCGAGGACAGGCGGTCCTTGGTCTGGCCCTGAAACTCGGGATTGCGGATGAACACCGACACCATGGCCCCGGCGTTGGCGATCACGTCCTCGGCGGTGATCAGGCCCGCGCGCTTTTCGCCCGACATCTCGCCATAGGCCTTCAGGCCCTTGACCAGGGCCGAGCGGAAGCCGGCCTCGTGCGTCCCGCCGTCGGGCGTCGGCACGGTGTTGCAGTAGGACGAGACGAAGCTGTCGGCGTCGCCGAAACCGATGGGCGACCAGGTCACGGCCCATTCCACAGCCCCGGCCTCGCCCTTCTTCTCGACCCGGCCCGCGAAGGCGGGGGTCACGGTGTCGATCTCGCCGATGCGCTCGGCCAGGGCGTCGGCCAGACCGCCGGGGAAATGCAGGGTCGCCTCGGCGGGGGTGGCGTCGGTGATCCGCTCCGGCGCGCAGGTCCATCTGATCTCGACGCCCCGGAACAGATAGGCCTTGGACCGCGTCATGCGGTACAGCCGCGCGGGCTTGAAGGCCGCGCCGTGGCCGAAGATCTCCTCATCCGGGCGGAAGCGGATCAGGGTGCCCTTCTTGCGGCTGGTCCCGACCTGTTCGATGGGGCCCAGCGGGTGCCCCCGGCTGAACGACTGCCGCCATTCATGCCCGTCGCGCCAGACGGTGACGTCCAGCCGTTCCGACAGGGCGTTGACCACGGACACGCCCACGCCGTGCAGGCCGCCGGAGGTCTCATAGGCCTTGCCCGAGAATTTGCCGCCCGAGTGCAGCACCGTCATGACGACCTCGAGCGCCGACTTGCCCGGGTGCTTGGGGTGCGGATCCACCGGGATGCCCCGGCCGTCGTCGCGCACGGACAGGAAGCCCTCGGCGTCCAGATCGACGGTGATCAGTTTGGCGTGGCGGGCCACGGCCTCGTCCATGGCGTTGTCCAGCACCTCGGCGAACAGGTGGTGCAGGGCCCGTTCGTCGGTGCCGCCGATGTACATGCCGGGCCGCTTGCGCACCGGCTCCAGCCCCTCGAGCACCTCGATGGACGAGGCGGAATAGGCGTTGGCCGCCCCGCCCGTGGGGGCCGGATGCGTCTCTACCGGCGCGGCCACGGCCTCGGGCGCGGCGGGGGCCTGGACCTTCAGTTCGGGCTTGTCCGCCTTGGGGGCGGGCTCGGGAAGGTCGTCAAACAGGGAAGCGGGAGAAGTCATGCGCCAGTCTTGCCGCGATTCGGGGAGCGATCAGCTAAGCCCCGACGCCTTCGGTAGCAAGCGTCAGCGGTTCAGCGCGCGGGCATGGACGGGCAGGGGCCGCGCCACAGGCCGTCGTGCGGGCGCGCGCCGTCGGGGGTCGTCGATGACTTCCGGCGGCGTCAGGGGCGCAAAGGCCCGCGCCAGCACCGCCATGAACAGGACCCACGGCAGGTCCTGGTGCCGCAGCAGAACGCTTTCCGACAGGCTCAGCAGCAGGAAGGCGGCCAGATAACCCGCCGCCCAGAAGCCTTCCTGACGGCCCGCCACGGGCAGGCGCAGGAAGCTGCCCATGACGCCGATCACCACCACGGCGCCCACGGACCAAACCCCGATCCAGCCCAGCTGGATCAGCACCTCCAGCCAGCCCTGGTGGGCCGAGGGCACGTCCCACTGGTTCTGGACGCGGATGTAGTTGGCCGGGTCGGAATGGAGGCCCCAGAAAGCAGCGTAGCCGTAGCCGGTCATGGGCCGCTGCTCGCTGAAGCGGCCGATGGCCTCCCAGATTTCGGTGCGCCCGGTCAGGGACGGGTCCTTGCCCAAGGCCTCAAGAATGAACTCCGGCGCGGAAATCAGGATGCCCACGCCCGCCGCCACGGCCACCACACCGGTCCAGACCCCCGCCACGGCCAGAGCCGGCCCCACCTTTCTCAGCACCCACAGCCCGCCGATAATCCCGCACGCGGCCATCAGGCACAGCAGGGCGGTCTTGGACTGGGTGCCCAGGATCATCAGCACGCAAAACGGAAAGGCGACCATGGCCAGCGCCCGGTGTGGCCCCGGCGAGGCCAGCACGGCGGCGGCGGACACGGCCCCCGCCACCATGACCCAGCCCATGGTGTTCTTCTCGTACCAGACGCCGCGCCACAGCCCGGCGTTGACGTCCTGGTGAATGCCGATGGAGGGCAGGGCCACCACGAAGATCAGGCTGAGCACCGCCAGGATCAGCGCCGTCTGGGTCAGCAGCACCGGCAGCCGTCGCCCCGGCCAGGCGGCGGCCAGATAGACCGCGAAAAAGGTGCTCATCACCAGGGCGATCACCCGCCGGATGGTGATGTCCGGCGCCAGCGACCAGTAGCGCGAGGCATAGGCCAGCAACGCCAGAAGAAGCAGGAGAAACAGCGGAAACCACAGCCGCGCCATGGCCTCATACCGCGACGCCATCAGGCCGAGGATCGCCACATAGGCCGGCAGCCACATCAGCCGCAGCAGGCTGGAGTCCGCGCCCCCGCCGCTGGACGGCGCGAACACCGGCCCGAGGATGGCGCCCGACAGCATGATCAGCAGCCCGATCGACGCCACGCGCTCCCACAGGGCCGGCTCCCGGTAACCGGGCGGCGGCGTCCTGTGCGGGGGTGTGGCGGGTGTGCGAGTCACGCGGTGGAGGTTGCGCGCCGGGCGTTAAGGATTGGCTTACTGGGAAGCGTGGCCCTCGGGCCTACGTCTTCTCCACGAACGTATCGATCACCTTCTTCTCGCCGGCCTTCTCGAAGTCCACCACCAGCTTGTTGCCCTCGATGGCGCGGATCGCGCCGTAGCCGAACTTCTGGTGGAACACGCGCTCGCCGCGCGCCCAGTTGGACGACGCCTTCGGGTCCCCCGTGGCGATCAGGCGGCCCTTGCCCTCGATGACGGCGTTGCGGGCCATGCGGTCGCGGGGCGTGGTGGAGGCGGTGAAGCTCTGGGCGCGCTTCCAGCCGGGGCTGGAGTATCCCGCGCCGAACACCGGCGTGTCGTCCCAGCGGGACTTGGCTTCCTTCAGACCCGGCCCGGCGCCGTAATAGCCGGTGTCGCTCTCGGCCTGCACATGGTCGATGGGCAGTTCGTCCACGAAGCGGCTGGGCAGCTGGCTGGTCCAGCGGCCATAGACCAGACGGTTGGCGGCGAAGCTGATGCGCGCGTCCTCGCGGGCCCGGGTGACGCCCACGTAGGCGAGGCGCCGTTCCTCCTCCAGACCCTTCTCGCCCTTCTCGTCGATGCTGCGCTGGGACGGGAACACCCCTTCCTCCCAGCCGGGCAGAAAGACCAGCGGGAACTCCAGCCCCTTGGCGGCGTGCAGGGTCATGATCTGCACCGCATCCTCGCCCGCGCCCCGGTCCAGATCCATGACCAGCGAGACGTGCTCCAGATAGGCCTGCAGGCTGTCGAACGCCTGCATGGACTGGGTCAGCTCCTTGAGGTTGTCCAGCCGGGTCTGGCCGCTCGCCCGGTCGGCGCGCTGCATGTCGGTGTAGCCGCTTTCCTCCAGAATGGTTTCGGTCAGCTCGCCGTGGGTCACGGTCCCCGCCATGGCCCGCCAGCGGTCCAGGTCGCGCACGAAATTGGACAGGGCCGTGCGGGTGCGGGCCTGCAGTTCGTCGGTGTTGATCAGGCCGCGCACGGCGGTCAGGGCGGACAGGTTGTGCTGGCGCGCGATGGCCAGGATCTTCTGCACCGAGGTGTCGCCGATGCCGCGCTTGGGCGTATTGACGATGCGCTCGAACGCCAGATCGTCGTCCTCGGACTGGATCAGGCGCAGATAGGCGTGGGCGTCGCGGATCTCGGCCCGCTCGAAGAAGCGCGGTCCGCCCACGACGGTGTAGGGAATGGCCAGCAGGACGAACCGCTCCTCGAACGCCCGCATCTGGAACGAGGCGCGCACCAGAATGGCGATGTCGCTGTATTTGCGGCCCGCGCGGCGCTGGGTCTCGATCTCGTCGGCGATCAGGCGGCTTTCGGCCTCGCCGTCCCAGACGCCCTGCACCCGCACCTTCTCGCCGCCGTCGGCCTCGGTCCAAAGGGTCTTGCCCAGACGGCCCTTGTTGGCCTCGATCAGGCCCGAGGCGGCGCCGAGGATGTGCGAGGTGGAGCGATAGTTGCGCTCCAGCCGGATCACCTTCGCGCCCGGGAAATCCCGCTCGAAGCGGAGGATGTTGTCCACCTCGGCGCCGCGCCAGCCATAGATGGACTGGTCGTCATCGCCGACGCAGCAGACGTTGCCGGTGGAGGACGACAGCAGCCGCAGCCACAGGTACTGGGCCACGTTGGTGTCCTGATACTCGTCCACCAGGATGTATTTGAACCGCCGCCGATAGTCCTCGGCCAGGTCCGGGTTCTTGCCCAGGATGGTCAGGTTGTGCAGCAGCAGGTCGCCGAAATCGCAGGCGTTCAGTGACACCAGCCGCGCCTGATAGGCGGCGTACAGACCCTTGCCCTTGCCGTTGGCGAAGTCCTCGCCCGCCGGCAGGGTGTCCGGGGTCCAGCCGCGGTTCTTCCAGTGGTCGATCATCCCGGACAGGGATCGGGGCGTCCACCGTTTGGTGTCGATGTTGGCCGCTTCCAGCAGCTGTTTCAGCACCCGTTCCTGATCGTCCATGTCGAGGATGGTGAAGCTGGATTTCAACCCCACCAGCTCCGCATGGCGGCGCAGGATCTGGGCGGCCACGCTGTGGAAGGTGCCCAGCCAGCGCAGGCCCTCGGCCGACGGCCCGATCAGATGGGTGATCCGCTCTCGCATCTCCCGCGCGGCCTTGTTGGTGAAGGTGACCACCAGCAGCTCCCACGGCCGGGCCTTGCCCGTGGCCAGGATGTGCGCCAGCCGGGTGGTCAGGACCCGCGTCTTGCCCGTGCCCGCGCCCGCCAGCACCAGCACCGGCCCCTCGGTGGTCTCGACCGCCAGCCGCTGTTCGGGATTGAGCCCGGCCATGTAGTCGCCGGCGCCCTGCGGGGCGCCCTCGGGCGGGCGGGCGCGGGCCAGGTCGGAAATGCGGGGAGACGGAAGATCGGTCACGAAACGAAAGGCTGCCTGATGCGGATTCGGAAAGGGAGAACATAAGTAGCACGCAGCGACGCGCCAGCGCGACCGCAGGGAACCGCAAGGCTTCGATCCCGTTCCGGCTCCATCAGAAAACAATGGGAGGATTCAATCATGGCGGAAGACGGCAAGGGAGGCGGCAACTCCGGCCTGGCGTTCATCGTCGGCGGACTGCTCGTGGTGGTGATCGTCATCGCCTGGTTCCTGTTCGCGGGCGGCGGCATGCCGGGCGGCGAAAAGGACGTGGACATCGATGTCAGCATGCCTGAGGCGCCCGCAGCGCCCGCCGGCGAATAAGGAGCACGCTTCATGACCGACCCCAACCTGCCTCCGACCTCGACCCCGCCCCCGGAAGAGCCCCGGCCCCAGACGACCATCCACAACAATGCGCCGCCGCCCGAGAAATCCGGCGGGGGAGGCAGCGGCTGGCTGATCTTCATCGTCGGCGGCCTGGTTGTGCTGGTGGCGATCCTGGCCTGGGTGTTCTGGTCCGGCGGCGCCATGACCCCGACGTCCGAGGACCGCGACGTGGACATCAGCATCGAGGCGCCCACTCTGCCTGATATGCCCGAGCCCCCGGCCAACCCGCTGCCGGAGGCCCCGGCACCGGATCCGGCGCCCGCCACGGCGGAATAAGCTTCGGAAAACAGACTGACGTCCCGGTCCCAGCGGCCGGGGCGTTTTTCTATGGCCCGACCGGATGGCGACCGCGCCAGTCCAGGGCGGTCAGGCGACAGGCCGAGGCGAGGGGCCGTCGACCGCGGTTCGCATCGATACGGGCCACCAGGCCCGCGGCGGTCAGGCCGTCATGGGCTGCGATCTCGTCCAGCACCGCCCAGAATTCCGGCTCCAGCGCCACCGAGGTGGCGTGGCCGGCGAGCAGGACGGAGCGCTTCTTCAGGGTCGACACAACACGGTCCCATCAATCCGGGTCAGGTTACGCAGGTTCGTTCGCAACTTCGGGCGGGTCATCATGAGGCGGCCCGATCCTACGGCCATTTCACCTCGGGCGGCATTGAGCTGAGGATCGAGTCCACATTGCCGCCGGTCTTCAGGCCGAAGGTGGTGCCCCGATCGTAGAGCAGATTGAATTCCACGTATCGTCCGCGTCTTATGAGCTGTTCCTCGCGTTCAGCCTCCGTCCACGGTTCGCCCATCCGCGCGCGCACCAGCCGGGGATAGACGTCCAGAAAGGCCAGACCCACGTCGCGGGTGAAGGCGAAGTCCCGGTCCCAGTCGCCGCTGTCGTGGTGGTCGTAGAAGATGCCGCCGACGCCGCGCGGCTCGTTGCGGTGGGGCAGGAAGAAATACTCCTCGCACCAGGCCTTGTATTTGGCATGCCAGTCCGGGTCGTGGGCGTCGCAGGCTCCCTGCATGGCCGCGTGGAAATCGACCGCGTCCGGGAAGTCCTGCTGACGTTGCCAGGCCAGCAGCGGGGTCAGGTCGGCGCCGCCGCCGAACCAGCTTTTGGTCGTGGCGATGAAGCGGGTGTTCATGTGCACGGCGGGCACGCGGGGGCTCTTCATGTGGGCGATCAGGCTGACGCCCGTGGCGAAGAAGCGGGGATCGTCCGCCGCGCCCGGCACCTGTCTGGCGTAATCCGCCGGGAACTCGCCGTGGACGGTGGAGACGTGCACGCCCACCTTCTCGAACAGGCGGCCGTGCATCATGCCCATGACGCCGCCGCCGCCCGCTTCGCGGTTCCAGGGGGTGCGCACGAACCGGCCCGGCTCGCCCGGATAGAGATCGGCGGGGGCCTCGTCCTCCAGCGCCTCGAAGGCGGCGCAGATGCGGTCGCGCAACTCTTCGAACCAGGCGCGGGCGCGGGCTTTGCGGTCATCCATGGCGGGATCAGGGGTGTCGGTCATGGGGCGATTGAAACCACGGTTGAGCCCCGCGCAACAGAGCCGGCGATCGCGGGCGCTTGTGTCGCAGGACCGGGGCGGACACTCTGGCGCCGTTCGATCAGGGGAGTCGCTTCATGAACCGTTTCGCCGCCGCCGCCGTTGTCAGCCTTGTCATGGCCGTCCCCGCCGCATCCCAGACGCCCGAACAGGCGCGCGCGATCCTCGAGACCACGCCGCTGGTCGACGGGCACAACGACCTGCCCTGGGCGCTGCGCCAGCGGTTCGGCTCGGACGTGCACGGGGTGGACCTGACCCAGGACCAGTCGGGACTGGCGCCGTCGCTGCACACGGACATCCCCCGCCTGCGGTCCGGCGGGGTGGGGGCGCAGTTCTGGTCCGTGTATGTGCCCGCCGGCATGGAGCCGCTGGAGGCCGCCCGGGCGACCTTCGAGCAGATCGACGTGGTCAACCGGATGCTGGCCGCCTATCCGGACGCCTTCGCTTTCGCGGCCACGGCGGACGATGTGGAGCGTCTCCATCGGGAGGGCCGCATCGCGTCGCTGATCGGCATCGAGGGCGGATACTCCATCGCGGAGTCCATGGGTCTGCTGCGCCAGTTCTTCGAGGCGGGCGTGCGCTACATGACCCTGACCCATTCGGCGACCACCAGCTGGGCCGACTCGGCCACCGATGCGCCGCAGCACGACGGCCTGACGCCCTTCGGCGAAGCGGTGGTGCGCGAGATGAACCGGCTGGGCATGCTGGTGGACCTGAGCCATGTGTCCGAGGCCACCATGATGGACGCCATGCGGGTGTCCGCGGCGCCGGTGATCTTCTCCCACTCCTCGGCCCGCGCCGTGACCGACCACCCGCGCAATGTGCCCGACAGCGTGCTGCGCCTGATGCCCGAGGACGGCGGGGTGGTCATGGTCACCTTCGTGCCGGGCTTCGTGAACGAGGATGTGCGGGCCCACGGCGCGGCCATGGCGGCCGAGCGGGCGCGGCTGCAATCGCTCAACCCGGGTGATCCCGAGGCCGTGACGGCGGGGCTGGCCGCGTGGCGTGACGCGAATCCGGCGCCGGTCGCGACCATCGCCGACGTGGCGGATCACATCGACCACATTCGTCGGGTAGCGGGGGTGGATCACGTGGGGCTGGGCGGCGATTTCGACGGGGTCGGGTCGTTGCCCGAGGGCCTGACCGGGGTAGAGACCTACCCCGCCCTGCTGGCTGAACTGATGCGGCGGGGCTGGTCGGAAGCGGACATCCGCAAGCTGTCGGGCGAGAACGTGCTGCGGGCCATGCGAGCGGCGGAGGCGACGGCGGCGCGAATGGCGGACCAGCGTCCGTCCCTGGCCCGCATCGACGACTAGATCTCGGCGCGGGCCATGCGCAGGAAGCCTGCCACGTCGACGGTCTCGGCCCGCGCGTCGGGGTCGATGCCGGCGGCTTCGCACAGGGCCGCGCCGCCCAGGGTCTTGAGGCTGGACCGCAGCATCTTGCGGCGCTGGCCGAAGGCGGCGGCGGTGACCTGCTCCAGCCGCTTCAGCACAGCGGGCTCGGGCCGGTCGGGCCGGGGCGTCAGATGGACCACGGCGGAGTCCACTCGCGGCGGCGGGGTGAAGGCGCGGGCCGGCAGATCCATGACCACGCGCGCCTCGCACACCGCCTGGCTGATGACCGCCAGACGGCCGTAGGCGTCGTCGCCCACGTCGGCGGCGACCCGCTGGGCCACCTCCTTCTGGAACATCAGGGTCAGGGCGTGGGGCGTCCACGGGCCGGTCAGCCACTTGATCAGCAACGGCGTGCCCACATTGTAGGGCAGGTTGGACACCAGATGCGCCGGGCCATCGACAAGCTCGGCTTCCTTCACCTTCAGGGCGTCGGCCTGGATGATCTCGAGGCGACCCGACCCGTCGTCCAGTTCGGTGAGCAGGGGGACGAAGCGGGGGTCCTTCTCGACCAGCACCACCTTGCCCGCATCGCTTTCCAGCAGGGCGCGGGTCAGGCCGCCGGGGCCGGGGCCCACCTCGATCACCGCACGGCCCTCGAACGGCCCGGCGAGGCGGACGATCTTTCGCGTGACGTTCAGGTCCAGCAGGAAGTGCTGGCCGAAGCTCTTCTTGGCCGACAGCCCGTGGGCGTCCAGGGTTTCGCGCAGGGAGGGGAGGTCGGTCATGAGGCGGCGTGGCGGGCGTCGGCCATGGTGGCGGCCAGACGGATGGCGGCGATCAGGCTGTCGGGCCGAGCGACGCCCTTGCCGGCGATGTCGAAGCCTGTGCCGTGGTCCGGCGAGGTGCGGATGATGGGCAGGCCCAGGGTGGCGTTCACCCCGCCCCAGAAGTCCAGTGTCTTGACCGGGATCAGGGCCTGATCGTGATACATGCAGAGGGCCGCGTCATAGGCGCGGCGCGCCTCGTCGTGGAACAGGGTGTCGGCGGGCAGGGGATCGGTGATCTGTATCCCCTCGGCGCGCAGGGCCTCGGCCGCCGGCTTCAGGATCTCGATCTCCTGCAGGCCCAGCGCCCCGCCTTCACCCGCGTGGGGGTTCAGGGCCGCCATGGCCAGACGGGGGCGGGCGATGCCGAAATCACGCTTGAGGCACTCGTGGACCACCCGCGCCGTGCGGCGGATGCGGGCGTCGGTGACCAGTTCTGGCACCTCGTCCAGGGAGACGTGGATGGTGACCAGACAGGCGCGCAGGTCCCTGGCGGTCAGCATCATCACCGGCCCCCGCGAGCCTGGATAGGGCGTGTCGGCGGTCAGTTCGGCGATGAACTCGGTGTGGCCCGGAAAGCGAAAGCCGGCGGCGTACAGCGGCGCCTTGGCGATGGGGGCGGTGACGAGGCCGGACACGTCTCCCACCAGGGCCAGATTGACCGCCTGCTCGATCCAGTCGGCCACCGCGCCGGCGTTGGCCGCGTCGGGGCGGCCCGGCGTGACGGACGCGGGCGCGGGTCTGTCGAGGATGGGCAGGGCCTGCCCGAAACGGGCCCTCGCCTCGGCGGGATCATGGATTGAAGCCAGGGGTGAGGCACCCGCCGCCGCCAGGGTCCTGCTGTCGCCGATGACGACGAAGGCCGCGTCCGGGTCGTCCCTAAGTACAGCCCAGGCCTTGTGGATGATCTCCGGACCGACTCCGGCGGGTTCGCCCAGCGTCAGAGCCAGGGGCGCGCGCATGGATGCGGCGGGCGCCCCCGTCATGGCTCAGCTCTTGAAGTCGATATGCGCATCTTCCCGAAGATCGCGGATATAGCGACGCGCCAGCATGGAAAGCTGCTGACCCCTCAGGCGGTTTTCGACCTCGTTGAAATTCGGGGCCTCGGGGCCGCCCGCGCGACGATCGCAGACCGCAAGCAGGTGCACGCCCAGCGGCGTGCGCACAGGAGCGCTGATCGCGCCGACCTCGGCCGAGCGGGCCACCTGCTGGAACTGCGGCGCAAGGTCATCCACATCGGACTCGCCGAGATCGGCGCCCAGCATGTCCGTCTCCTGACGGGAGCGCTCGAGGATGTTGTCGCAGGTCAGCCCGGAGCGGAAGCCGTTGAGACGCTCGGTGGCGGCGGCGATGACCTCGTCGGAAGCGTCCGCGTCCGCCTCGATCATCACCTGACGCAGGTTCACCAGGCTGGTGGAAGAGCCGTCACGCTTGTCGCGGAGATAGATGATGTAGACCCCGCCATCGACCGGAATGGGGCGCGAGAGCTGGCCGGCTTCCATATTGTCCAGGGCGACTTGCAGGCCCTGGGGCACTTCACCCTGGATCAGCCAGCCGGCGTCGCCGCCGCTGGCGGCCGACGGGGCGGCGGAGAACTGGCGGGCCACCGCCATGAAGGGCGCCCCCTGGATGATCTGCTGCACCAGCTGGTTGGCGCCGTTCATGGCCGCCTGCTGGCCGCCGACGCGCGATGCGTCGAGGAAGATTTCGCCGACCAGATACTGGGGGCGGCTGGCGGCGGCGGAGATGCGCTGAATGGTCTGGTCCACCTGGTTCCGACCGACGCGCGCGCGGGGACCGAACCGGCCCCGCACAAGGGCCTCCCATCCGATGCGGACCCGCATCTCCTCGCGAACGGTTTCGGGCCGGACGCCGGCCTCCCCGAGATAGCTGAGATAAGCCTCGGGCGTGATGCCCACGGATTGGGCGAGCATGGCGAGCTCGGCGTCCACATCCTCATCGGGAATGTTGACCTCGTAACGTGTCAGCTCCTGCCGTTGCAGCTTCTCGTCGATAAGGTTGTTCAGAGCCTGCTGCTGGATGGCCGGCAGGTTCTCGGCGGTCGGCTGGACCTGGGTCATGGCGATGAGCAGCAGCATGCGCTGACGCAGCTCATAGCTGGTGATCGGCACGTCATTGACGAGCACCACCAAGCCTTCGGCCAGATCGAAATCCGCAGCCGGGGCCGGACGCTGCGGGGCCTGCTCCGCGGAAGGGTCCAGCTGGCCGGCCACGGGCGTATTCGGCGCGGTCTGCGCCACTGCCAACTGGCCCGGCGCCGCAGAAGCCAACATGGCCGCGACCGCGACCCCCGCCGTGTAACGCTTGAAAAGCATGTCTCGTCTTTGTCCCTGGATCCGCTCAGTGCACATTTCGGCGGAGCGTACCGATGAATGGCGCCCATATCATGGTTCGGACGGACGTCCGATCACCACATGTCATCGCGTTGATAACCTGTACCGCCCAATGTGGCGAGGGTTAGGCGCACATAGGCCCCGGTGCGCGGTCCGGACGGGTCCACACGCGTGTTGTCGCGGCGGTATCCGATCTCGAAGCGGATGCAGTCATCCTCGAACAGGAGGCCGACCTCGCCCCGCGTGAAGCGGTCCTCCTGAAGGTCCACGATGCCGCGACTGGCCACACCCCAGTTGCCGCTGACGAACTGCTGGCCGCTGAACTGAACGAACTCGTAGTTCCGGTAGGTCCGGGTGGCCAGGGGCAGGCTGGGGTCGACATCGACGGGGTTAGAGCGGTCGACGATATAGCTGACCGTGGCCAGGTTCCGCGCGCCCCAGGAGCCATCCACCATGACCTCCGCCCGGCGGACCTCGCCGTCTTCGTCGATCTGGGCGTGGGCCCAGCCCCGGATCTGCGATCCGGGCGAGAAGGTCGCCGAGACGACCCAGTCCGAGGCCCGATCCGCCAGGCCTGAGGGGTCGAAGAGGCTTCCGGTTCCGTCGCCGGTGGGCACCAGGTAGCGGTCCTCCCGTTCGTCACGCCAGCCGCGCCCAAGGAAGATGCTGGCCGAACGATCGTTATCCCAGCGCAGGCTGGCTCGTCCTCCCGCCACAAGGCGCAGGCCGCCTTCGTAAAGGTCGTGGCCGGTGAAACGGTCGACCGCGAACAGGGAGGTCTCATCCAGATCCGTCACCTGACTGTCCTCGTTGGGCAGGCGGGGATCGAGGTCGGCGCGATTGGAGATCGAAATCTGTGCCAGGGGCTCCAGGACCAGATCCGCACCGTTCTCGAACCGGCGGATCAGCGGATAGCTGACATCAAGCCCTGCGGTGGCCCGCACACGAGTCGTCGTCACGGCGTCATCGCCCGCCGAGGGAAGATCCTCCACCGCGTAGGCGTCGCCGCGCAGATTGATGAAGGGCTCCCATCTCAGTCCGATGGGGGACGTCAGTATGCGACGCCAGTCCGCGCTCAGCACGATCCGCGCGCTGTCCACGCCCGGATAGCCGGAGAAATTCGGGTCGGAAGGGTCGGCTGAGGGGACCTGATCCGGCGCCAGGACCGGCGCGCCCACATAGTTTTCGCGAATCAGCACCGCCGCATTTCCGCTCAGGCGAAGCCGGCCCCCGAGGATGTCCTGACGCGGCTCCCACATGGCCTCGATCACCGGGGCCGCGACCGGCGTGACGCCGTCACGCTCGAAGACATTGTTGGCCGGGTTGGCCCGATCGACCTCCAGGACCCGGAGGCTCTGAATGGTGAAGGCCGCCGCTGACAGGTAGGATCGTTCCGTCTGATGTTCGGCGTAGACCTGCGAGATCAGACGGCGGCGGTCGCCGTGATAGAGACCGTTGTCCTGATAGGGGTCTTCCGTCCCGTAGCGGTCGAACAGCGTCTTGTCCGACGCCCGCTCCGCGGTGAAGCCCCAGCGCCATGGTCCGGCCGGATCAAAGGCGCCATGGGCCAGCAGATAGCCGCGATGATCCTGATCCTCGACCCCGGGGATGTCCTCGTATGTGTAACCGGCCCTGGCCTCGACGATCCCGTCGCCGAAATGACGGCGCCACTGAAGGTTCAGAAACGGGTTCACATCGGTGTTGAACTGGGGGCTGATGATCCAGTCCTCGGACGGCGAACGGACGATCAGATAGGGCTGTTCGTACGAAAGCCCTCGCGCCTCGTCGTACTCGATGCCGGGGACCAGGAAGCCCGAGGCGCGCTCCACCGTCGGGTCAGGATGCGCGAAGAAGGGCAGCCACAGCACCGGCACGCCGCCCACGCGGAACAGGGCGTTCTCGTACAGGATGGCGCGCAGGCTCTCGTCCTGCACCACCTTCCGGGCCTGAATGGACCAGGTCGGCTCCTTGCGCCGGCCGTCGTCGTCGCAGATGGGGCAGGGGGTGAACAGGGCGTAGTTCAGCTCGTTGACGGCCTGCGACCGCCGGACGGCCGTCGCCGCCATCAGATGACTGCCGTCGACGCCGCGGACTGCCAGATTCACAGCCACGCCGGTCTGCAGATTCTCGTTCAACTCGAGCCGATCTGCGGTCACCACCGTGCCGTCGACGTCGATCAGTTCGACATCGCCCGACGCCGTCGCGACACCGGTGTTGAGATTGTAGGTGACCTCCCGACCGCGAAGATTCCGACCTTCGAACCGGGCCAGGACGCGCTCATTTTCGCCCCGAGCCGCAACTTCGCCGGTGTCGCCGTCGCGAGTGACGTCCTCCGCCTCTATATAGAGGGCTTCCGGCGGAAGGCGTTCGGATGACGGTTGCTGGGCCAAGGCGACGCCGGGCCCGAGCAGCACGACAGCCGCACCCGTGAGCAGGCGTCGACGCATGGTCGATCCGCTGTTCAAACGCCAGGCCTGCGGCATGCTCACCAAGTCTTGCTCCCGGCCGAAACGACGCGGCTTTCCGGTTCCGTCGTCCGGTTACCCGTCTTCGGTATAGAAGAGCAAGGTGAAGGCGGACAGGGCCGTCAGTATGGGCGGGAGCCAGGCGGCGAGGAAAGGCGGAATCGCCTCGGCCGCGCCCAGAGCCGCCGTGAACTGATTGATGAAAAAGAAGGCGAAACCGAGGATCACCGCCGCGACGCTCATGCGGGCCAGATCGCCGAGCCGCATCAACCGCAGGGAAAAGGCCGCCGCCAGGATCGACATGGCGGCGAACATCAGGGGCGTGGCCAGCAGTTGCTGGAATTTCAGGCGGTGTTCGGTGGCCGAGAATCCTGCCGCTTCAATCCTCGCGATCTGCGGCGGAAGGGACCAGAAGGGCGTGGAGTCCGGGTCGGCGAACTGGTTGAAGGCGTCGTCATCCGCAATGCTCGAGGGGAGGTCCAGCGAAGCGTAGGCGCGCGCCTGCTGCCCCACCGAAGCGCCCCGCGCGTCGGTCAGCCGCCAGCTGCCCGACGACAGGGTGGCCGTGTCAGCGTCGATTCGTTCCGAGAAGCTCCGGGCCCCGTCCTGCCCCACGGTGTAGATGAAGAAGGACACGTCGTTCAGCCGGCCCGTCGCGCGATTTCGGCTGTCGGCCCGAATGACGATCTGGCGGTTGTCGTCGCCTTCCCGCAACCAGATGGCCGATTGCTCCGCGCCTCCCGTTCCGCCCCGGATTCTGGCGCGTTCACGCTCGTAGCCCCCGTCCAGCGACGCGGCCAGCGGATGAAGGGTCGTCACGGTGAGCACCCCGATGATGAGCGCCGCCACGCCCGCGGGGAACACGAACCTCCAGGCCGACACGCCTGCGGCGCGCATGGCCACCAGCTCGCTGCGGCGGTTCAGGCCAACGAAGGCGGCAAGGGTGCCGAACAGGAACACGAAAGGCAGCAGTTGAAGGATCACCGCCGGAGACTTCATCAGGGTCAGGCCGAACAGGCGCGCGGCGCCCAGGTCGGCGTAACGACTGACGGAGCGGGACACTTCCACGAAGTCGATCAGCATGACCAGGCCCGCGATCACCGCAAGCGAAACGCCCAGGGCCTTCAGGACCTGGAACAGGACGTAGCGCTCGATGCGGGTGAAGGTGTAGCCGCCGGTCATGAGGCGGCTCCAGCGGGGCGGGGACGCGGCAGGGCCCCCAGGGCCCGCCGAACATTGGCGACGGGGCTGGACTGACGAAACACCATGCGCAGCGCCAGGGCGGCGACGCCCAGAGGTATCAGATACTGCAGGGGCGCCAGCCACACGTTCCAGGCGCTGGCGGCCACCACGCCGTATCCGGCGACGCGCGTGACGAGGAAGGCCGCCGCCGCCGCCGCAACGCGCCCCCCGTAGCCCGTGCGCCGGAACTGCCCGCCCAATACGGCGGCGAGGGCCAGAGCCATGGCCGTCAGGGCGTACAGGGGAGAGGTGATGCGGGCGTGCGCTTCGGCCAGAAGCTCCTCCCGGCTGCCCGTCCGCTCCAGCATGTCGGCGCTGGGGTGCACCAGCTCCGCCAGCCACAGATCCGACTCCCGGAAGGCGATGACCTCCTCGGTTCCCGTAAAGGGTGTCAGGTCGAAGGCGTACTCATCGAAGGAGAGAAAATTCAGAACCCCTCGATCAGAGAACTGCTGCATCGAGCCTGGCCCCATCAGGAGGGCCGGCGCGCCGTCTATGCGGGTGAAACGGGCGGTCGTGGCGTCCCAGGTGGTGACCTCGTCTCCATCCTGGATATGGACGAACAGGTTCCGGATCAGGCCGCTCTGCTCGATCTGCTGCACATAAACGGTGAGGCCGCCGCCCGCCTGGACGAACTGTCCCTCCTGCACCAGCAGCGAGGCCAGGTCGGTGCGTATGGCGAACGCCGTCTCGCGCGCTTCGCGCTGGGCGGCGGGCTGGATGTACAGGGACACGAACAGGCTGATCAGGGTGACGATGACCGCCAGCCTCATGCCCGGTGCGATCACGCGCCAGCGCGTCACCCCGCCTGCGAAACAGGCCGTCAGCTCCTGTTCCCGTTGAAGACGGGTCAGGGCCATCAGCCCGCCCACCAACACGCCGATGGGCAGCACCACCGCCATGAGCTGGGGCGTGGCCAGGGCGGTCAGCTTGAGCATGACCCATGCGCTCTGGCCCCGTTCGACGATGACTTCGAGCTGATTCAGGCTCTGACTCAGGATGCCGATGCCGCACAGCGCCGCGCACGCCGCCGCAACGGGCAGGGCGATCTGGCGGAAGAGATAGCGGCTTATAAGGTTCATTTGCAGCGTCGGCGCCGGTTGCGGCCCGGCGGTTTGGGGGGCATGTAATACAGCATCCTTGCGCGCCGGGAAGCTCAGCCGGTGCGTGTTCGCTTATCCCAAGACCGGGACTGGAACCCGGCCAGGAGTTCGTTTCCATGAAAGTAGAATTCGTCGCCGACGTCGGCGCTGCCGAGATCGTCGCGTTGCTCGTCCATGAAGGCCGCGCATTCTCGGGCGAAACGGCCGGGTACGACACCGCGTCGTCCGGCGCCCTGACCCGCGCCATGAAGGCCAGCCGCTTCACCGGCGGCGCCCTGAGCCATCTGGCGGTCGCGGCGCCCGCAGGCGTGGACGCCGGTCAGGTGCTGCTGGTGGGTGCGGGCGACAAGGCCAAGCTGGACGAGCAGGCCATCGAGAAGGCCGGGGCCCAGGCCTATTCCGCCGTGAAGATGTCGGGGGCCGAGACCCTGACCCTGGACCTGAAGCATCTGTCGGCCGCGCAGGCCGCGCAGGCCGCCTTCGGCGCGGTGCTGGCCGCCTATCGCTTCGACAAGTACCGCACGACCCTGAAGCCGGAGAAGATTCCGTCGGTCAAGACAGTGCGCGTGGTCACCGCGGATCCCAAGGCCGCCGAGGCCGCGTTCAAACCCCTGTCGGCGGTGGCCGACGGCGTCATGTTCGCCCGCGATCTGGTCAGCGAGCCCCCGAACGTCCTGTATCCCGCCGAGTTCGCGCGCCGGGTCAAGGATCTGGAAAAGCTGGGCCTCGAGGTCGAAATTCTGGGCGAAGCCGAGCTCGAGAAGATCGGCATGCGCACCCTGCTGGCCGTTGGCGAGGGCAGCGAGCGCGAGAGCCACGTGGCCATCATGAAGTGGAACGGCGGCAAGACCGGCGATCAACCGCTGGCCTTCATCGGCAAGGGCGTGTGCTTCGACACCGGCGGCATCTCCCTGAAGCCCGCCGAGGGCATGGAGGAGATGAAGTGGGACATGGGCGGCGCCGCCGCCGTGTCGGGCCTGATGTGCGCCCTGGCCGGACGCAAGGCCAAGGTGAACGTCATCGGCGTCATCGGCCTGGTTGAGAACATGCCCGATGGCAAGGCCCAGCGCCCCGGCGATGTGGTCACCTCGCTTTCGGGCCAGACGGTGGAGGTGATCAACACCGACGCCGAAGGCCGCCTCGTGCTGGGTGATTGCCTCTGGTACGTGCAGGAGCAGTTCAAGCCGAAGTTCATGATCGATCTGGCCACCCTGACCGGCGCCATGATCGTTGCGCTGGGTCATGAGTATGCCGGTGTCTTCGCCAACGACGACGCGGTGGCGAACGCCATCCTCGCCGCCGGTCCCAAGGTGGACGAGCCGGTGTGGCGCATGCCGCTGCCCGACCGCTATGACCGCCATGTGGACAGCCAGATCGCCGACATGCGCAACGTCGGCAACGGCCGCGCGGGCGGTTCCATCACGGCGGCGCTCTATCTGCAGCGCCACGTGAACAAGACACCATGGGCCCACATCGACATCGCGCCCACCGCCTGGGTGAAGGACTCGAAGAACCCGATGGTGCCGGACGGCGGCGTCGGCTTCGGCGTGCGTCTGCTGGACCGCATGGTCGCGGATTCGTACGAAGCCTGACGTGAGCGAGGCGGGGTCCGGCGAAATCTGGTTCTATCACCTGGAGCGCTCGACGCTTGATCAGGTGCTGCCGGAACTGCTGGACCGGACCCTGCAGCGGGGCTGGCGGGCGCTGGTCCGCGTCGGCGATCCCGGCCTGATGGAGACCCTGGACGAACGGCTGTGGGCGTGGCGGGAAGACGCCTTCCTCGCCCACGGCCGCGCCGACCAGCCCCATTCGGAGCGCCAGCCCATCCTGCTGACCTCGGACTCGGCCAACGGAAACGGGGCTCAGGCCCTGTTCATCGTCGATCGCTCAGACATGGATGCATCCGAACCGTTCGAGCGGTGTTTCATCATCTTCGACGGCCGGGACGAGGAATCGCTCCAGCATGCGCGGGGGCGTTGGAAGACCTTGAAGGAGGCCGGGGCGAACCTGGCCTACTGGAAGCAGACGGAGCAGGGAAAATGGGAAAAAGCAGCCTAGCCTGGGTCGTCGCCGCGGCGTTTGTGGCGGCATCCTGTTCGTCCGCCCCGACGCCTGACAGCCCGGTCCGGACGCCCGTCGCCTCGGCGCCGGCCACCGAGGTGGTCGACTACGCAGCCGCGACCCAGCCCATCGGCACACGCATGCCGCAGATGGACGGCGACCTCTGCCGCGCGGCGGAGTTGCAGAGCCTCGTCGGGCAACCTCGCACCGAGATTCCCGTTCCTGTGGATGTGATCAACCGTCGGGTGGCCTGCACCACCTGTCCGATCACCGAGGACTATTCGCCCTACCGCCTGAACATCTTCTTCGACCAGGAAACCGGGATCGTGGAAGAGGTCCGTTGCGGCTGAACCCGAAAGGCTCATTCATGAAGACCGTCATCGCCGCCTTGTTCGTCGCGAGCTCAGCTGTTCTGGCCGCCTGCAGCGGATTGCCCGCGCATGAGGGCGGATCGGGCATGCCGCCGACGACCGATGACCAGTGCCGCGCCAGCGACTATCAGAGCCTGATCGGTCAGAGCCGCACCGAGATTCCCCAGGCGCCCGCCGGTGCGACCTGGCGCGTGACCTGCACCAGCTGTGCGATGACGATGGATCACCGTCCCGATCGCTTGAACATTCTCTATGACCAGCAGACGGGCATCGTGGAGGACGTGAAATGCGGTTGATGTCTTCGTCCATTTTCGCCGGCGCGGTCGTGGCGCTGGCGGCGTGTGCGCCGCAGCCCGTCCCGCCCGAAAGGCCGGGCTCCGGACCTGATGAGGAGGCTGGCATGGCCTGGCGCTGCGACGCTGAAGCCGCGCGGTCGCTCATCGGCTCGCACGTCGGCGCCGTGACCTTCCCCCGGGAGTCCAACGTCCGCATCGCCTGCACGACGTGTGCGGTGACGCAGGACTACCAGGAGGATCGCCTCAACCTGTTCTTCGATGAGGACACGGGCGTCATCGAACGGGTCAGCTGCGGCTAACGCAGACTGGTCTGGCGCTCCAGGCCGTACAGGGCTTCGTCCAGGTCTTCGGCCCGCCCGGCGACCACCGCCCGGGCGTCAGCGACGCCCCTATTGTAGAACAGCGGCCCGAGTTCCGCGGCGAGTTCATCCAGCAGCATCTCGGCCTGAAGCCCGCCGACCTCCTGATCCAGCTCATCCTTGAGCCAGGCCTGCAGGCGCGTGGCCGCAGCCGCTCGCGCTTCTCGCGTCAGCTCGATAGGTTTCATGCGGTCGCCTCCGCCAGCGCCTCTTCGGCCTGCAGCCATTCCGCCTCGGCCGCGTCCAGATCGCTCTGGGCCTTGGTGCGGGCGCGGGTCAGGCCTTCAAGCGCCTTGGGATTAGTGATGGAAGCATTGGCCATGTCGTCGTCGATGCGGGCGATATCAGCCGTCAACTGGGCCATTCGCTCCTCCGCCTTCTTCACCGCGTGACGGAGGGTCGAAGGCGAGGGGCCTGATTTCTTGTCGTTCTTCTTGCGCTTGTTGTTCGAACTCGGGGCGGCGACCGCAGTCTCGTCCTTGATCTGGCTGGGCTTGACGGCAGCCTGCTTGGCGCGGTCCAGAACGAATTTGGCGTAGTCGTCCATGTCGCCATCCCATGGCTTGACCGTACCGTCGGCGGCCAGCCACAGGCGATCGGCGACCATCTCCATCAGCGACCGGTCGTGGGTGATCAGGATGACGGCGCCATTGTAGTCGTTGAGCGCGTCGAGCAGGGCGCGGCGGCTGTCGATGTCGAGGTGGTTGGTAGGTTCGTCGAGGATCAGGATGTGGGGCGCATCCATCGCCACCTGGTTGAGCAGCAGGCGCGCGCGTTCGCCGCCGGACAGGCTGGCGACGGTGGTTTCCTGCTTCTCGTAGCCCAGACCCCATTGCGCCAGTTTCGAGCGGCGGGCGCTCTCGGGGGCGTCGGGCATGGCGCGGCGGATGATCTCCAGCGGCGTGTCGGTCGGGTCCATGGCCTCGATCTGGTGCTGGTGGAACCAGCCGACGCGCATCTTGCGGTCGCGGTGCAGTTCGCCCTCGGAGACTTTCAGAGCGCCGGCGATCATCTTGGCGAAGGTCGACTTGCCGGCGCCGTTGACGCCCAGCAGGCCGATTCGGTCGTCCAGATCCATGCGCAGGTTGAGATTGCGCAGGATCGGCTTGCCGGTCTCATAGCCGACATTGGCGCGCTCCAGCCGGATCAGCGGCGGGGCCAGGGGGCGCGGCGGCGAGGGCAGGATGAAGGGGGAGACGCGCTCCTCGATGGTGGTGGCCACGGGCTGCATCTTGGCCAGGCGCTTCATGCGCGACTGGGCCTGGGCGGCCTTGGAGGCCTTGGCCTTGAAGCGGTCGACGAAGGCCTGGAGGTGGGCGCGTTCGGCGTCCTGCTTGGCCTTGGCCGACATCTGCAGCCGGGCCTTTTCGGCGCGGGCCTGTTCGAACTGGTCGTAGTTGCCCGTGTAGAGCGTCAGGGTGTGGTTCGCGAGGTGCAGGATGTGGGTGCAGACCTCGTTCAGCATCTCGCGGTCGTGGGAGATGATCAGGGCCGTGTGCGGGTATTTCTTGAGGCGAGCCTCCAGCCACAGGGCGCCCTCGAGGTCGAGGTAGTTGGTCGGTTCGTCGAGCAGCAGCATGTCCGGCTCGGCGAACAGGGCGGCTGCGAGGGCGACGCGCATGCGCCAGCCGCCGGAGAATTCCGACATCGGGCGTTGCTGGTTCTCCTGGTCGAAGCCGAGGCCGACGAGGATTTCGGCGGCGCGGGCCGGGGCGGCGTCGGCGTCGATCTCGATCAGCCGGGTCCAGATCTCGCCCATCTCCTCGGGCTCGGCGGTTTCGAGCCGGCCGAGCAGGGTGTGGCGCTCCTCGTCGGCCTCGAGAATGGTTTCGAGCACGCTGACGGGGGTGGCGGGGTGTTCCTGGTCGACCGACCCGATGCGCGCGGTCTTGGGCAGGCTGATCTCGTCGCCGCCGGCGGCCAGTTCGCCGAGGATGAGCTTGAACAGGGTCGACTTGCCGATGCCGTTGCGGCCGACCAGCCCGACCTTGGAGCCGGGCGGCAGGGAGACGGAGGCATCCTCGAGGAATTTCCGGCCCCAGGCGTTGAAGGTCAGTTCGGTGATCTGGAGCATGCAGGCGAACAATCAGTCAGGAGGGAGGTGAGCAGGCAAACGGAGATGCCCACAAGCAGCAAGGCGCAACGCGCCGGGCGACAGGGCCGAAAAGGAAGAACGCTCCCAGTTGGAAACCGGCAGCGGCGCGTCTATAAGCCCGCGACCCTCAAACCACCAAACCCAAGAAGTCACTCCCATGACCGAACGCACCTTCTCGATCATCAAGCCGGACGCCACCCGTCGCAATCTGACCGGCAAGGTCAACGCGGTGATCGAGGACGCGGGCCTGCGCATCGTCGCCCAGCGCCGCATCCAGATGACCGAAGACCAGGCCAAGAAGTTCTACGAAGTTCACGCCGAGCGCCCGTTCTATGGCGAACTGGTGGAATTCATGACCTCCGCGCCGGTGGTGGTGCAGGTTCTGGAAGGCGAGAACGCCGTGGCCCGCTACCGCGAAGTCATGGGCGCCACGAACCCCAAGGACGCCGCCCCCGGCACCATCCGCGCCCTGTACGCCGAAAACGTCGGCGAGAACTCGGTGCACGGTTCGGACAGCCAGGAAAACGCCAGGCTCGAGATCGCCCAGTTCTTCACGGACGCCGACATCGTCGGCTGATCGCCGTTTTTCGAGGAACCGTCACGACGGGGGATCGTTTTTGTGGCCTCTCTCACGGAGAACAACGCCATGAAGACGATCATCAAATTCATCCCCGTCGTGGGCGCCGTGGCGCTTCTCGCCGCTTGCGGCACGACGATGGAGCAACGCGCGGCCACCGGCGCCATCGCGGGCGCCGCAGCCGGCCAGGCCATCGGCGGCAACACTGAGTCCACTGTTGCCGGCGCCGTCCTCGGCGGCGCGGCGGGCGCGGCCCGGCCCGACTAGGCGTCGGACATATCTTCAGAAGGGAAGCGGCGTCGGTCTCAGACCGGCGCCGTTTTTCTTTGCAGGATGAAGGTGGCCAGGGTCTCGGGATAGAGCCGGTGTTCCACCGTGCGGACTCTCGCGGCCAGGGTTTCGGCCGTGTCTTCAGCCTCTACGGGCACGCGGGCCTGACCCAGCACCGGACCTTCATCCACGCCCTCGGTCACCAGATGCACGGTGCAGCCCGCCTCCGCATCCCCCGCCGCGATGGCCCGGGCGTGGGTGTCCAGACCGGGATATTTCGGCAGCAGGCTGGGGTGGATGTTGAGCATCCGCCCTTCCCACGCCCGCACCAGATGAGCGGTCAGGATGCGCATGTAGCCGGCCAGCACCACCACCTCGACCCCGCGCAGACGCAGGGCGGCGTCGATGGCCAGTTCGTGAGCATGGCGCTCCTTGCCGAACGGGCGATGGTCGATGGCCAGCGCCTCGATCCCCGCCGCCCGAGCCAGCGCCAGGCCCGGCGCGTCGGGGTTGTTCGAGATGACCACGGCGATCTCGGCCGGATAGTCCGCCGCCTTCGCCGCTTCGATGATGGCGGCCATGTTGGAGCCCGCGCCCGAGATCAGGATGGCGACGCGGGACTTGCCCGTCTTTGCGTGCGGCGGCGCATGATCGTGACCACAGCCGGGCATGCCGGGATCAGGCCGCTTCCAGCTGGCCGCAGACGAAGGCGGCTTCGCCCGCGTTCAGCAGCGACGCCAGAACGGGCTCGGCATTCTCGGGGCTGACGATCAGGATGAAGCCCACGCCGCAGTTGAAGGTGCGGCGCATTTCGTGGTCGCTGATCCCGCCGGTCTCGGCCAGCCACTGGAACACGTGGGGCAGGGGCCAGGCGTCCCAGTCGAAAGAGGCTTTCAGCCCTTCGGCGATGCAGCGGGGCGGGTTCTCGATCAGGCCGCCGCCGGTGATGTGGGCGCCGCCCTTGATCAATCCGGCCTTCATCAGCGGCACGATGGATTTCACATAGATGCGCGTTGGGGCCATCAGCGCCTCGGCCAGGGTGTGGCCGGGAGAGAAGGGGGCTTCGTCGCCCCACTTCAGGCCGGATTTCTCCACCACCTTGCGGACCAGCGAATAGCCGTTGGAGTGCGGGCCCGACGAGGCCAGGCCGATGATCACGTCGCCGGTGTTCTGAAGGTCCAGTCGGGGCAGCACGTGCCCCCGCTCCACGGCGCCCATGGAGAATCCCGCCAGATCGTAGTCGCCGTCGCCGTACATGCCCGGCATTTCGGCCGTCTCGCCGCCGACGAGGGCGCAGCCGGCCTGACGACAGCCCTCGGCGATGCCCGCCACGACCTGGGTCGCGGCCTCCACGTCCAGCTTGCCGGTGGCGAAATAGTCCAGGAACAGAAGGGGCTCGGCGCCCTGGGCCAGCAGGTCGTTGACGCACATGGCCACCAGATCGACGCCGACGCCGCCGTGCAGGCCCGTCTCGATGGCGATCTTCAGCTTGGTGCCGACGCCGTCGGTGGTCGACACGATCAGGGGGTCGATGAATCCGGCCGCCTTCAGGTCGAACAGGGCCCCGAATCCGCCCAGCGAGGGCTCTGCGCCCGGCCGCGCCGTGGACTTCGCCAAGGGTTTGATGGCCTGGACCAGCCGTTCGCCCGCGTCGATGTCCACCCCTGCTTGCGCATAGGTCAGGCCGTTGGGGCGGGTGTCGTTCGATGCGCTCATGTCACGCGGGCCTTCGAAATCGTGTCGGAATGTGGGTCGCGCTCTTGCCACGACCGGCTAGCGCCGGGCTATAGCATCCTCATGACGCCGATCACCACAAATGAGGCGCTGGCCGAGTTCTGCGACCAGCTGTCCGGTTCCGAATTCATCACGGTCGACACCGAGTTCATGCGGGAGACGACCTACTGGCCGCGCCTGTGCCTGATCCAGGCGGCGACGCCGGTGAATGCGAGCATTATCGATCCGATGGCGGAAGGCCTGGACCTGACGCCGTTCCTGGATCTGCTGCGCGATCCCGCGATCACCAAGGTTTTCCACGCCGCGCGCCAGGACGTGGAGATATTCAACAAGCTGGGGGCCATGCCCACGCCGCTGTTCGACACCCAGGTGGCGGGCATGGCGGCGGGCTTCGGGGATCAGGTGGCCTATGATTCGCTGGTCCGGCAGATGCTCAAGAAGGACGTGGACAAGGGCAGCCGCTTCACCGACTGGGCGCGTCGTCCCCTGTCGGAGTCCCAACTGACCTATGCCCTGGGCGACGTGACCCACCTGGCGGCGCTGTATCCCCGGTTGCGGGACCGTCTGGCGCGCGAGGGGCGGTTGGACTGGGTGTCGCAGGAAATGGAGGCGCTGATCGATCCGGCGCTTTACGACACCAGTCCCGAAAACGCCTGGAAGCGCCTGAAGCCCAAGCGGTTTTCCGCCAAGTACCTTGCCGCGTTTCAGGCGACGGCCGCCTGGCGCGAGCGCGCGGCGCAGGAACGGGACCAGCCCCGCGGCCGCATCCTCAAGGATGACGCCATCGACGAAATCGCCACCCAGGCCCCCACCGACGCGGACGCCTTCAGCCGTCTGCGCGCCCCGCCCAAGGGATTCGGCGGTTCACGCCTGGGGCAGGATCTGATCGAGGTCCTGCGCGACGTGCTGAAAAACCCCGAGGAGCACGCGCCCGAGATCCAGAAGCCCGCCGGCCGGGAACCGGCCCCGGCTTCGGTGGTGGAACTGCTGAAGGTGCTGCTCAAGGCCAAGTCGGAACAGGCCAATGTGGCCACCAAGCTGCTGGCCAATGTCTCGGACCTGGAGAAGATCGCGCTCAGCGACGACGCCGACGTGGATGCCCTGAAGGGCTGGCGGCGTCAGCTGTTCGGCGAGGACGCGCTCAAGCTCAAGCGTGGCGAGATCGCCCTGGTCCTGAACGGGGCCAAGGTCGAGGTGGTCGAGATCGAAAACTGACGGCTTCTATTCTGCCGTGGGCTCCCACAACTCGATCGGATTGCCCTCGGGGTCGTGTATGCGGGCGAATCGACCCACCTCGGGCGCGTCCCATTCCGCCTTGGTCAGCACCTCGATCCCGGCCGCCTTCAACGAGGCGATGAGGCCGTCCAGGTCGTCAACCCGGAAATTGATCATCCACTGGCGATCGGCGGGGAAGTAGTCGCTGTCGGCCTTGAACGGCGCGAACACCGTCGGTCCGGCCTGTTGCGGCCAGATCCAGGGATTGTCCTCGGTGGGGCCCACGCCGAGATGCTTCACATACCAGTCGGCCAGCGCCTTCGGATCTTTCGACCGAAAGAACAGTCCGCCTATGCCTGTCACCGCCATGATCGTTCCTTCCGTCAGCCGATTTCGAATGTGGCGCCCAGGGTTTCGGCCAGCGCCTTGACGCGCCGCCGGGTCTGTTCGCCGAGCAGGGCGTCGGCGTGATCGGCTGTCGCCTTCAGCCGCAGGACGCCGCCCTTCAGACTGACCACCGTGCTGGCCAGGATTTGCGGCGACCGCACCGACATGTCGCTGCCCAGCCGCATGGCCAGACCAAGGGCTCGGGCGCGCAGCCTCTGGTCGTCATTCAGCAGGCGTTCGACGACGCGCGGCGCCGGGGTCTCGGCCGATCCGCCGTATCTGGCGTTGATGGTGCTTGCCAGGAAGGCCCGCTCGGCATGGGTCTGGCCCGGCGCGGGCGCACGCAGCACCTGATCGAACGCCAATTCTACCCGGTGGTCCGGATGAAGCCGGGCTCCCACATCGGCCAGGCGGCAGGCGGCGGCGGTCAGGACGCCGTCCCGCTCCTCGCCGAACGCGGTCGGCAGGGCGGCCATGACGCCCGTCAGCCAGCCTTCCAGCGCCCCGGGCAGGCCGGGGGACACGCCCTGGCGCAGCCCGATGGCCTCGCAACTGGCCAAGAGAGGATCGGCGGACACCAGCGACGGCGCCAGGCTTTCGAACAGCAGCCCCTCGCGCAGACCCCAGGCCGAAAACTCCACCCGGTTGAATCCGCAATGCTCCAGCAGCCCCTCCAGCACCAGGGCGGCGTAGGGCAGGGTCTCCACCCGCCGCTTGGACACCCCCGGCGTGCGCGCCAGTGAGGCGGGCGACTGGTGGGCCACCAGATGGGCGGTGTCGTGGGCCTGCTGGGCCGTCATGGCGTACTGGTGCACGATCCGCAGCGGGTGATCGACCATGGACATGTGGATCTGGGCCAGGCTGCGCCAGCCGCCGCCCACCGCGTGCAGCACGGCGCCGGAATAGTCCCGGGCCATGGGTTTCAGGCGCTCGGCGATCAGGGCGCGGGCGTGATCGGCGTCAAATCCCTCGGGCGTAGCGAGGGAGAACGGACCCAGCGGCAGGGTCACCCCGCCCTCGACCTTGCCGCCGCCGACCCGGCAAAGCTCCAGGCTGGCGCCGCCCAGGTCCGCGGCGATCCCTTCGGAGTCCGGCGCTCCGGCCAGCACGCCCAGGGCCGCATAGCGGGCTTCCTCCTCGCCGGTCAGGACACGCACCTGAAGGCTGGTCTCGGCGGCCACGCGCTGGCGGAATTCCTCGCCGTCCTCGGCGTCGCGCACGGCGGCGGTGGCGGCGGTCAGGACGGCGGCCGGGCGCACCCCCTCGACGATGGAAGCGAAGCGGCGCAACGCCGGCAGCGCCATCTTCACCCCTTCGGGCGACAGGCGGCCGGTGGCGGCGATGTCGCGTCCCAGACCCGCCAGAACCTTCTCGTTGTAGACCGTCCAGATGGCCCGGCCCTCGAGCCGGTACAGGACCAGGCGAACCGAGTTGGAGCCCACGTCGATGACCGCCACGTCGTCGCGGCCGTCGCGTCCATCCACCTTGCCCGGCGGAGGCCTATCGATAGGGACGGTCAAACGTGATCACCTTGGGCAGCACCTTCACCTTGCGCCCCCGGCCCGACAGGCTGGGGTTCTTGATGAAATAGTCGTGTGCGGAGAAGGGGCGCTCGGGATCAGCGGGTTTGACCCGGTGATAGTTCCCGGAAGAATCCAGAACCCAGCTCTGGGCGTCGTCCTTGAGGTTGGCGACCATGATCTGGTCCAGCACCTGATCGTGCACCGTGGCGTTGGTCACGGGCGCCATGACCTCGACCCGGCGATCCAGATTGCGGGTCATCCAGTCGGCGGATGAGATGTAGACCCGGGCCTTGTCGCTGGGCAGGGCGTGGCCGTTGGCGAAGGCCACAATGCGGCTGTGCTCAAGGAAGCGGCCGATGATTGACTTGACCCGGATGTTCTCCGACAGGCCCGGCACGCCGGGGCGCAGACAGCAGATGCCCCGGATGACCATGTCGATGCTGACCCCGGCCTGGCTGGCGCGGTAGAGCGTGTCGATAATCTCGGGATCGACCAGCGAGTTCATCTTGACCCAGATGGCGGCGGGCTTGCCCGCGCCCGCGGACTCCATTTCCTGCTCGATCATGCGGATCAGGGACAGCTTCATCCGCAGCGGCGAAACGATCAGGCGCTCCATCTCGCCGGGCTGGGCATAGCCGGTGATGTAGTTGAACACCTTGACCGCGTCGCGCCCGATGCCGGGATCGGTCGAGAACAGCGACAGGTCGGTGTAAACCTTGGCCGTGACCGGGTGATAGTTGCCCGTGCCCGCGTGCACATAGGTCTTCAGCCCGTCGGCCTCGCGCCGCACCACCACGCTCAGCTTGGCGTGTGTCTTGTACTCCACGAAGCCGAAGACGACGTGGACGCCCGCCCGCTCCATGGCCCGCGCCCAGCGCAGGTTGGCCTCCTCGTCGAAGCGCGCCTTGATCTCCACCAGGGCGGTGACGTTCTTGCCGTTTTCGGCCGCCTCGATGAGGGCGGCGACGATGGGGCTGTCCTTGGAGGTGCGGTACAGGGTCTGTTTGATGGCGATGACGTTAGGGTCGCGGGCGGCCTGACGCAGGAACTGGACCACCACGTCGAAGCTCTCGAACGGGTGGTGGATCAGGATGTCCTTCTCGCGGATCGCCGCGAAGACATCGCCGCCCTGGTCGCGGACCCGCTCGGGATAGCGCGGCTCGAAGGGCGGGAATTTCAGCTCGGGCCGGTCGCCGGGAATCAGCTCCGACAACTGGGCCAGACCCAGCATGCCGTCGACCATGACCACGTCCTGCGGCGCGGCGTCCAGCTCGCGGATGATGAAGTTCTTGAGGTCCTCCGGCATGGACGCCTCGATCTTCACCCGCACCACCGAGCCCAGGCGGCGCTGCTTCAGCGCCTCTTCGAACTCCAGCACCAGATCCTCGGCCTCTTCCTCGATCTCGATGTCGGAATCCCGGATCAGGCGCAGCACGCCCTTCTCCAGAACCTCGCAGCCGGGGAACAGGTGGTCGATGAACAGCAGCAGCAGGGCTTCCAGCGTCACGAACCGCCGCCGTCCCTTCACCGAGCGCCCGTCGGTGGCCAACTCCCAGAAGCGCCGCACCTGGGTCGGCACGGGGACCAGGGCGTAGAGGATGCGGTTGTCCCGTTCCCGACGCAGCTTCAGCGCCAGCGAGAAGCCCAGGTTGGGCAGGAAGGGGAAGGGATGCGCCGGGTCGATGGCCAGGGGCGTCAGGACGGCGAACAGCTGGTTGAGGAACTCCGGCTCCAGCCGATCGCGCTCGGTCTTGGTGATCTTGGCGGGATCGACCACCTCGATGCCGGCGTCCTTCAACTCCCGCCAAAGGGCCCGCCACTGGGCCTGCTGTTCGGCCATCAGGGCGCCGGCGGCGGTGTTGATGCTCTCCAGCGTCTCGGCGGGCGTGAGACCGTCGGCCGAGACCACGCGCAGCCGTTGACGCACCTGGCCTTTCAGGCCCGCCACGCGGACCATGTAGAATTCGTCCAGGTTGTTGGCCGAGATGGACAGGAACCGCACCCGCTCCAGCAGGGGGTGCGCGGGGTTGGCTGCTTCTTCCAGAACCCGTGCGTTGAACGCCAGCCACGACAGTTCGCGGTTGAAGAACCGCTCGGGCGAAGCCAGCAGCGCCTCGTCGAGCTTTAGCGGGCGAGCATGGGAGGAGGGGACCTCCTGGCCGGTGGTACGGTCGGCGATGGGAGAGGCGTCACTCATGCCGGTGGTTGTGGCAAGTCGGTGTGACGGCCGCAAGGCGCAGCGTCAGTCCTCGGCCGCCTTCTTCTTCGCCGCCGGCTTTTTCGCCGTTGTTTTCTTCGCTGGAGCCTTCTTCGCCGCCGCCTTCTTGGGCGCCGCCTTCTTCTTCGCCGGCGCGCTTGCCGCCTTGGCGGCCAACAAGGGCAAAGCCGCTTCCAGGGTCAGGTCCTCGGGCGCGGTTCCCTTGGGCAGGGTGGCGTTGATCTTTCCCGATTTCACATAGGGGCCGTAGCGCCCGGCCATGACGTGGATCGGATCGCCCGTCTCGGGGTGCGCGCCCAGATCCTTCAGCGGCGCCATGGCCCCGCCGCGGCCCGCGCCGCGGCTCGCGCGCTTCTCGGCCAACAGGGCGACGGCGCGGTTCAGACCCACGTCGAACACCTCCTCGATGTCCGACAGGTTCGCATAGGTGCCCTCGTGGGCCACGAAGGGGCCGTAGCGCCCCAGACCTGCGGTGATCAGCTTGCCGTCTTCCGGGTGGGTCCCGACCTCGCGCGGCAGGCGCAGGAGACGCAGGGCCTTTTCAAGGTCGACCGACGCGGGCGACCAGCCCTTGGGCAACGATGAGCGCTTGGGCTTCTCGGCTTCCGGCGGGGTGGTCTCCACATAGGGACCGAAGCGGCCGATCTTCAGGTGCACCGGCTGGCCGGTCTCGGGATCCAGGCCCAGTTCGCGGTCGCCGCCGTTCTCGCCGTTCTCGCCCGCGTCAGGCGAGGCCACGGGGCGGGTGTAGCGGCACTCCGGATAGTTGGAGCAGCCGATGAAGGCGCCGAAGCGGCTGGTCTTCAGGCTCAGGCGGCCGTCGGCGCAGGAGGGACAGGCGCGGGGGTCGGTCCCATCGCCCTTGTCCGGGAAGATGTGCGGGCCCAGGGCGTCGTTCAGATGATCGAGGATAGCGGTGGTGCGCAGTTCGCCCGCCGCCTGGGTGGCGGCGTGGAAGTCGTCCCAGAACCGGCGCAGCAGCAGCTTCCAGTCCAGTTCGCCCGCCGACACCTCGTCCAGCTGGGTCTCCAGCGCGGCGGTGAAGTCGTATTCCACCCAGCGGGCGAAGAACTGCTCCAGGAACGCCGTGACCAGCCGTCCCTTGTCCTCGGGATAGAACCGGTTCTTGTCCATTCGGACGTATTCGCGGTCGCGCAGGGTGGTCAGGATCGAGGCGTAGGTGGAGGGTCGCCCGATGCCCAGCTCCTCCAGCTTCTTGACCAGGGTGGCCTCGGAATAGCGCGGCGGCGGCTCCGTGAAGTGTTGTTCCGTGCGGATCGCTTCCGGCCTGGCCGCAGCGCCTTCCTTCAGCGCGGGCAGGCGACCGCCGTCGTCGTCCTCGTCTTCGGCGCCCTTGACCCGCTCGTCGCGGCCTTCCTCATAAACGGCGATGAAGCCGTCGAAAGCCACCACTTGGCCAGTGGCGCGAAGGCCGGTCTGGCCGTCGGACGTTTCGATATCCACCGTGGTGCGGTCCAGTCGCGCCTGCTCCATCTGGCTGGCGACCATGCGCTTCCAGATCAGCTCGTAGAGCCGCTGCAGGTCGCCATCCAGGCGCAGGGTCTCCGGGGCGCGGGCGATATTGGTGGGGCGGATGGCTTCGTGCGCTTCCTGGGCGTTCTTGGCCTTGGTCTTGTAGTAGCGCGGCTCGGACGGGACATAGGCGGGCCCGAAACGTTCGCCGATGACTTCTCGCGCCTGGGCGATGCCCTCGGGGGTCACATAGACCCCGTCGGTCCGCATGTAGGTGATCAGGCCGCCCTGATCGTCCACGCCTTCGTAAAGCTTCTGCGCCGCCTGCATGGTGCGCTGGGCGGTGAAGCCCAGCTTGCGCGAGGCTTCCTGCTGCAGGGTCGAGGTGGTGAAGGGCGGCGACGGGTTGCGCTTGACCGGCTTCTTCTCGATCGAGCGGATGGTGAAGGCGCCGGCTTCGATGGCGGCGCGGGCGGCCTGGGCCGTCGCTTCGTCGGTGATGTCCAGGCGCTGGACCCGCTTGCCGGCGTGCTTGACCAGACGGGCGGTGAACGGCGGACTGTCGGCGGTCAGGTCCGCTTCGACCGACCAGTACTCCTGCGCCTTGAACCGCTCGATCTCCATCTCGCGGTCGACGACGATGCGAAGGGCGACGGACTGCACACGTCCTGCCGACCGGGCGCCCGGCAGCTTGCGCCACAGCACCGGCGACAGGGTGAAGCCCACCAGATAGTCCAGGGCGCGGCGGGCCAGATAGGCCTCCACCAGCTCCATGTCGATGTCGCGGGGCTGGGCCATCGCCTCCAGCACCGCCGACTTGGTGATGGCGTTGAAGGTGACGCGCTGGACGACCGCGTCCTTCACGGCCTTCTTCTTCTGGAGGATCTCGAGCACATGCCAGCTGATGGCCTCGCCCTCGCGGTCGGGGTCGGTGGCCAGGATGATGCGGTCGGAGGATTTGGCCGCCTCGGCGATCTCGTTGAGCCGCTTGGAGGCCTTGGCGTCGATCTCCCAGGACATGGCGAAGTCCTCGTCCGGCTTCACCGATCCGTCCTTGGACGGCAGGTCCCGCACGTGGCCGTAGGAGGCCAGCACATGGTAGTCCGGGCCCAGGTACTTGTTGATGGTTTTGGCCTTGGCCGGGCTTTCGACGATGACGAGGTTCATGAAGTCGCAGTCTGGGAGGAGGGGAGCGCGAACGTGGTGGGGTCCGGCGCCGGTGTCAATCGCCAAGCCTGCGGCGCTTGCCTTGATCGCTCTGGTCAGGCCGCTGCGACCATGCCCCCCGGCAACAGAACCGCGCGGCCCGCCAGGGTCAGTTCCAGCAGTGCGGCGTTGGCGTCGCCGATGGAGGCGCCGGCGGCGCGGGCCAGTTCGTCCCGGGGCGCGGCAACGGGCGAGAGCAGGGCGGCCAGGCGTTCGATCAGGTCCAGATCCGCGTCGATGGGCCCGGGCTCCCACGCGGGGGCATCCGGCTCCAGCAGGGTGCGCAGGCCGTTGAAGGCGTTCAGAACATCGTCCACGCCCTCGCACAGGATCGCGCCCTGACGCAGCAGTTCGTTGGGGCCTTTCGAGCGCGGGTCGAGCGGTGAGCCGGGCACGGCGAACACGTCGCGCCCCTGTTCGCCCGCCAGCCGTGCGGTGATCAGCGAGCCGGATCGCAGTTCGGCCTCCACCACGATCACGCCCTTGGCCAGGCCCGAGATGATGCGGTTGCGGCGGGGAAAGTCGCGCGCCTGCGCCTTCGCGCCCATGGGGCTTTCCGAGACGATACAGCCTTGATCGACCAGACTTTCGTAAAGCGCGGCGTGCTCGGCCGGATAGATGTCGTCCACGCCCCCGCCCAGCACGGCGACGGTTCCGGTCGGCAGGGCGCCTTCGTGCGCGGCGCCGTCGATGCCGCGGGCCAGGCCCGACACCACGACGAAGCCCGCCTGACCAAGTCCGGCGGCGAGGCCTCGCGCAATCCTCTGGCCGCCTGCCGAGGCGATGCGCGCGCCGACGACGGCGAGGTTGTCGCGGTTGAGCAGGGCCGTGTCGCCCCGCGTCCAAAGCAGGGGCGGGGGCGGGTCCAGCGCGGCCAGCTGCGGCGGATAGTCGGGGTCGCCCAGCAGCAGCAGGCGTGCGCCCGCCGCTTCGCCCGCGTCGAGCTCAGCCTGGACGACATCCTCATCCGGCAGGGCGTGTCCGCCGCCGCCCCGTCGCGCCAGATCCGGCAGGGCGTCCAGCGCCTCGCGGGCCGTGCCGTAGCGCTGCATCAACTGGGAATAGGCCACCGGACCGACGCGGTCGGTGCGGGCCAACCGCAGGCGGGCGAAGCGTTCGGCCTCGTCCGCCGCCGGGGTCACTTCGACCTGGACCCGATACGGGGCTCCGTCCCCTTAATCAGCCGGCCGATGTTCTCATGGTGCCGGATCCAGATCAGCACGGCGGTGAACACGCTCAGGAACAGGATGGGGGCCGGGGCGGGCAGGCCCAGGGCCGCGAGGGGGAGCAGCGCATAGAGGGGCGTGGCGGCCGAGGCCATCAGGGCCGCCAGCGACGAATATCTCAGGGCGAAGGCCACGATCAGCCAGGTGGCGCCGGCCATAAGGCCCAACGGCCAGGCGGCGGCGATGATCAGGCCGAAGAAGGTGGCCACCCCCTTGCCGCCCTTGAAACCCAGCCAGACCGGGAACAGGTGGCCGAGGAAGGCCGCGCCGCCGGCGATGACGGCTACGGCCTCGTTGTCGAACAGCCAGCGCGCGATCAGCAGGGCGGCCGCGCCCTTGCCCGCGTCCAGCAGCAGGGTGGCCAGGGCCAGATCCTTGCGGCCGGTGCGCAGCACATTGGTCGCGCCGATATTGCCCGAGCCGATGCTGCGCACGTCGCCTGCGCCCGCCGCGCGGGTGAGGACCACTCCGAACGGAATGGAGCCCAGCAGGTATCCGCCAAGGGCCGTTAGCCCCAGCGTCAGCATCGCCGGTCCGACCAGATCCTGCACCCGAATGCCCCTTTAACGTGCGTCGTGCACGATGCGCCCGCCGACGACGGTGAGCAAGACCTTGCCCTGCAGCACGCGTCCGTCGAAGGGCGAGTTCTTGGACTTGGAGCGGAGTTTGTCGGCGTTGATGACCACCGGCGCATTGGGATCGAACAGAACCAGGTCGGCCGGAGCGTCCGCCTGCAGCTCGCCCGCCTCCAGCCCCAGCAGGGTCGCCGGGCCGCTGGTCAGGGGTCGCAGGATGTCGATCAGGTCCAGCCCCGCCTCGTGGTGCAGGCTGAGCACGGCGGGCAGCAGGGTTTCCAGCCCCACGGCGCCGGGCGCCGCCTCGCTGAACGGACGGCGCTTGTCCTCGGCCGGGGCCGGGGTGTGGGCCGAGGTGATGACGTCGATCAGCCCCTCGCGCACAGCCTCGATCATGGCCTGGCGGTCGCTCTCGGCGCGCAGGGGCGGGTCCAGCCGGTAGAAGGTGCGGTAATCGCCGATGTCCACCTCGTTGAAGCACAGGTGGTTGATCGAAACGCTGGCGGCGACCTCGAGCCCGCGGGCGCGGGCGCGGGCCAGGCAGTCCAGCGCCGCCTCGGTCGAAATCTGGTCGGCCAGGAACCGGGCGCCGGTCTGTTCGACCAGCGCCAGATCGCGCTCCAGCTGGATGCGCTCGGCAATGGCCGGCGCGCCCGACAGACCCAGCCGCGTGGCCAGTTCGCCCGAGGTGGCGCAGGCGCCCTCGGACAGCCACGGGTCCGCCGGGCGGTGGGCGATCAGGGCGTTGAACGCCGAGGCGTAGCTCATCACCCGCTGCAGGGTGCGGCTGTTGGCGATGACCCGGTCGCCGTCAGTGAAATACAGCGCCCCGGCCTCGGCCATCAGGCCGATTTCGGCCATGCGCTCGCCGTCCAGCCCGCGCGTGGCGGCGCCCGCCGCGCGCACATTGACCAGGTTCAGGGCCGCGCCCCGCCGCTGGATGAAGTCGACCATGGCCGGGTCGTCCACGGCCGGATCGGTGTCCGGCTGGATGACGATAGTGGTGACGCCGCCCGCCGCCGCCGAAAGGCTGGCCGACTTCAGGGTCTCCTTGGGCTCGGCCCCTGGCTCGCCGGTCTTGACCCGGATGTCGATCAGGCCCGGCGCCAGCACCATGCCGCCCGCGTCGATGATTTCGACCCCGTCCGGGGTCCGGGTCGCGGCGCCGTGGATGACCTCGACGATGCGGCCGTCCTGGATCAGCACTGCGCCGGGACCGTCATAGTCGCCAGCCGGGTCCACCAGCCGGGCGTTGATGATCGCCAAAGCCTTGGAGGATGGGCCGCTCATCGTTCCGCCTCCTGCCGCGCGGACAGGGAGGCCAGCACCGCCATGCGCACCGCCACGCCCATCTCCACCTGATCCTGGATCAGGGAGACGGCCGGGTCGTCGGCGACGCCGGAGTCGATCTCGACGCCCCGGTTCATGGGGCCGGGGTGCATCACCCTGGCCCCGGGCGCCGCCCAGGCCAGCTTCTCGGCGTCCAGCCCCCAGAAACGGTAGTATTCGCGGGTCGATGGGGCCAGGGCGCCGTCCATGCGCTCCAGCTGCAGGCGCAGCATCATCACCACGTCGCAGCCCTTCAGCCCCTCGCGCATGTCGTGAAACACCTCGCAGCCCCAGCGGTCGGCGTCGCCGGGAACCAGGGTCGGCGGGCCGATCAGGCGCACCCGCACCCCCATCATGGAAAGCAGGGCCACGTTCGAGCGCGCCACCCGGCTGTGGGCCACGTCGCCGCAGATGGCCACGGTCAGCCCGCCCACGTCGCCAAAGGCGCGGCGCAGGCTCAGCATGTCCAGCAGGGCCTGGGTCGGATGTTCGTGGCGACCGTCGCCGGCGTTGACCACGGCGCAGCCCACCTTCTGGGAGAGCAACTCCGCCGCGCCGGACGCCGAGTGGCGCACCACCAGAATGTCCGGCTTCATGGCGTTCAGGGTCATGGCCGTGTCGATCAGGGTCTCGCCCTTGGCCACCGAGGAGGTGCGCGGGTTCATGCTGACCACGTCGGCGCCCAGCCGCTTGGCCGCGATCTCGAAAGAAGCCGAGGTGCGGGTGGAGTTCTCGAAGAACAGATTGACCACCGTGCGCCCGCGCATCAGGTCCAGCGCCTTGGCCCCCTGACGGTTCACATCCACGCAGGCGTCGGCCAGATCCAGCAACGCGGTCAGCGTCACGGGATTCAGATCGCCGGCGGAATTGAAATGGGCCCGGGGAAACGGCGTCAGCCGTGAACGGACAAGATCGGTGACGGCCTGGGTCATCGAGGCCTCGCTATAGGGCTGAGTCCCGCCGAACGCCAGCGCCGCGACGCTTCGGTCACAGGAATCCGAACAGGAACAGCATCAGGGGCATGGTGAACAGGGCGCCCAGGGTGGTGAAGGCCACCACCGCCGCCATCAGGGGCGCGTCTCCGCCCATCTGGCGCGCCAGCACATAGGAGGCCGCCGCGCCGGGGGCCGACCCGGCCAGCAGGACGATGCCCAGCGCCGTACGGTCGGCGCCCAGCAGGATGGCGAACCCGGCCATGATCAGGGGCAGGACCAGCAGCTTGGCGGCCGTGACCAGTCCCACCACCACCGGCCGTCCCGCCGCGTCGCGGAAGCTGAGGCCCGCACCCGCCACCATCAGGCCCAGCACGATGGCGGCTCCTCCGAGCATGGCGAAGGGCGTCATCAGGACCTCCGGCGGGCGCAGGCCGGTCAGGTTCAGCGCCGTGCCGATGACGCAGGACCAGATGATCGGATTGACCCACAGCGAACGCCCCACCATGCGCCAGCCGCCGCCCTGGCCCACGCCCCATCTGGCCAGCACCAGCACGCAGACGATGTTGATGGACGGGATCAGCGCCCCCAGCGCGACGGCCGCCAGCCCCACGGACTCCTGCCCGAAAATCGACGCCGCCACGGGCAGGAAGACAAAACCGTTCCAGCGGATCACGCCCTGGAACACGCTGGTGTAGGCGGGGTCGGACACCTTGATCAGCGGCTTGGCCAGAAAGGTGATCAGGGCCATCAGCATGGCTCCGGCCAGTGTCGCCAGCGCCACCACGCCCGCGCCGCCGCCGGTGAAGTCGGCGTTCCAGATGCCGGGGATCAGAAAGGCGGGATAGAAGACGAAATAGGTCAGCCGCTCCACCGGACGCCAGCCGTCCTCGGGCAGGAAGCGGGCGACCTTCAGGCCCCAGCCCAGGGCGATCAGCGAGAAGACCGGCAGGAAGCCGGACAGCAAGGCGTTCATGCGGGCCTCAGACGGTCGAGCGCCCCCTGCAGAATCCAGGCGGCGGCCGTCCGGTCGATCACGCCCGCACGCCGTTTCCGGTTCAGGTCCAGATCCTCGATCAGAAACCGCTCCACCGCCGAGGTGGACAGCCGCTCGTCCCAGAAGGCCACATTGACCGGGCGGATGCGCTCCAGATTGCGGGCGAAGGCGCGGACCGACTGGGCGCGCGGGCCCTCGCTGCCGTCCATGTTCACCGGCAGGCCGATGACCAGGGCCGAGACCTTGCGGTGGTCCATGATCCGGAAGAGGTGCGCCGCGTCGGCGCTGAACTTCGTCTTGCGGATCAGCTCCAGCGGGCTGGCGATCATGCGGGTGGCGTCGGACGCGGCCACGCCGATGGTCTTCTCGCCCAGGTCCAGCCCCAGCCAAGGGGTGTTGGGCGGGCAGGCGGCGGACAGGTCTGAAAGGTCAAAAACAGGCACGGAACGGGCGGTAGGGCTGGCGCAAGACCGTGTCAAAGGCGAAACTGAACTCCACTGGCTGACGGAGGGACTGATGACGAGCAGGAATCTGGCGATTGCGGCGGCCCTGGGCCTGATGATTTCGGCCTGTGACGCCTTGCCCGAGGAGGAACACGCCGTGGACCGGGCGCGCGAGCCTGCGACCGCCTCCACCGTGCCCACGCCCCAGCCCGCCGACACCCGCGCCGAACCGGCGGGCGAGCCCGTGACCATCGAAATCGCCGCCGACGACGAGCTGCAGTGGGCGGCCTCGGTGATGCAGATCCATCCCATGGAGAGCCAGAACGCCAAGCTCTTCGGCGTGTCGGGCGGTGATCCGGCCATGAACGGCCTCGTCACCTATCTGGGCCTGTTCGCCGGCCTGGCCGAGGGCTGGCGCGTCTACCGGATCGGTGACTTCGAGGAGTGGACCGTATCCGAGGAGAGCCGTCGCCGTGTGGTGCTGGACGCGCGCGAAAGCCGCATGGGCGAGGACGGCGACATCGTCACCGAGGACCGTCGCCTCATCGTGGAATTCCGCATGGGCGAAGATGGCGGTGCTGACCGGGTGACCGTGACTCCGGCGCGCTGATCGGCGGCGTCAGACGTCGTCGTCGCCCACGGGACCGCCTTCGCTTTCCATGCGGTTGATCTGTTTGGCGTCCTTTTTCGTGAATTTCAGCCGCACGCCGGCGCCCTGTCGGCCATCTTCCGGAATGAAGACGGCGCCGCCGCTTTCCAGCGCGGCCTGAACCGCGGCGCGCGCGGCGTCTCCGGGATCGATCTTGCCCCGTTCGAAGGCGGCCAGGGTGTCGACCTCCACGCCCGACAATCGGGCCACGTGATCGCGCGGCCATTCCACAAGGACGCGGGCGGCGCGGGCCTGGGGTCCGGTGATGGGCATGGCGGAATCCTCATGGTCAGGGGGTAGAGCGTAGCTTAAGCCGCTCCGCCCCGGAATCCAGCACGCTGTGGCCTGGACGCGCGCCGCTTGTGCAACCGCGAAGGGGCGGCTAATCCCGAGTGACTTTCACTTTTTTCGTGATTTTGGAGGGCCGCATGGCCATCGACGCCGCGACGGTGAGGCGCGTCGCCCACCTCGCCCGCATCAAGACGCCGGAAGATCGGCTGGAGCCGCTGGCCGCCGAGCTGAACGGCATCCTCGCGTGGATCGAACAGCTGAACGAGGTGGACGTGGACGGCGTGGAGCCCATGACCTCCAACGTGCGCCAGCCCCTGCGCCTGCGCGACGACGTGGTCACCGACGGCGGCAAGGTGGATGCGGTGCTGTCTAACGCCCCCAAATCCGCCGACGGCTTCTTCGTGGTGCCGAAGGTGGTCGAGTAAGCCATGACCGACCTGACGAAACTGACCCTCAAGGCCGCCGTCGACGGCCTCAAGGCCCGCGACTTCTCGTCGGAGGAGATCACCGGCGCCTTCCTCAAGACCATCGAGGCCGCCAATCCGGCGCTGAACGCCTATGTCCAGATCACGGGCGACAAGGCGCTGGCCATGTCGCGGGCGTCCGACGCGAAGCTGGCCAAGGGCGAGGGCGGGGCGCTGGAAGGCGCGCCGCTGGGAATCAAGGACCTGTTCTGCACCGACGGGGTCCAGACCACGGCCGGCTCCAACATGCTCAAGGGCTTCGTCCCGCCCTATGAATCCACCGTCACCGCCAATCTGTGGCGCGACGGGGCGGTGATGCTGGGCAAGCTGAACATGGACGAGTTCGCCATGGGCTCGTCCAACGAGACCAGCGCCTTCGGGCCGGTGGTGAACCCCTGGAAGTCCAGCGGGTCCAACGCCGACCTGACGCCGGGCGGCTCGTCCGGCGGCTCGGCCAGCGCGGTGGCGGCGGACCTTTGTCTGGCGGCCACGGCGTCGGACACCGGCGGCTCGATCCGCCAGCCCGCGGCCTTCACCGGCACCGTGGGCATCAAGCCCACCTACGGCCGGGCCAGCCGCTTCGGCATGGTGGCCTTCGCCTCTTCGCTGGATCAGGCGGGGCCGATCACGAAGACGGTGGAGGACGCGGCCATCCTGCTGCGGTCCATGTGCTCGTTCGACACGAAAGACTCCACCAGCCTGGACGTGGAGACGCCGGACTGGACCGCCAGCCTCGGCAAGGGCGTGAAGGGCCTGCGCATCGGCATCCCCAGGGAATACGTGGTCGACGGCATGCCCGCCGAGCAGCTGGAGCTGTGGGAGAAGGGCAAGGCCTGGCTGAAGGAGGCCGGCGCCGAAATCGTCGAGATCAGCCTGCCGCACACGAAGTACGCCCTGCCGGCCTATTACATCATTGCCCCGGCCGAGGCCTCGTCGAACTTGGCCCGCTATGACGGCATGCGCTTCGGCCATCGGGCCAGCGAGGCGAAGTCCCTGACCGACCTGTACGAGACCAGCCGCGCCGAGGGCTTCGGCAAGGAGGTCCAGCGCCGCCTGACCATCGGCGCCTATGTGCTGTCGGCCGGATTCTATGACGCCTATTATGTCCGGGCCCTGAAGGTGCGCCGCCGCATCGCCCAGGACTTCGACGATGTCTGGGGCAAGGTCGACGCCATCCTGACGCCGTCGACGCCCTCGGCCGCCTTCGCGCTGGGCGACAAGCAGGTGGACCCGCTGACCATGTACCTGAACGACGTGTTCACGGTGACCGCCAACCTGGCCGGCCTGCCGGGCATCTCGGTCCCCGCCGGCCTCGACAAGGGCGGCCTGCCGCTGGGCCTGCAGGTCATCGGCAAGGCGCTGGACGAGGCGACGGTGTTCCAGGTGGCCGACACTCTGGAACAGGCCGCCGGGTTCGTGGCGCGGCCGGAGAAGTGGTGGTGATGATCCATGCCGTTCCCGGTTGATCCTGATCGCATCGACGCAGCCGAATGTAGCCTCGCGTTTCGATTCCCGCCCGCTTGGAGACGCGCGCTCCAACAGAGGAACGGCGGCGAGTTCGTCCTGAATGGCGAGGATTGGAGTATCCACCCCGTCTGGGACGATTCCGACCGGAAGCGGGCAGGTCGAACGGCGAACCACGTTGCACGCGAGACCGAGCAGGCGCGGAAATGGCATGGCTTTCCGGCCGCTGCCATCGCATTGGCCAACAATGGTCACGGCGACCTGTTGATTGTCCTTGCGGGCTCGAGTTCAATTTGCCGGTGGGACCACGAAGAAGCACTCATAGAAGAGCTGGGCGACCTCGATCCCTCAACGCTCGCGGACAACGACACTGATGACTGACAACTCCAAACTCATCCAGGGCCGCACCGGCCCGTGGGAAATCGTCATGGGGCTGGAGATCCACGCCCAGGTGGCGTCGAAGGCCAAGCTGTTCTCGGGCGCGGCGGTGGGCTTCGGAGCCGGGCCGAACGAGCAGGTGTCGCTGGTGGACGCCGGCTTCCCCGGCATGCTGCCGACCCTCAACAAGTTCTGTGTCGAACAGGCGGTGCGCACAGGGCTGGGGCTCAACGCCCGGATCAACACCTTCAGCCAGTTCGACCGGAAGAACTATTTCTACCCCGACCTGCCCACCGGCTATCAGATCAGCCAGCTGTATCACCCCATCGTGGGCGAGGGCGTGGTGGAGGTGGAGGCCGAGGACGGCGGCTTCTTCAATGTGGGTATCGAGCGCCTGCACCTGGAGCAGGACGCCGGCAAGCTGATCCACGACCTGTCGCCCACCGAATCCTATGTGGACCTGAACCGCTCGGGCACGGCCTTGATGGAGATCGTCTCGCGGCCGGACCTGCGCAGCCCTGAGGAGGCGGTGGCCTACGTCAAGAAGATCCGGACCATCCTGATCTATCTGGGCACCTGCGACGGGGACATGGAGAAGGGCAATCTGCGGGCCGATGTGAATGTGTCGGTCTGCCGTCCGGGGCAGTACGAAAAGTTCAAGGAAACCGGCGACTTCAGCCATCTGGGCACCCGCTGCGAGATCAAGAACGTCAACTCGTTCCGCTTCATCTCCCAGGCCATCCAGTACGAGGCGCGCCGCCAGATCGAGATCCTCGAGGACGGGGGCAAGATCGATCAGGAGACCCGCCTGTTCGACCCGGTGAAGGGCGAGACCCGGTCCATGCGCTCCAAGGAAGAGGCGCACGATTACCGCTACTTCCCCGACCCCGACCTGCTGCCGCTGGAGATCGAGCAGGCCTGGATCGAGGAGATCAAGGCGTCCCTGCCGGAACTGCCCGACGAGAAGCGCAAGCGGCTGATGGCCCAGTACGGCCTGTCGCAATACGACGCCGTGGTGCTGATCTCGGAACAGGCCAAGGCCGATTACTTCGAAGCCGCCGCGAAGGGTCGCGACGCCAAGCTGGTGGCCAACTGGGTGACCAACGAGCTGTCCGCCCGGCTGGCCGCCGACCATCTGGACTTCGACCAGAGCCCGGTCCCGGCCGCCCATGTGGCCGAGCTGGTGGCGCTGATCGAGGACGGGACCATCTCGTCCAAGATCGCCAAGGAAGTATTCGACCACGTCTGGAACGGCGAGGGCTCGCCCTCCGAAGTCGTGGACAAGCACGGCCTGAAACAGGTCACCGACACCGGCGCCATCGAGAAAGCCATCGACGAGATCATCGCCGCCAACCCCGACAAGGCCGAAGCGGTGAAGGACAAGCCGCAGGCTCTGGGCTGGTTCGTCGGCCAGGTCATGAAGGCCACCGGCGGCAAGGCCAACCCGGCTGCGGTCAACGATATCCTGAAGACCAAGCTGGGGGTTTGATTTTAGCGCGCTATCGCGCGGCGCGCGGCGCCTCGCTGCTTGAATGCAGATGTGAAAAGGCCCCGGCGGAGCGATCCGCCGGGGCCTCTTTTCGTCGGAACGGACCTACCAGTTCCAGGCGTCGAAGATCACCTCGATGATGTAGCCGTCATACTGATCGATCAGATAGATGTGGTTGTCCACGTGGACCCACCGGGTGCCGACTGGCGGATAACCCAGGCCGTAGAAGCGGTAGTCATTCACCTGATAACGCCAGAAGACGCTGGGCAGGTAGTCGCCCTCGGACCAGCGGCGGCCCCAGTGCTGACGCGGCACCTGATAGTAGCCGTAGCTGGGCGCGTAGTAGAACCCGACCCTCAGGCCAGAATAGCCACCGAACCAGCTGTGGTGACGCCACCAGTTGGCCTGCTGACGGCGCTGCCAGTCGCGGCGCCAGTGGTCGCGGTTCCAGCGCTGGCGGAACTCGCGATATTCCCGTCGATCCCGGCGGGCTTCGCGCCGGTCGTCCCGCCGATCGTCACGACGGTCCCAGCGGTCGCCGCGGCGGTCATCGCGTCGATCCCAGCGGTCGTCACGGCGATCCGGACGTCTGTCTGACCGGTCATTTCGGCGATCGTCGCGCCGTGCGTCCGGGTTGGGGCGACGATCCCGGTCCCAATCACGCCGGTCCTCGCGCCGATCCTGGCGATCATCGCGTCGATCCTCACGGCGGTCGCGTCGGTCTTCGCGCCGGTCCGTGCGGGGACCGCCGGTCTGAGGCGGGGTCGGCCTGCGGTCGGTCTGGGGACGGTCCGGACGGTTCGGTCTGTCGCCGCGCCGATCTTCCCGGCGGTCGCGCCGGTCTTCGCGCCTGTCCGTCCGAGGGCCACCGGTCTGGGGCGGGGGCGGTGTGCGGTCGGTCTGGGGGCGTTCCGGACGCGCCGGTCTGTCCTCACGCCGTTCCTGGCGATCATTCCGGCGTTCCTGGCGCCGTTCCTGACGAGCCTCTTCGCGCTGCTGCCGCTGAGGCGCTGCGCCGCGGGTCGAACCGGAGGAATCCGGACGCCGAGCCTGTTCACGGGTCATTTCGCTGTTGCGGTCGGGGCGGCGGTCCTGGGCGAAGGCCTCGCTCGCGCTGGCCATGATCGGCACGACGAGCGACGCGATCGCCGTAGCCACGATGAAGCGTTTCATTCTCTTTCGTCCTCGTTCCCGCCGGAGCGGCGGCTTTGGAAAAGACTGTGCCGGGCGCCATGAACCTTAACTGAACGCGGTTGTCAGTTATCGCCTTGTGGCTGTTTTGAAAAGAAAAAGCCCCGCCGGGCGGCGGGGCTCAACTTGATGATGTCGGGTGATCAGTAGACGTTCAGGACGATGTCCGCGATCAGGCCGGTGGCCAGGGCGATCAGGACAATGTCGTTGTTGGCGTGCACCCAGCGATACCCGCGCGGCGCCGGGCGGAGCCCATAGAAGTAGGGGTCGCGCACATGGTAGCTGCGATAGGCGTAGGGCAGGGAATGGCCCCGCTGCCAGCGATAGCCGTAGTAGCGCGGCTCGACCCGGTAATAGCCGTAGCTGGGGGCGTAGTAGTACCCACGGCGCGCGCCGCGATAGTCACGGAAGTCGGATCGGCCACGCCACCAATTGCGGTCATTGCGATCCCAGCGGTCGGCGCGGCGGTCCTGACGGAAGTCCCGCCGGTCGTGGCGGTTTTCCCGACGGAAGTCCTGCCGGTCTTCGCGGCGATCCCGTCGCCATTCCCGACGATCCTGACGGTCGTCGCGACGATAGTCTCGACGGTCCTGCCGCGTTTCGCGGCGGTCCTCGCGCCACTCGCGGCGGTCGTGGCGGGACTGGGCCTCGGCGGCCAGGGGCGTGGAGATGGTGATGAGGCCGATGGCGACGGCGGCGGCCTTGACGAGGGTTTTCATGGCGATCCTCTCGAAGGGGCCGCGACGGATTTCGCGTGAGCGGCCGTTGAACTGTGTCGCCAAGGTCTCGCCATCCACATGAATTCACCCTGAACGGACGGTTCAGGTTAATTTCGCGCGCCCGTTGCGAGGGCGTCTCATCCTTCCCAGATCGAACCGTGACGCTGGAAAGGATCATCATGACCAAGCCTCTGGAACTCTGGTACTGGCCCACGCCCAACGGCTGGAAGGTCTCCATCGCCCTCGAGGAGATGGGCCTGCCCTATGAGGTGAAGCCGGTGAACATCGGGGCGGGCGAGCAGTTCACGCCCGAGTTCCTGGCCATCAGCCCGAACAACCGCATGCCGGCCCTGGTCGATCCCGAAGGACCGGACGGCAAGCCGCTGTCGATCTTCGAGTCCGGGGCGATCCTGCAGTACCTGGGAAACAAGAGCGGCCAGTTCTATCCCACGGACATCAGGGCGCGGGCCGAGGTGGACCAGTGGCTGTTCTGGCAGGTGGGCGGGCTGGGACCGATGGCGGGGCAGACCCATCACTTCCGGCAGTACGCGCCCGCCCTGATCAAGGATCAGCGCCAGATCGCCTACGGGGTGCGCCGCTACACAGACGAGACCAACCGCCTGTACGGCGTGCTGAACACGCGGCTGGCGGATCGGGACTATGTGGCGGGGGACTACTCCATCGCCGACATGGCCATCTGGCCCTGGATCCTGCCGGGGCCGCAGGGACAGGACCTGGAGGACTTTCCGCACCTGAAGGCCTGGATGGCGCGCGTCGGCGCGCGCCCGGCGGTTCAGGCGGGCCGGGCGGTCGGCAACGAACTGCGCGGCGACCTGGGCGCTTCCGGAAAACAGGCGGAGCAGGCGCGAAAGATGCTGTTCGGCCAGCGCGCCCGGTAAACGAGACCTTGCAACCAGATTGAGGAGTTCTGAATCGCACGTTCAGTATTCAGAACTCCTTTACTGAAAAGATTTTGCGGACCCTCTGCCGTTAACTTTAACTTCAATAGCGCGGGTATTTGATCGTGTCACAGGACGGGGCCAGAAAGGCCTCCGCAAGGAGATACGGTGATGACCGCGCAAGAACTGGCGCACGACTGCGAAGCCCACATGGACGGCGGCCTGCCGCTGCCCACTCCGGAGATGGACGGCGACGCCCTGTTCCGGCTGGGCGTGATGTACTCCACCGGCCAGGGCGGCGCGCCCGTCGATCTGGTCAGCGCCCACATGATCTTCAACCTGGCGGCCATGAAGGGCTCCGAAGAAGCCCGCATCTACCGCAAGGAGCTGTCGGCGGAGATGGAGCGCGAGGATCTGGCCGAGGCCCAGCGCGCCGCGCGCCGCTGGATCGATCAGGGTGCGGCCAAGCTGGCTGCCTGAGGCAGAGTCCGAGGCCTGGGCCGGTCAGAACTGCGTGTAGGCGCGGTCGTTGATCGAATAGCTGAAGCTGACCGGCAGGCTCTCGCGAATCTGGCTGAAGAAGACGGCGAGCTCCGCCAGGGTGGTGCGGGGCGCGTACAGGATGTCGGACCGCCGCAGGGCCACGGCCGTGGTGCGCGGTCCGCTGAGATCCACCACCCGCATCATGCGCACATTGCCCGGGCCGCGCCGGATCAGCGCCACCTGTGACCGCCGCGCCGTGGGCAGGAAGCCGCCGGCCATGATCACAGCCTGCCAGGCCTCGATGTCGCCGGGCATGTCGTAGACGCCTGGGGTCCGCACCTCGCCGTCCACCCAGACCTTCAGCGGTCCGGCCTGGGTCAGGGTGACCTCCACCATGGGATGGCGAAGCTGGGTGGCGTAGGCCGCGGCCAGCGCCGATTCCAGTTCTGGCAGCGAGCGGTCCGCCGCCATGACCTGTCCCACCAGCGGCATGGAGATGCGCCCGTCGGGGCCTACGCGCACAGCCCGGTTCAGCTCGGGCGCGGTGGGCGTCTGGATGTCCAGTTCGTCGCCGGGATAGACCAGATACTCCGGCTCGGCGTCGGTCCAGTCGGCGAAGGCGATGTCGGGGAAGTCGGGAGTCTGCGCCGACCGACCCAGACCCGCGCCGCCGGAACAGGCGGTCAGGGCCCCGGTGGAGGCCAGGGCGATCAGAAGATGGCGGCGATCCATGGACATCAACGACTCGTGCGGCGGCTTCGGCGTCAGGCTGGCCCTGCAATCGTAACCGATGGTTAACGCGCAGGGGCGAAGTGTGGACCTGTTAACCCTGTTTGCCGGGATTCGCCGTTCATGCGCACAACCGCCTATCTGTCGACCCGCCCGCGTTACGGGTTGATGGATCTGGCGGCCCTGCTGTTCCGCGAGCTGTGGGTCATGATCGCGGTGTTTCTGGCCATCTGCATCCTCGGCGTCATCCTCATTCTGACGACCATCAGCAAGACCTATACGGCCCGGGCCGGGATCGTCGCCACGGTGGGGCAGGAGTACGTCTATCAGCCGACGGTGGGGACCGAGCGCAACAGCACCAATGTGCCGCAGGTCAATGAGATCGCGCAGGCCGAGGCGGCCATTCTGAACAGCAACGAGCTGAAGCGCCGGGTCATTCAGGCCGTCGGCGTGGAGACCGTTCTGGGCGAGCGGGCTGCGGAACGGGCGGTCAGCGCCGAGGCGGCGGAGCGCAGCGCCCTGCGCACCATGATCCGTGATCTGGAAGTCTCCACAGCGCCGCTCAGCGGGGTGATCCAGCTGAGCTATGAGGCGCGGGACGCGGACACGGCGGCGGCGGTGCTCAACGGCCTGCTGGACCAGTATCTGATCTATCGCCGCGAGGTGTTCCAGGACCGCATGACGCCGGCCCTGCAGGAGCAGCGCGAGGTGTTCGAGGACGAGCTGATGGACGCCGACAGCGCCTATGAAGCCTTCCTGCGGACCAATGACATCGGCGACTTCAACACGGCGCGGGAGAGCCTGGGGGCGTCCTACCAGACCGTCTTCGCGGAGCGGCTGGGTGTGGACGCCCAACTGGCCCAGGTGTCGAACCGGCTGGCCCGGCTGCGGCTGGAGCTGGGCTCGGTGCCCGCCGAAATCGTGCTGAACCAGCAGCTCAACGTGGCGGCCCAGGACCAGGTGCTGCTGCTGCGCACCGAGCGTGAGAACCTGCTGGCGCGGTATCAGCCTGACTCCCAGCCGGTGCGCGACATCGAGGAGCGCATCGCCCAGCTGCAGGCCTTTGTGAACACCGGCACGGCCGTGGGGCCGCGCGAGGTGCAGACCGGGCCGAATCCCATCTGGGTGTCGCTGGACACGGAGCGGATCCAGCTGACCGCCGAGCGCGATTCGCTGATCGGGCGGCGCTCGGTGCTGGAGGCTCAGCTGAACGACCTGCGTAACCGCCAGTCGCGGCTCACCGAGCTGGAATCCCGCAACGCCACCCTGTCGGCGGACCGGGAGGTGCTGACCAGCAACATCCGCGAGTTCGCCCTGCGCGAAAGCCAGAGCCGGGCGGCCACCTCGCTGTCCCAGAGCGGGGCGGATAACATCCGCATCGTGGAGCGCGCCTCGCCGCCCACACGGGGAACCAGCCTGCGCATGCCCAGCATGCTGCTGGTGATCCTGTTCGCCGCGTTCACGGCGCTGTGCGTCGGGCTGATCCGAATCTTCCTGCGGCCCGGCTTCACCACGCCGGCGTCGGCGGGGCGGACGCTGGAGCTGCCGGTGCTGGCGGTGGCCCCCATGAAGGCCCGCTGAGTGTTCCCCTGAGGGGTGTGATAGTTTCATCCAAACAGGTGCGCGTAACGATTCGATGGTCGACCTCACTGCGGAAATGGCGGGACTTTGGGCGGCGCTGGGTCCGGCGTCCGGCCATCGCGGCCGCGTGATCCAGTTCGTGGCCGCCAACCACGGGGAGGGGACCTCCACCGTGGCGCGGGAGTTCGCCCGCCTGGCCGCCGTGCGGGCCCGCCGCCCCGTCTGGCTGGTGGACGCCGACCTCAACGCCCAGCAGCAGATGGAGGCCGTCGGCGCCCAACCGGACCGCTTCGGCCAGTTGGGCAAGACCGCCTACGCCTCGCCCGACGGATCGTGCTTCTTCACCGTGTCGCCGCGCCTGACGGCCAAGGACGGACGCCCGGTGGCGCCGGCCCGGCTGCTGATCGCCCAGCCGTGTCTGGGGGGACGGCTGTGGATCACCCGGTTCCGTGGCGAGGTGCTGAAGTCCGGCCAGCGGGTCGAGACCCTGCCCGACGCCCGCTACTGGGACGCCATGCGCAAGCACGCAGAGACGGTGGTGGTGGACGCCCCGTCCGCAGACCGTTCGGACATGGCCGTGACCCTGGCCCCCTATGTGGACGCCACCGTTCTGGTGGTCGCCGCCGAGACCACCCGCGCCGCCGAACCCATCGCCCTGCGCGACGAGATCGAGGCGGTCGGCGGCCGCATCGCCGGGGTGGTCATGAACCGCTCCACCTACCAGCCGCCGGGGTTCCTGAAGAAGGTGCTGGGTTAGACGGTCGGCGCGAAAAACAGTGCAACTGGAGTGCAACGGCGGCGGAATTGTTGAGCGAAAACAATGTCGACAGTTGCACTTGTCATCCCGGCCGACGCGAAGCGGAGAGCCGGGACGCGGTGTTTTCAAAGATCTCCCGCCCGGACAGCCGCAGGCTGAGCCGGGCGACTGGCGGTGATTCTCCAGCTCTTGGCCCGGATCGTCGCGTCGCGCCGTCCGGGCCCATCGAGAGATATCCCGTCCCGTCCCGGATAGCGCCTGCGGCGCTTCCGGGATGACAAGGCACGGGGCCGTGGAGTGGGCGCAAGTGAGACTCCGGGACGAAAAAAGAGTGCAACGGGAGTGCAATCGCGACGGAATTGTTCAGCGAAAACAGTGTAGGGCGCGCGCCCTTTTGCACGCTCACCCCAGCGAAGGCTGGGGTCCAGATGGCAGGCTCCATTCCCAAGGGCGTGATGCGGGGACAGCCGTCCAGCGAGAGCGCCTTATGATCTGGACCCCAGCCTTCGCTGGGGTGAGCGGTGTGGGGTGAGACGCCTCCCTTCCTGTCGGGGCCCGGGGCCGATGGGGAGGCATTCTAGGGGGTCTGGAAAGCAGGGGGACGAAATCGGGGCGTCGGGGGCGCGGATCCCTTGTGGCGCAAGGGAGTGGGCGCGGGAAATGCGGGATTATCCGCCGCTTTGATCCACACACCTCGTCATTCCCGGCCTTGTGCCGGGAATCCATGATCACGGGCTGTGCGGCGCGCGCCTTGATCTGTCCGAGCGTATGGATCGCCGGGACAAGCCCGGCGATGACGGTGTTGGAGGGGGGCGGAGTGCTCAGGCCCGGTTGAGGCGTTTGAGTTCGCTGGCGCCGTAGAATTGGGGTTCGAGGCCGGGCATCCAGGCGAGCTTGCCGAGGCCGCGGACGGCGCGGTCCATCCAGAAGGCGCGGCGGGAGTGGCCGATCAGGGTCATGACCAGGGCGGCGATGCCGAACACGGCGGTCTGGGCGGCGCCGACGATCATCCAGCGGGCGAGGGCGGGCCAGTTCTTTTCCTTGGCCGCCGTCTGGGACGGGCCCTGGCCGTAGGCGAAGGCGCGGGTCAGGGCGTAGCGCAGGGTGGCGCGGTGGGGCGGGGCGAACTCCTCGACCCAGGCGTCGGCGGCCCAGCCGAAGCGACCGCCGCGCGCAGCAAGCGCCGCGAAGAGGGCGTCGTCCTCGCCGCCCGACTGATCCGCCGAAACGTCAAACGGCGCGGCGCCGGGCAGGGCGGTGGCGCGGGTCATCAGGGAGGCGCCGCAGCCGAACGACTGGTCGATCAGGCCGCTTCCGACCGGTCCCTCGCGGCCGAAGAAGCGCTCCAGATAGGGTTTGAGCCAAGCAGGCGCGCCCTCGGCGCGACCGTGGATGGGACTGAAGGTGACGTCGGCGCCGGAGGCTTCGTGCGCTGAAAGGATGCGCGCCAGCCAGTCGGGGGCCGCGGCCTCGTCGTCGTCGAGGAAAGCGATCAGGGAGGCGTCGGTGGCGCCGAGGGCCGCGTTGCGCGCCGTGGCCACGCCGGGCGTGGGCACATGGACATAGACCAGCGGCCAGGGGCTGTGGCCGCGCAGGGCCTCGACGCGGTCGCGGGCGGAGCCCTCCGGGTCGTTGTCGGCGATGACGATCTCGCACACCCGGTCGGCGACCCGCTCCTGGGCGAACAGGGAGCGCAGGGCGCGCTCCAGACTGTCGGGGCGGCGCAGGGTGGGGACGATGACGGCGACATCGGCGGTCACGACAGCACCTCGCCCACCGTCCGGATGGCGGCTCCGCGCGCCTGGGCGTGGGCGACGATGCGCGCCAGCGCGGCGGGGGTGCAGCCGTATTTCGACGGATTGTCGCGCACGTCGTGGGTGTAGAGGATGACCCAGGCGCCCTGATCCACCGCCCGGTCGATCCAGCGCATGGCCTCGGCCTCGCCGTCCTCGCCCTCGATGCCCACGGCGGGCAGCTGGTTCAGGTCCGAGCCGTCCCTGACGGTGCCCGAGTGCACGGCGCGCAGGGAGCTGTAGCGGGCCTTCAGCGCCTTCTTGGCCTGGGGCGAGACCTCGCCGTAGGGGTAGGCGAAATGGCGGGGGCGCGCGCCGAAGGCGGTCAGGGCCCCGGCATTGCGGTCGGCGTCGGCGCCGATGGCGGCTTCATCGGCCAGGCCGCAGTCCAGATGGGAATGGGTGTGGCAGGCGATCTCGTGACCCGCCTCGGCCAGGCGCGCGATCTCGGCGGTATTGGCGTAGCGGCCCATGTCGCCCGGCTGATCGAACAGGCCGGCGCAGACATAGTAAGTGCCGCGCGCTCCGGCCTTTTCGAGAATGGCGGCGCCCGCCTCGGCGCCCGAAATCGGCACATCGTCGAAGGTGAAGCTGACCACCGGCCCGGTGTGGGACAGGCGGGCGGGGCGGCGATGCATGAGGCGCACGACGCGGCGGCGCACCTTGCCGAACAGGCTGGAGTCGGCGTTGTAGGGCTGGGCCTGGGGTTGCTGCATCAGACGGCCTCCGCATAGAGGGCGGCCCGGTAGAGCCGCAGCGAGAAGGCGCGCGGCCCGGCGGGCAGCCAGTCGGTCATCGCCACGGTCTTCAGCAAGGGCCGGGCCAGGCCCATGCCCGGCGCGCGCTTGAGCAGGCGGGCGGCCTTGTAGCTGGGGTAGGTGGAGACGATGTCGGGGTGGCGGGCCACCACCCGGGCGAAATTGGGCGCAGACTGTTCGTATTTGGCGGCGAGGGCCTCGGCGGTGTCCAGACCCATGTGGGTGGCCGGATTGTCCAGATGGACCACGCGGAACCGGCGCGACACGCGCATGGCCCACTCCACATCCTCCCAGCCCCAGCCGGTGAAGGCGCTGTCGAAGGCCTCGGCCGCGAACACGTCGCGGCGGACCAGCAGGTTGGAGGTGTAGACGTACTTTTCCGGCTGGCGGGCGCGCTCCTGATAGGGGACGCATTCGGACCGGGTGGCGAGGGCCCGGTGGACGGCGAAGCGGGGCTCGTCCGGGGCCTGCAGCAGGGAGAAGCCGCCGAAGGCCACGGGGGGATCCTCGTGGGCCGCCAGATCGGCCCAGGCCTGAAGAAAGCGGCGATGATCCGGCCGCATGTCGCTGTCCAGAAACAGGAAACTGCCGCCCCGGGCGGCGGCGGCCAGACGGTTTCGGCCTTTCGAGCGGCCCTCGTTCCGTTTCAGGTCGATCAGGCGGGCGGGCAGGGCCATGGCCTTGATGACGGCCTCGACGCGGGCGACCAGATCGGCGTCGCCGCCGCCGTCCGACAGGACGATGACCTCCACCGAGCGGCCGACCTGGCCCGCCTCGTCGTTGAGGTCGCGCAGCAGGTCGCAGGGGTCGTCCCGGTAGAAGGGGATCAGCACCGACAGGGCCGGGCGCTTGCCCCGCCAGCGGGCGTTGGCGACGGTGCGGCTCATGCTTCGGCTCCCCGGGTTCGGTAGGCGTTGAGGAGGCGGCGGCCGGTGTCGCGCACCCCGGCGGCGTTGAGGGTGATGGCGACGACGGCGTAGACCGCGCCGCCGATGGCCGCCTTGGCGATCAGCTCCACGGGGCCGCCCACGGCCGGGATCAGGGAGACCAAGCCCGCCATGACGGCGCAGGCGACGCCGCAGCGGATCAGGGCCTCCCACGGGATGGGCAGGCGCATGACGGTGCGGCCGATGAGGATGGAGGCGAGCAGGCCGAGGGCGAAGCTGGCCGCCGTGGCCCAGGCCGCGCCCAGCACGCCGAAGCGGGGGATCAGAATCAGGTTGAGGATGACGTTGGCCACGGCCGGGACCGCCATGGTCAGCAGCATGCGGTCGGTGCGGTGGCCGAGGGTGAAGACCTGGTTGAAGTAGTAGACCGTCACCCCGGACAGGGCCGCGCCGAGGGCGATCCAGGGGGTGATGAGGGCGGCGGCGGAGCGCAGGTCCTGACCGATCAGCACTTCGGCCAGCGACCGGGCCACCAGCATGACGCCGACGGCGGCGGGCAGGCCGACCAGGACGAACAGGCCCGCCTGTTCGCGGGCGGCGGTCTGGAGGGCCTCGCGGCCGCCCCGCTCCAGCGCCATGACCATGGCGGGCGCGCCGGCGGCGCCCAGCCAGATGAACATGACGTCCAGGGTGCGGTTGGCGATGGAATAGCCCGCATGATAGGCGCCCACCGCCGCCTCGTTCATGAACACCGCCAGCAGGAAGCGGTCGGTGGAGGCCAGCACCAGCGAGAGGATCAGGGACGCGGCGATGGGATAGCCGAAGGTGGCGTAGCGCTTGAGCCGGGCCGGGTCGGGCCGCCCGCCGCGGGCGTGCTTCAGCTCGCCGGGCAGGATGAAGGGCAGGGCGAACAGGGGCGCGAGCAGCAGGCCCAGCAGGGGGGCGGCGCCGCCCAGACCGGCCAGGGCGAAGATGACGCCGATCAGGAAGCCGCCGACGACGGTGGCCATGTCGAGGCCCGCCGCTTTCCCGACCTCGCCCGAGGCGCGGTATCGCTCCTGCGCCAGCTTGGCGAGGCTGCGGACGGGCACGCCGATCAGGGCGACGCCCAAGGCCAGACGGAACGCCGGCTCCACCGGCCACAGCATGAGGCCGAGGATGACCAGCGGAATGAAGGCGGCGGACAGCCAGAAGGCGGCGCGGTACAGGCTGGCGAAATGGTCGGCGAGGCCGGTCTCGGGCGTCTCGGCGGCCCAGTAGCGGGCCATGGCCGCCTCCAGCCAGGTGAACACCGCCACATGGGCCAGGGTGAACACCGAATAGGCCAGGGCGTAGCGGCCGAAATCCTCGGGGCTGAGCAGGCGGGTGAAGACCACGATGGCCAGAAAGCCCACCACGCCCTGCACGATGTTGGCGGGCAGATAGCCCCAGACGCCGCGCCAGAACATCAGCGTACAGCCACGCGGTCGCCCAGCAGCACGGGCACGGTGACCGCCATGATCCACAGGTCCAGCCAGAAGGACTGGCGCTCCACATAGTCCACGTCCAGCTGCACCCGGCGGCGCACCTCGGCGGCGGTGTGCAGGGGGCCGCGCGAGCCCTTGATGGCGGCCCAGCCGGTCATGCCCGGCTTGATGCGGTGACGGTGGGCGTATTCGGCCACGAGGCGGGCGGACTCGATCTGGCCGGTCTTCATGCCGATGGCGTGGGGGCGGGGGCCGACCAGGGACATCTCGCCCTTCAGCACATTGATCAGCTGGGGCAGCTCATCGAGACTGGTGGCGCGCAGGAACCGGCCCACGCGGGTGATGCGGTCGTCGTCGGCGGTGACCTGACGGGAGGCGGTGGCGTCGGCGGCCTCGTGGCGCATGCTGCGGAATTTCCACACCACGATCTCTTCGTTGTTGAAGCCGTGGCGACGCTGGCGGAACAGGATCGGGCCAGGGCTGTCCAGACGCACCACCAGGGCGACCACGGCGAGCACCGGCATGAGGCCGATCAGCATCAGCCCGCCGATGATCAGATCCTGCAGCCGCTTGTTGAAGGCGGCGCGGTCGGGGTCGGGGTTGCTGAGAGAGGCCAGCGGCGCGCGGGCCAGCTTCTCCAGGGCGGCGTTGCGGTCTTCGGCCGCCTTGGGATCCACCAGCAGGGTGACCTCGTTGGGCAGGCCGCCGAGGCGGCGCATCAGGTCACGCACCCGCTCGCGCGCGGCGGGATCCACGGCCAGGATAATGTGGTCCACATAGGGCGTCATGCGATGGGTCAGCAGGGCCTCGGTGTCGCCCAGCACCGGCACGCCCTCGACGCTGTCGGGGGCGCGGGCCAGGCGGTCGTCGAACACGCCCAGCACGTTCAGGTCGCGGCGCTGGAGGGCCTCGCGGATCAGCTTTTCGGCGTGTTTGGTGGCGCCCACCACCACCACATTGGGGGTCAGGGTTCCGTCGGCGCGCCAGCCCCGGACCCGGTCGCACCAGGCCATGTGCAGGCCGTACAGCACGATCAGGTTCAGTCCGCTCCACACCAGCACCGGGCCGATCGTGGGGGCGGGCGCGAGGAGGGCGGCCAGCACGACGGCGATCAGGCCGGCGCCGGCCACCGAGGCGCTGACCAGGCCCATGTGCACCACCAGACGGCGGTTGCGGGAGAAGCCGTAGACGCCGGACGCCTTCAGCGCCGCCAGCAGGGCCACGGCGCCGACCGCGAACGGCAGGACAAGGGACAGGGGTGCGCTGATCAGGCCCGAGGGACTGGCCGCGGCGGCGCACGCCAGGGTCAGGGCGATGACGGCGAGGGCGTCGAAGCTTCGGAACCAGTGGGCGGCGAGGCGCGAGGCGTGGCGCTGGCGGGCGTTCAGCCAGACTTCGGGCCGGAAGGGGCCGCGGCGGGCGCGGGCGTCAGTCTTGCCCGCCCCACGCGCCACGGCGCCCGAGGCCAAGGCCTGAAGCCCGGCGGCGTCGAGGGTCGCGGGCGCCGCATCGGTGGGCGCGTCGTCTGGTCTGGTCTGGGTCGAGAGCATGGCGGCCATTCTGGTCAGGCCGTCATCCAACCATTCCGCCGTGGATTTCGCGTTAACGTCGCAAACCCGGATTGCGTCGGCGCGCCCGAGCCGCTATCGGAGCCGAACCGGAGACGTGGCCGAGTGGCTGAAGGCAACGGTTTGCTAAATCGTCGTACCCTGTAAGGGGTACCGAGGGTTCGAATCCCTCCGTCTCCGCCATTCCCCCTTAAAAACTCATGAGAAACAGACGTTTAGGAGTAGAGGCTAGGCGTAGCCCTAACTTGTGCCCCAACAAAGGGTGCCGGTTCGTCAATATCGCTCCGTGCCTATCAGGAGCGCACAAAGCGCATAAACGGAGCCTTGCTCTCTTTGGAACGACAGGTCGGTCATCAGCCGCGTATAGGCCTTCGGACTCAACTGCCGAACGATGGCGTGAAGAAGAACCCGTTCAGGCGTCGCCGGAATCAGTGGGGCGATCGGGTTTCGGTTAGGGCCGGGGTGGAAGTTCGCGCTTCCCCTCGGCCTGACTTATTGCTAGCATTAACGGTGATGACTGAGCAAGAGAAAAAGCTAGCCAAAAAGATGGGGAGACCGGCCACGGGGCGCGGGCACACGATTGGCGTCCGGCTTCATGATCCCGAAATTGCCGCGCTGGACATCTGGATGGCTGAGAACGGTCACACCAAGCGGGCGGGTGCTGTCCGCGCCATCCTCAAGGAGAAATTGAATGTCTGACGATCAGCCGAGCGCTACTGAAGCGCGAATGGTCGAACTGCTGGAAATGATGGTTGAGCAACAGGCAGAAACCAACCGCCTTCTTGAGCCGATCTCGGAGATGGCTCGGCGAGCCCAAGCAGGTCAGGCCGTGATGGACAGACTCCGCCACCAGGGCCTCTGACCCATCTTCGCCCTGAAGACCGATGGCCATGATGGGAACCCCTAGTTGGAGAAGCTAATGTCAGAGTCGACGCTGCCTGGCCGTACGATCGAGAGCGCGCCATACACTGGCCTGCTGGAGCGCCTGAACCAGATCGCTGCCGTCTCCGGCATCGTTGTGGAGTCGCCTGATAGCTTTGGTCGCGAAGACCTATTGAACATGGTCGCGCAGATCGGCGAGCTCGCCACGGAGGCGGTCGTATTTTCCGGAGCCACTCAGGAAGAAGCCGAAGCGTCCTTCAGGATCGCCATAGGCGGCCTAACCTTCGGTAAGGCCGAACACTAGGAGAACCTGAACTTCAGCGAGTGATGCTAACCAGTGGCGCCGCTAGGGATTAATCCACGTCAGCATACCCTCCGGCGGGGAGAATGGTGCCGACAAGAACGGCTTTGCAGATCGACCGGGCCAGAAGATTCGAAGCTCGTTTTCGCACTGGAACCGGCGCCCCTTAATGAACGGGTCCGGCGGGTCGTCGTTCGTAGCCTGCGCTTCTACATCGACATCTTCGTATGAAACCGGTCCGCTTGAACAGTGGCTATTCAGTACCCTGTTATTGAGGTGCAGCAACGTGCCAAGCAGGTGAGCATCAGCGATTTCGATTATTGCCGTCTTCTCGCCAAAAGACGGGTTCCCAGGGTCGCGGCACAGGCAGAGAGCGTGGCCATGAACTCGGCGCGTGATCGAAAAATTCTTGAAGGTGAAATCGCCTCGGACCCCGTTTAGTCGAATCCCCATGGAGCGAGCGGTTCCCATCGCTGCGGCTTGGGCGGGATCCTCTGAATCTGTGATCGTCAGGGCGGTGATTGTCCGCCTGCGGGCGCTATCCAGTTCGTCGGCCTGATCATCGTCCAGCTTCGCGTAGTCGAGCGGCGTACCTATGCTGAACACACCCCTCAGCGCGCCCGGCGCATATTCGGGTTTCACGTACTTCCACGCCTTCATCTCACTAGTGCCCCGCCCCCATCGTTCGGCATGACGCGAGCCAAGTCCAGAATGGCAGCCGGGCCTTTACGGATGCTGTAGAGGTTGCACATGGTGCGACGTTAGCGCGAACCCGGTTCGTCGGGGAGGGGACTCGGGCTGAGGCAATAGTGCCACTCGGAGCGCAAAGGTCCACGCTCCCGGCGGCGGGGACGCTCTCCGTGGCCTGAGAGGGCAAGGCAGTAGTACTTGACGCGCTCATTTGTCGAGCCGATATAGTGAAATCGCGACCTGAGGGCTGGATGGCTCTTGTGGGCGCGCTCTACGGCCTTCGCGGCAACGCGGAGGCCGATCATTTTGCGGATCTACTGACTCGCCTGAGGAGTGTTTGGGGACGTAGCTCCCTGAACGGAATGGGAGCATTGCCAGCAAGGCGATGTTAATCTCCCTGGGGCCATACAGTCGGGGAGAATCGCGTCATTCTGGCTGGCGCTTCGTTGCGTTATTGCCACACTTAGGGAGCCTCAGCCTCTACAGGGGGTTATGGTTACGGAGAACAAGATGCGTGTGACTGTTGAAAAAGAGGGCTTCTTGATTGCCCGCGAAGGTTTCCTGATCGCTCGCGAGGGCTTCCTGATCGCTCGCGAGGGCTTCCTATAAGAACCCTAATCCGCACGTTCAAAGAACGCGGATATTGCCAGACATAAAGCTTCACCATATGGTGGAGGTATGTGGCGACCCTACCTAGTAATTGCAGCAATCACGGGCATCCCGGCACTCGTCATGCTTTGGGGTGCTGCGTTTGGCCCTGCCGATTGGATGGGGGTCGACGAGACGTCGCAGGCTGAAGTTGCTTTGCACGTCGGTTATATTGCTGGACTAGTCACCGTGGGCGCGATCGCGGTCGCTATGGTCGCCATCTGCATGCAGAGGCAGACGGCACGCGCTCAAGCCACCCTCAATCACTTGGCGAAAATGGAGTTCGATCAGGACTTCTTACACGCCAAGAAGACCTTCTTGGAAATCGAGGCAAACGGCGAACTGATCAAGTATGCCGATCGGTCTAGTGCTCACACCAAGAATGCGCGGTATATTCGCCTTTATCTCAATCACTTTGAGCTTGTATCGCTTGGTATTCAGCACAAAATCATTGATTACGATATTTTCAAGAGATGGAACAGGAAGACGGTCCAGTTGGTGTGGACTGCCGCTTGGCCATTTGTGAACAAGCTACGAAAAGAGTTCCATAATGATCAGCTTTTCGTGGAATTCGAGGAACTTGCAAAAGAGTTCGGAAGCGGTAAGCGGCGACGTTTTAGGTGATCTTGCCGCGTGGCATTCGAGTAGCTTGGCTTCAGGCCGGAAGAATGCCTTTCATTTTCCCTCACCATCACCCGAGAGGGGCCCGATCGGACCCATCGCCCGCGACTCGCGAGGCTCCTGAGACTTCACCTCAGCCGGTATGCCGTTCAATGGAACCGCCGTCGCCGGATAGGACCACGCCTTCGCCCGCAAACGCTTCTGGTGAACATTGTGAGGGCAGGGAGGTGAACGTCCTTCGCCCGTCGCGGTTGAGGGGGCAGACCCGCAGCGGGCTGGTCGAGGACGCGCTGATCGTCGCAACCGGGGCGCCCATGCCCCCAACGCGGGCGTGCGGCGGGCGACGGGGGTAGGAGCCGCCCTTTTCAGCCGACGGCGGCGGCGACCGCCCCACGGACAGGCCCGGCAGACGCTATATTCGCGCGGAAGCGGACCCTCGATGCGAGTTCATCGTTTGAACTGTGCATCGAAGGACCGACCATGCCCCTCAACGACATCTCGCTCGCACGGCTCATCATCGAGAATGTCCGGAGCCACGGCATCATCGGCCTGGCGCCCGACGGCCACATCACGGCGTGGGCCGCCGGAGCCGAGGCCATCACCGGCTACACCCGCAAGGACGCGCTGGGCATGGACTTCGCCGAACTGTTCACGCCGGCGGACCAGGCGGCCGGCATGCCCCGGGCCGAGATCGACACCGCGCTGCGTGAAGGCCGGGCTGAAGACAGCCGCTGGCACCAGCGCAAGGACGGCAGTCTGTTCTGGGGCAACGGCGTCACCGTGGACCTGGGCGTCGGCGGCGTCCTGGCGAAGATCTTCCGCGACGAGACGGCCGCCAAGCAGGCGGAGGAGCAACGGGTGCTTCTGCTGAACGAACTGAACCACCGGGTGAAGAACACCCTGGCGACGGTTCAGTCGATCGCCGAACAGGGGCTGCGGGCGGCCGGGGTGGACAAGCCGGTCCGCGACGGGCTCGCCAACCGCCTGATCGCCCTGTCCCACGCCCACAATGTGCTGGTGAACGAAAACTGGGCCGGCGCCGATCTCCGGACGCTGATCTGCGAGGTGCTGGCGCCCTACGAGCGGGATCCGTCGCCGATCCGGATGGAGGGCCCGCCGGTGCGCCTGCACCCCTCACAGGCGGTGAGCGTATCGCTGGCCTGCCATAAGCTGGCGACCAATGCGGCGAAATACGGCGCCCTCAGCACGCCCGACGGCCGGGTCACCATTGACTGGAACCTGGCCCACAACGGGGAAGGGGAGCGTTTTCTGACCCTGTTGTGGAGAGAAAGCGGCGGACCCGTGGTCACCCCTCCGAAGCGTGAAGGGTTCGGCACGCGGCTGATCCGTCAGACCTTCGCGACCGAACAGGGCGGCCGGGCGCAGATCCAGTTCCCGCCGGAAGGCGCGCACTGCAGCCTCGTGCTCGCCCTGAAGGACGAAGAGGCGGTGGGAGATGGGCAGCCGGCCGATCCCTCTCCTGTCCGCGCCTGACGACCCCGCAACCTAATCCTGCCGGGGCCTGCGCCGTTCCAGCCACCACAGCAGGGCCAGCAAGGCCAGCAGGCCGGTGAACCAGGGCCAGGGCGATCCCGCGACGTGTCTCCGGGCGCGCGCGTCTGCGTCCGGCGTGGCGGACGCCATGTCCAGTGTGGCCTGGCGGTCTGCGGCGCGAAGCAGCGATGAGGCCGCATCGGCGGGGTGCACGTAGAAGGGGGTTTGCTGATCCCGATCATCCACGGCCACATGCCATCCGGCGGTGTCCGGCCACCAGGCGGCGCAGCGTCGGCCGCCGGCCTTCGGGTCAATGATCAGGCCTCGCGCGGTCCCTGACGGGTCGATGACCCGACCCTCGTCCTGCAGACCGCACACCGCCATGCGCCGTCCGGACCATGCCAGGCTCTCGACCTCCGGACGGGCTTGGTCATCGGGGCGCGCCAGGGCGGAGACGACCGCCCCCCAGATCCGGCTGTGCTGCTCGGGCCGGCCGGTCAGGGCCAGGGTGTAGGTGTCGACCAGGGTGACCACCCCCACGCGGCCGAGTCCCAGGCTGGACCAGCCGGCCGTGACCGCCTCCTGGTCGTCGAGCAGGATGGGGACCGCAGCCTGACCGCCATGGATCAGATCCAGCCGGGTCAGGCCCCCGGAGTCGTCGGGCGGGGCGACGGCGTCCCCCGTGCCGGAGAGCGACACGCCCAGCGAGGCCCATTGACGTCGGGTCTCGCCGCCGATCGGGCCGGTGGGGCGCAGCAGCAGACCCATCCCGTCACGCACTGCCGCAGCCACGGCGCCGCGCGAGGGGGAGGGCAGGGTCTCCCAGCGGCGGTCGTCGATCACCAGCAGGTCGACCTCTGAGAGCCCGGCGGCCGTGAGGGGGGCGGCGTCGCCCAGCCTGAGGCCCGCCCCCAGATCGACCTGAAGGCTGACGTCCAGTTCGGCGCTCTCTGCCCAGCGCCGGATCTGGCGCACCTCCGGGTTGGGCGCGCCGGCCAGCACCATCATGCGGACGGCGGCGGCGTCCCGCGTTTCGACGGGAACGGCGATCTCCTCCACCAGGGCGCCCTCGGCGTTGCGCAGGCGCAGGTGGAACAGGGTCAGCCCGGCCGCCCGTGTGTAGGCGGCGAGCTGGAAGCGGTCTCCCGCTTCCACCGATGCGCGGTCGACGATCTGGTCGGCGGGGTCCACGAGCTCGACGACCCCAGCCGCAAGGGCCCCGACCCGGCCGCCCACCTCGAAGCCTGCGCCGGGCGCGGCCGGTGATGGCGGCGAGAATTCCACCAGCCCCACGGGCGCCGGTCCCGGCTCGTATTCGAGTGGAACGGGCAGGGCGCCCTGGTCGCGGGGGGGCAGGCCGTCGCCCGAGACCCGAACGGATCGGGCCTCCGGGAAGCGGCGCAGGGCCGTCGCCAGGTCGGGGACGCGGACGACGGCCGGGGCATCGGACTCCGGCAGGGCGACCGGGATTTCGCCGGGGTTCGTCCCGGCGACCTGCCCGGAGGTCACGATGCGCAGGGCGGCGGCGCCCACGGCCGTCGGCGGCGGATTGAGGGTCAGGTACAGCAGAACGGCGGCGGTCAGCTGCAGGCCGAGCAGGGCGGCCAGCCGCCAGACCGGCGCCTCGGCTCGTGACGCGCGGCGCCAGAGCAGGAGGCGCACCGCCCCGGCCAGAACCGCCGCTGCGATCACGGACGCCGTCACCCAATGCAGAGTCGTCCCCCCGTCGCTCATTGCAGCGCTTCCAGATAGCGGCGGCCGCGGCGGTTCGGCGCCTCACGGCGCTCCACCCGCGCCGGCGTCGCGCCCATGGCGTCCCACAGAAGGGCCTGAAGGGCGCGGCGGCAGTCGCTGCAACCCGGCTCGGCGCGCAGGGTGTCGATGGCGGCGATCAGGCCGAGCGGATCCTCCAGTCGGCCCGAAGCGCCCCGCACCCAACGTTCCAGCCCGTCCAGATCGACACGGCCGCCGCCGGGCCGGTCATCCAGCGCGCGCCACGCCCGTTCAAGCGTCGGGTCTGCATTGGCGGACTGCACGGGCGGCAGGCGCGCGCCGATATCGTCGCGGTCGCCGGTGAGGCGGCGGGACATGTCCAGCGGCGGCAGATCGGAGCCGGTTCGCGGCAGGAAGACGCGGTCGGCCCTCTGGGCCTCCTGCAGGAACTCCAGCGCCTGATAGGCGAAGGGCAGGGCTTCCTCGGGCCGTCCCTGACGCAGGGCCCGCTCGGAACTCCACATGGCGTCGAGGGCGTTGCCGAGGGTCGACCGCGTGCCCGGATCGAACAGGGTGGCCGCGTCGCCGTCGTCATGGGCGTGGCCGTATTCGCGAAGCACATCGACGGCCGAGCCGAACGACGCCAGTTCCTCGTCCGAATGATCATGGCCGTCGTCGGGGCCATGGACCTCGGGAGCGGGCGCGGGCGTGTCGTTGGTCGGCAGGGTCGGGGCGTCGTTGGTGGGCAGGGCCAGGCCGCCGCCTTCCGTCTCCTCGCCCAGGAACTGGCCGTAGCGCAGGCGCAGGCGCGCCTGATCCACGCCGAGGCCGTTCGACCGGTCCAGGAACTGGCGGGGCTCGAGGTCTCGCCGTTCCGCAACGAGGGCCTCGGCGTCGATGATGATCTGGCGCTGGCTGGCGAAATAAGCGGGCATGACCGGCCGCAGCAGGCCGTCCAGTCCGTCGGCCGAACCGAGTGCGGCGGACCGGCGCAGGATGACGCTGGGGCCTTCGGTGACCTGGCTCCGGGGCCGCCGGTTGTCGCGCGCCACCAGCTGGACGATCAGGTCGCCGGGGCCGACGAGTCCTTCGCGGGCCAGGTTCAGGGTCGCGGAGAACCGCTTGCTGCGCCCGTCGCCGCGCCCGCGAACGGTCAAGGTGCGGCTTTCCGAGGTGATGGCCTCGCCTTCGCCCTGGGTGAGGGTGATGCGGAGTTCGGCGGTCGTGGCGACCCCATAGTCGTCGCTGACCTCGAACACGGGCGCGAAGGTGGTCTGGCCGGCGGCGGCGAGGACGAGCTGGCTGTCCGGGGTGACCAGACTGACGACCGGCGGGGCGTCTTCAACGGCGTCGATGCGGTGCAGGCGCTGGCGCGCCATGCCGTCCGCCTCGATGCGGTAGAGGGTGGACTGGTCCATGACCCGCGTTGCGCTCCAGCGATCGCGGCGGCGGCTGAAGGCGAGGCGGCCGCCTTCAGAGAATGCGGCGGACACGGTGTCGGGACGGGGCGCGACATCCAGCAGCCATTCGACCCGGGATCCGACGGGCACGCGCGCGTCCAGTTCGGCCTGCTCGCGGGCGGGGAGGCCGGTGTAGCCGGGCGGCACGATGCGAAGGCGCGTGCGGGTGATGCGGGGCGCGTCCGGCTCGGCGGCTTCGGAAGCGGGGCTGGGGGACTCTGTCGGCGCCGCCCGGCCTTGCGGCCAGAACAGGGCGGCCATGATCACCATGGCGGCGGCCAGCCAGGCGCCGACGATTCTGCGGCGCGACCAGTCGGGGCGCAGGTCGAGGCCCGGCGACTCCTCGAGCCTCGCTTCAAGCCTGCGGCGCTGGAGAGCGGCGAACCCTTGCAGGGCGGCGGAGTCCTGGAACAGCAGGTCGCTGCTGTCCTCGAAGCGGGGCGAGGCGGCGTCGAGACGGGCGGCGAGCCAGCTGGGGCCGCAGGACTGCGCCCGGCGCCCGGCCGCCAGGGCGAGCAGGCCGGCCGTCGCCAGGGCGAGGACCAATGCGGCGGGCAGCCCGAACAGGCGCCAGCCGAGGACGCCGCAGGCCATCACGATCGGCAGGGCGATGGCCAGCGCCTCCAGCCAGAGGCGGTTGCGGACGGCGCGTTGATGGCGGCGAAGAACCGGGTGCAGGCTCATGGCGCCGCGCCCCGTCTGGCGCTGGTGGCGAGCCAGCGCTCCGCCGCGAACAGCAGGGCGATCAGCAGGGCCAGCCACGGCCGGATATCCAGAGGCGGCAGGGCGTAGGCGCGCGCGCCGGTCAGGGGCGCGTGATCGGCGGCGGCGACGCGGCTGGGCGTCACGGGGGGAACCAGAAGGCGCTCCAGCGCATCGGGGAAGTCCGCGTCGAGCAGTTGCGGCATGGCCGCCGGCTCCAGCGGGCGGGTGAACTGGACGACACGTCCCCGGCCGCGCACCCCGGTCGTCGCGAGGGGACGACCGGCGGCGTCGCTCCAGACCGGGACCGGCGGGGCGTCCAGGTCCAGACGGGCGTCATGGGACAAGAGGGCGACGCCCCCGTCCTCGATCCAGTCGGCGACGGCTTCCGGCAGAGGGCCGGTCGCCAGCCAGACCAGATGGCGCGTCTCCGGGCCCAGAGGCTGGTCGACGGCGGCCACGTCGAGCGCGGGCTCCGCGTCCGGCGGCGACCAGGCACTGGCGGCCGCGCTGACGTAGCGCACGCTGTCCCGGGCTTCAGCGGAATGGCGGACGGTCAGGGCCGGGGCGGCGGCGGGCATGGGCTGTTCGGCTGCGGCAGCCTGATCGGACACCCGCCAGGTAACGGGGCGCGTCAGGCGGGGGCGCTCGGCGTCGGCATCCTCCAGCAGGGGTGGGACCACCACATCCAGCGGAGCGTCCGGAGCGAGTTCAGCGTCCAGCTGACGGATGAGGCTGACCGTGCCGGTGGATGCCGGGGGCGCCGCGTCTCCGAGAGCGGGAAAGCCGGGGGCCAGCCAAACGAGCCGGGCGTCACGCGGCGCCGCCTCGATGACCGGGGCGGGATCGAGGCCGGGTGCGACGGCGATGACCGGACGGGCGTCCTCCACGCCCCACAGCACTGGCCGGGCCAGCCACAGGGCGAGGGCGGCCAGCAGCAGCAGGCGCAGGAGCAGCAGCAGGCGCTCGTCGATCCGGGGGCGTCGGCGCGGCCGGGGGCTGGGCGTCAGCCAGCGCAGGGCGGCGAAATCGATGACGCGGCTCTCGGTCCGTCTGGAGATGTGGATGACGACCGGGATCGCCAGCGCCAGCAGCGCAGCCAGGGCCATGGGCAGGAGCAGGGCCGGGGTCATCGGCGGCCGCCCGTGCGGAACAGGTCGCGGATCGGCTGGTCAGCGGGCTGGTCGATGAAGTGGGCGGCGTGCCGGACGCCCAGGGCGTCGAGGCGGGCGTCCAGCGCCGCGCGGGCCTCGGCGAAGCGGGCGAGGAAGTCGTCGCGCATGGCCCGGCCGTCGCCCAGCACTTCGGCCCCGCCCTCCACGTCGCGGAAGCGGTGGCCGTGGTCGAAGGGGAAGTCGCGTTCGTCGGCGGTCAGGATCTGGATCAGGCACAGGTCGCGTCCGGATCGGGCCAGCTGCTCGGCCGCGTCAATACAGCCCTCGTCGAAGCCGTCGGTGAGCAGGACGATCAGGTCGCTGCGGCCCATCTTGCCGCCGAACGCGGCCATGTCGCGTGCCCAGGATCCGACGCCGCCCGCATGGAGCCTGCCGAGCGCCAGCAGGACCTGATCCCGATGGCGGGGCCCGGCGCCCGGCTCGATGATGAGGGGGCCATCCCCGGCCTCCACCACCACGCCGAAGCGGTCGCCCTGGCGCAGGGCGATCTCCATCAGGCCCGCGGCGATGCGGCGCGCGGCGTCGAAGCGCGACCAGTCCGGGCGGGCCACATCGGTCTGGGCCATGGAGGCGCTGGCGTCGATGACGATCCACAGGGCCAGCGGGCTTTCCCGCTCGGCGTCGCGGACGAAGAAGCGGTCCGACCGGGCGTACAGCTTCCAGTCCACCTGCCGCAGGTCGTCGCCCCGTTCGTAGGCCCTGTACTGCGCGAACTCGAGCCCGCCGCCGCGATTGCGGCTGGCGTGGGCGCCGGCCCCGGTCAGGGTGGTGGCGCGCCGCGGAACCAGCGACAGGCGCCGCAGTCGGCTGCGCATGTCAGGGGGCAGGGCGAGGGGGGACACGACGGGACCCTAGTCTCCGGCCGGCGCGGGCAGGGCGGCCAGCAGCCCGGCGATGACGTCATCGGGGCTCTTGCGCTCGGCCTCGGCGGCGAAGGACAGCAGGATGCGGTGACGCATCACCGGCGCCGCCAGGGCCGCCACGTCCTCGCGGGTGGCCGCCAACCGCCCGTGCAGCATGGCCCGGGCCTTGGCCGCCAGAACCAGCGCCTGTCCCGCGCGGGGCCCGGCGCCCCAGGCCACATAGTCGCGCACCACCCGGGGCGCCTCCGGCCCCGGGCGGCTGGCGCGCACCAGGGCGGTGATCCAGTTCAGCAGACCGTCGCTGACGTGGACGTCCCGGCACCAGGCCTGAAGCGTCAGGATGTCCTTGCCGTGCATCACCGGCTGGACAGCGGTCGAGGCCCGGCCCGTGGTCTGCACCAGGATCGTCCGCTCCTCGGCCTCGGTGGGATAGTTCACCCGGATGTTGAGCAGGAAGCGGTCCAGCTGGGCCTCGGGCAGGGGATAGGTGCCCGCCTGCTCCAGCGGGTTCTGGGTCGCCAGCACGAAGAACGGCTCGGGCAGGGCGTGGGTCACCCCGGCGTAGCTGACAGTCTGCTCCTGCATGGCCTCCAGCAGGGCCGCCTGGGTCTTGGGCGGGGTGCGGTTCAGTTCATCGGCCAGCAGCAGATTGGTGAACACCGGCCCGGGCTGGAAGCGGAAATGGCGGTGGCCGGTGCCGTGATCCTCCTCCAGCACCTCGGTGCCGAGGATGTCGCTGGGCATCAGGTCCGGGGTGAACTGCACGCGCCGGAATTCCAGCGAGAGCGCCTGGCCCAGGGTGCGGACCAGCAGGGTCTTGCCCAGGCCGGGCACGCCCTCGATCAGGCAGTGGCCGCCGGCCAGCAGGCCGATCAGGAGTTGCTCGACCACCTCGTCCTGGCCGACCACGGCCTGGCCGATCGCCTCGCGAAGCCGGTTCAATTGCTCCAGCCTTGCGGCGACGTCGGACTCGGTTGGCGTACTCATCGGAACTCCGGGGAGGAAAATCGAATGAAATCAGGCGGTCAGGGCGTAGATGATGATGTTGACCGCGAATCTGGTGTTGTCCTCGGCGAGGAAGCGCTTGTTGCGCCAGTCGTAGTCCCACTCACAGCCGTAATCCTTGTTGCTGTAAAGGACCGCGACCCGGCCATTGATGACGATGCCCTTGAGGTAGTCGTGCACCAGATCGTCGCCCCAGCCGTTCAGCTCGAAACTGGTCGTGGGGGGGCCGTCGAAGGTGAAGAAGCTCGAGTAGATCGGGTGATCGTTGGGCAGGGTCACCAGCGCGTCGTCCCCGAACATGCGGGCCATCTGCCGCTCGAAGGACCGGGCGAACAGGCCGTCGATGTCATGGTTGCAGTCGTCCACGAAGACGAAGCCGCCGTTGCGCACATAGCGTTCGAAATTGGCGGATTCGGCCTGGTTGAACTCCACCAGGGTGTGGCCCGACAGATAGCAGAACGGGGCGGTCAGCATGGCCGGGTCGGCCAGGCTGATCACGCGCTCTTCCGGATCGACGCGCAGGTTGGTGTAGTCCACCAGCGAGGTCAGGATGTTGGACGGCATGCGCCGGTCCACGTCCCAATTGCCGGAGTCATAGCGCAGCCGGGTGAACCAGAAATCATAGACCGGCCGGGCGCCGGCGGCGCGGGGCAGGGCGCCCAGAAGGGCCCCGGCCGCGCCGCCGGTCAGCAGTCGAAGGCAGTCCGCGCGCGTCATCGAAGCCTGAGACACGCGCGCACCGGTCAGACCGCGTCCGACAGGGACGTGAAGGTGAAGTCGCGGATGCGCATCGGCGGGATCATCACGGTGAAGGACGAGTTGTTCCCCGCCACCCGCACCGGCCGACCCAGGTCGTCGATGTTGTTGAGCATGATCACCGGCGACTCGTTGAAGCGGAAGTTCTTCACCGGGTAACGGAGCTCGCCGTTCTCGATGTAGAAGGTCCCGTCACGGGTCAGGCCGGTCAGCAGCACCGTTTGCGGGTCCACCATGCGGATGTACCAGGTGCGGGTCACCAGGATGCCGCGCTCGGTTTCGCGCACCAGATCGGTGGTGGACTTGGTTCCGCCCAGCATGATCAGGTTGCCCGGCTGGCCCACGACGGGCTGGCCCTGCCGGTCGGCCCAGTAGCGCGAATAGTTGAGGTTCGCGATGCGGCCGTCCTCGACCAGCGCCCGACGCTCGCGCGGCAGGCCGTCGCCGTCCCAGGGGAGGGTCTCGGCGCCCTCGTGCCAGGGGTCGTTGATGAAGTTCACACGCGGGTCGAAGACCTGTTCGCCCAGCTTGTTGCCGCCGCCTGCCTTTGACAGGAAGCTGCGACCCTCATCGGCCTGACGCGCATCGAAGTAGCGCGTCATGAAGGTGATCAGCCCGGACGCTGCGGCGGGCTCCAGGATGACGGTGTACTTGCCCGGCTCAAGGGCGCGCGCCTCGGCGGACGCCGCGGCCTTGCGCATGGCCACCTGGATGTCGGCGGCCGGATCGAAGCCGCTGATGTCCTTCAGGTTGCGGCCGACCCAGCCCGAGCCCGTGCCGTCCTCGGTGCGCACGGTGCAGGTGTAGTCCATGCCGGTGGCGCGCTGATAGCCGAAGGCTCCGTTGCTGTTGGCGAAGGCCACGAAGCTGGCGCTGTCGTCCAGGAAGCCGGCGGCGATCAGGTTTTCGGCGCGGCAGGGCGCGATGGAGGCCCGCGCCACCTCGGCCCGCTGTTCGGGCGTGACGGCGGCGGTGGCGTCGCTCCAGGTCGCGGTGGGGCGATAGGTCTGGGGGCCCACCGCCGGCATGAACTCGGGGTTTTCGGGCGCCAGCCGGGCCAGATCCTCGGCCCGCCGGACCGCGCGTTCAAGCGCGGCGTCGGAGAACTCGTTGATGGTGGTGGTTCCCACGCGGCGGCCGAAGGCCACCTGCACCGACAGCTCGGTGTTGGTCACCACGCCGCTGGTGGAGACGTTGTTCAGGGCGAAGCGGATGTTGCCGTCGACGGAGCCGGTCAACTGGGCGACGCACTCGTCGGCGGTCGACAGGGCGACCACCTTCTCCAGGATCGTCCGGGCTTCGGATTCGGTCATGATGCTCATTGTATTCTTTCCCCGATCCGATCAGCCGAGCGAACGCGCGGTGTTGATGACGTTGATGCCGTCGAAGCGGGTCGTCGGCGACCCGTGGCTGACGGCCGAGACCTGGCTGGGCTGTCCCTTGCCGTCGAAGAACGAGCCGAACAGGCGATAGTCGGTCTCGTCGCAGATGGCCGAACAAGCGTTCCAGAATTCGGGGGTGCGGATCTGATAGGCCACGTCCTCCAGCGGCTGGGTGATCCGGCCGTCCTTGATCTCGAAGAACAGGGTGCCGCCGAACTGGGCGTTGTAGCGCTGCTGGTCGATGGAGAACGAGCCGCGGCCCAGGATGTAGATGCCGTTCTCAACATTGGCGATCATGTCGGCGGCGGTCATGGGCGTCGTGCCCGGGCGCAGCGAGACGTTGGGCATGCGCTGGAACTGCACCGTGGACCAGGAGTCGGCGTAGGAGCAGCCGTCGGACTCGGTCTTGCCAAGGATGTGGGCCTGATCGCGGGTGGCCTGATAATCCACCAGGCGGCCGTTCTGGATCAGCGGCCAGCTCTTGGTCGCCACGCCCTCGTCGTCATAGCCCACGGCGCCGAGGCTGCCCGCCTCGGTCTTGTCGGCGAAGACGTTGACGATCTCGCTGCCGTACTGGAAGCGCTCTTCGCGCTTGTCCAGGGTGGCGAAGCTGGTGCCCGCATAGTTGGCCTCGTAGCCCAGCACCCGGTCCAGCTCGAGCGGGTGGCCGATGGACTCGTGGATGGTCAGGCCCAGATGGTTCGGGTCCAGCACGAGGTCATACTGACCCGGCTCCACCGACTTGGCCGTCAGTTTCTCGCGGGCCTGGTGGGCGGCGGCGATGGCGTCCTCGACCATGTCGTAGGAGTTGCGATAGCTGACCACCCCGTTGGGCGACACCATCTTCTCCTCGGCGCGGCCATCCAGATATTCGTAGCCGAGGCCCATCGGCGCCGACAGGCCGTCGCGGGACCGGAACTTGCCGGTGGTCTGATCGATGGCGGTCACCGAGAAGGGCGCCCAGATGCGGTGTACGTCCTGATCGATGTAGGACCCGTCGGTGCTGGCGAAATATTTCTGCTCGTTGACCAGGAACAGCTGCGAATTGACGAAATTGGCGCCCGCCTGCATGGCCGCGTTGTTCACCGCCAGCAGCAGGTCGACCTTCTCCTGGATCGGCACTTCCATGGCGTTGCGCTGGATCGGGGTGCGCCAGCTGACCTCGCCCACGCCCGGCGTGGGCGCCAACTGCACCGGCTGGGTCTGGTTGCGGGCGTTGGCGCGGGCGATGGCGGTGGCCAGGCGGGCGGCCTCGGCCACGGCTTCCGGCGTCATGGCGTTGGTGGCCGAGAAGCCCCAGGCTCCGTCGGCGATCACCCGTACGCCCACACCGGTGGACTCGGTGTTGACGATGTTCTGGACGTTGGCTTCGCGGGTGATCACGAACTGGCGCAGGTAGCGGCCCACGCGCACGTCGCAGTAGCTGGCGCCCGCCCCTGACGCCGCGCTCAGACCGGCGTCGGCCAGGCGCTTCTTGACCGCGAGGTCGATGGTTTCGACCAACTGCTGGGCGGCGATGGCCCTTCCAGCGAAACCGGGCAGCAGCGTGCCCCCCGCTCCGATGCCGCACGCGGCGAGGAACTGACGTCTATCCAAGTCTCAATCTCCCCCGATGTTCGCCGCGTCCATGGCGGCGAACGACTGACTGATCGAACCGCGCTCGAGTCGAGCCGGTCGCGAGGGGGCGCACTCTTGTCCCCCGTGGCGGCGGGGTCAAATCCCGCGACGTGAAAGGGCATGAGAATTTTGTGATGGCGCCCGAAAGACCCTCTCAGCCGAAACTCACGATCGCGAAAGCGTGACGTCAGGCTGTCAGCAGGGCGCTTTGGTCGGACGTCTGGAGCGGACCGTGCAGTTTACCAACCTCGACCGTGACCGGACAGAGGCTGAGCGGGGCAGGGTGGTGGCTGACGAGGAGGAGGCCCTGGCCGGTGCGGGCGAGGCGTTGCTCCAGCGCTTCGAGCACGCGCCCCTGGGTCGCGGCGTCGAGGCCTTCGGTCGGTTCGTCCAGCAGCAGCCAGGGCGCATCCCGGAGATAGGCGCGGGCCAGACCCAGCCTGCGGCGTTCGCCGCCGGAAAGGAACTCGCCCCCGGCGCCCACCGGGGCGTCGAGGCCGCGCGGGTCGGTCTGGATGCGGTCCGCCAGCGCGGCATCCTCCAGCGCGCGCCACAGGGCCGCGTCATCGGCCGGACCGGCCAGCAGCAGGTTCTGACGCACCGTGCCGTCGATGAGGCGCACGTCCTGGGCGGCGTAGGCGAACAGAGCGCGGCGCCCTTCCGGACGAATGTGCGCGGCGTCCGTTTCCCCCAGGAACCACTCGCCGGGCCGGGCGGGACGGAGACCGGCGAGCCGCTCGATCAGGCTGGTCTTGCCCGCGCCCGAGGGCCCCGTGAACGCCAGCCGCATGCCCGGCGCCAGATCGATGTTGCGGGCCGCCAGTCTCAGACCGTGGGACGGGACCGCAGCCTGCAGGTCGACGGATGGCTCGGTTGTCAGCTCGTCCAGGCGGGCCATGGCCTGGGCCGCGGCGCCGTTCTGATGCAGCGCCCCGGCGAGCCCGGACGCGGCCTCCACGCCCATCACCGCCGCCAGCGCCGCCAGGGCGGTCATGGGCAGGGAGGCGCCGACGGTGGCCGGCACCACCAGTACGACCGCCAGGGCGGTCACGCCGGACTGCCACAGGGCGATCCATCCCGCCGCCAGGGTCAGGCGCGTCTGGATGGCGTCGTGGCGGGCGGCCACTGAGGCGACGCTGTCGGCGGCCCAGTCCTGCAGCCCGTAGGCCTTCATCTCGGGCGCGGCGGCCTCGAGGGCGCCGATGTGGTCCTTGAGCGCGCCGACCGCCACCTGCAGCTCGCGCCCGGCAGGATCCGCAAGCCGCCGCGCCAGAATCACCGATCCGAAGGCGCCGACACCGAGGGTCAGGGCCAGCAGCAGCCCCGCCGTGGGCGTCGCCATGCTGGTCAGGATGATCGCGGACATGGCCCCGGCGCCCAGCGCCCACGGGGTGGATAGACGCACGAAAAGGGTCTGGACCGCATCCACGTCCTGGATCAGGCGCGCGGACGCCTCGCCGGAGGACAGGCCGAGCGCCCGTTCCGGCGGGGCGGCGGCCAGGGCGCTGAACAGTTGGGGCCGCAGTCGAGCCAGCGCCCGCAGGGCGGCTTCGTGACCCGCCACCCGCTCCACATAGCGCGCGCCGGTGCGGATGATGGCCAGCAGGCGGATGATCGCGCTGGGCATCAGATAGTTGAAGGTCTGGGCGGCCAGCATGCCGGCCACGCCGGCCAGGGCCGCGCCGGTGATGAACCAGCCGGACAGGCCCAGCAGACAGACCGCCGCCACCGAGACCGCCGCCCCGCCGGCGGCCGCCAGCCTGAGCCGGCCGCGCTCAAGGCGGCGCTGCCCGGCGATCATGGCGCGGATGCGCGCGCCCTCGACGGCCCGGCTCACAGCCGCACCACGCGGTCGGCCATGGCCGCAACGGCCGTGGAGTGGGTGGCGATCAGGGTGGTGCGGCCCCTGGCGGCCTTGCGGATCACATCCAGCATTGCGGTCTCGCTCGCAGAATCCAGATTGGCCGTGGGTTCATCCAGCAGCATGAGGGGTGCGCGCTTGAGCATGGCGCGGGCCATGCCGAGCCTGCGGCGTTCGCCGCCCGACAGACCGCCGCCACGCTCGTCCAGAACACGGTCCAGCGACAGGTCGAGTCCCGCCGCGCGGGCGGCGGTCGAAACCTGTTCGAGGGAGGCGCTCTGGTCGGCGACCCGGATGTTGTCCGCCAGGGTTCCGGGAATGATGACGGGGTTCTGGCCAGCCCAGGCGATCTGGCCGGCGAAATGGCCCGCCTCGCCGAGGGGCGCGCCGCCGACCTCCACCTGGCCGCCGGTGAGCGGTGCGAGGCCGAGCAGCAGATGCAGAAGGCTGGACTTGCCCACCCCGCTGGCGCCGGTCAGGGCCACGATCTGGCCGGGGCGCACATCCAGGGTGAAACGGTCGATCACCGGCGCGCCGGGACCGTAGGCGATGCGCACCTCCTTGAACCGGACGGCGGGTGCGGTCATCGGCAGGTCGACCTGACGCTCCGGCACCGCCGCCTCGACCACCAGCGAAGGAACCGCGGCCTCGGCGGCCTGCCGGTCATGATAGGCCGCAGCGAGCCGGCGCAGCGGATGATAGACCTCCGGGGCCAGGGCGAGGACGAAGAAGGCCTGCGCCAGGGTCAGGGCTTCCGGAACGGGAAACGGGAGCAGGCCCAGCAGGTTGAAGCCGCAATAGACCGCCACCAGCGCCACCGACAGGGCGGAGAAGAACTCCAGCACCGCCGAGGACAGGAAGGCCACCCGCATGACCCGGGCCGAGCGGGTCTCCAGCTCGCGGGAGGCGTCGGCGATCTCCTGGGTGACGCGCGCCTCGGCGCCGAACGCCAGCACGGCAGGCAGGGCGCGGATGCGGTCGATGAACAGGCCGGACAGCCGCTCCAGCGCCGAGAACTGACGGCGGCTTTCAGCGGCGGCCGCGGATCCGGCCAGGGCCATGCCGACAATTAAGGGAAACAGGGTGAAAACCAGAAGGCCCGCAGTGACCGGGCTGGCCATGGCGGCCGCCGCGATGATGATCAGCGGCGAGACCCCTGCGGCGATGCGCAGCGGCAGGAAGCGAGCGTAGTAGCCGTCCAGCGCCGCCACCCCCTCGACCGGCGCGGCCAGGCGGTCGGCCGAACGCCGGCCCCGCTGGAAGAGATCGGCCAGCAGCCGGGCGCGCACATCGGCCTTCACGTCCCTGGCCATCGTCGCGCCCATGGCCAGCATGGCCTGGCTGACGAAGCCGCGCGCGATCAGGCTGACCACCGCCAGGGCGAGCCAGGGCGTCGCCGCCGACAGGCCGTCGCTGAAGCGGGCGACGGTCATGGCCAGACCGCCCGCGAAGCCGATGGCCGGCGCCACGTCGGCGACGGTCAGCAGCGTCGTGACCGCGACCTTTCGCTTCCAGGGTCGCGCCGTGGCCTTCAGCCAGGCGGCGGGCGCGATGTCGCGCTCTGCGGTCATGGTCATGATCAGATGTCGTCCCGGAAGCTCACCAAACGGCTCTAGAGGCTGCCGCGCGCGCGCACTTTGATCAGGATCAAAGTCGAGGGAGGCCGGACCCGGCTAAGGGCCGAGAGACATCGGTCGTCGGGGCCGATTCCAGGAGTCTTCAGCCATGATCGACCTTGCGGTCGTCGACCTCTCCAGGCTGCAGTTTGCACTGACAGCCCTCTACCACTTCCTCTTTGTGCCCCTGACTCTGGGGCTCTCATTCATGCTGGTCATCATGGAGTCGATCTATGTGATGACCCGCCGGCCGATCTGGCGGACGATCACCCGGTTCTGGGGCGTTCTGTTCGGCATCAACTTCGCGCTCGGCGTCGCCACCGGGATCACCATGGAGTTCCAGTTCGGCATGAACTGGAGCTATTACAGCCACTATGTCGGGGACATCTTCGGGGCGCCGCTGGCGATCGAGGGGCTCATGGCCTTCTTCCTCGAAGCCACCTTCGTGGGCCTGATGTTCTTCGGCTGGGACAAGCTGAAGCCGGTGACGCACCTGTTCGTCACCTTCCTGGTGGCGCTGGGCACCAACTTGTCCGCCCTGTGGATCCTGATCGCCAACGGCTGGATGCAGAACCCGGTGGGTTCGACCTTCAACCCGGACACCATGCGGATGGAAGTGACGGACTTCATGGCCGTGCTGTTCAATCCGGTGGCCCAGGCCAAGTTCGTCCACACGGTCTCCGCCGGCTATGTGATCGCGGCGGCGTTCGTGCTGGCCGTGTCGGCCTTCTACCTGCTGCGCCGGCGCCACGTGGGCTTCGCCAAGCGGTCCATGACCGTGGCCGCGGCCTTCGGTCTGGCGGCGTCCCTGTCGGTGGTGGTGCTGGGCGATGAGAGCGGCTACGCCCTGACCGACAACCAGAAGATGAAACTCGCGGCCATCGAGGGCATGTGGCACACCCACGAGGCCCCGGCCGGGCTGAGCATCGTCGGTCTGCCCGACATGGCTGCCCGCGAGACCCGCTACGAGATCCAGATCCCGTGGGCTCTGGGGCTTATCGCCACCCGCAGTCTGGACGGCACCGTCGACGGCATCTTCGAGCTGGTCGCCATTTCCGAGGACCGCATCGAGCGGGGGGTGCTGGCCTATGACGCCCTTGAGCGGATCAAGGCCGACACCACCGACGTGCAGGCCCGTGCGGACTTCGAGGTGCACCGCAACGACCTGGGCTACGGCCTGATGCTGCGGCGCTATGTGGAGGATCCCCGTGACGCCACGCCGGAGCAGATCATGATCACCGCCTGGGACACCGTGCCCAACGTGCCTCTGATGTTCTGGACGTTCCGGATCATGGCGGGGATCGGCTTCCTGATGATCGCCCTGTTCGCCACCGCCTTCATCCTGTGCACCCTGCGCAAGCATGAGACACGATGGTTCCTGTGGGTGGCCCTGCTGGCCATGCCCCTGCCGTGGATCGCCGCCGAACTGGGGTGGATCGTCGCGGAAGTGGGTCGCCAGCCCTGGGCGGTCGAGGGGGTTCTGCCCACTTTCCTGGGCGCGTCCAGCCTGAGCGTTCCGCAGCTGTGGACCACGATCATCGGCTTCACCCTGTTCTACGGCGCCCTGGCCGTCGTGGAGGTGGGACTGATCCTGCACACCATCAAGAAGGGGCCTTTCCACGAACACAGCCTGTTCGGGGACCCTGACCCGCAGCCCGCCGAAGCCGCGCGGGAACCCGCGCCGACCGTGGCCTGACCTCGTCTTTCAAAGGATATCCGATCATGGATCTGCCGATCGATTTTGCGACGCTACGCGTCTTGTGGTGGGGCTTGCTGGGGGTGCTGCTGATCGCCTTCGCCCTCACCGACGGGTTCGACCTGGGCGTGGGGGCGCTGCTGCCCTTCGTCGCCCGGACCGATGAAGAGCGCCGCATGGTGATCAACACCGTGGGCGCGACCTGGGAGGGCAACCAGGTGTGGTTCATCCTGGGGGGCGGCGCCATCTTCGCCGCCTGGCCGCTCGTCTATGCGGTCAGCTTCTCGGGCTTCTACCTGGCCATGTTCCTGGTGTTGTCCGCCCTGATCCTGCGACCGGTGGCGTTCAAGTACCGGTCCAAGCGGACCTCGCCCCGGTGGCGGGCGTTCTGGGACTGGAGCCTGTTCATCAGCGGCTTCGTGCCGGCCCTGGTGTTCGGCGTGGCGGTGGGCAATGTCCTGCTGGGCGCGCCGTTCCGCCTGACAAGCGAACTGCGCATCTTCTATGACGGGACCCTGCTGGGCCTGTTCACCCCCTTCAGCCTGCTGGCGGGTCTCCTTTCCGTCGCCATGCTGGTGGTGCACGGCGCGGCCTGGCTGAGCATCAAGGCCGAGCGGGGACCGGTGCTGGACCGGGCCAGAACGTACGGCAGCATCGCCGCCATCCTGTCGCTGATCCTTTTCGCGGCCGGCGGCTTCTATGTGGCGTACGGCGGCGTCGGCTATGCGGTGACCGGCGTGCTGGACGTCCAAGGCCCATCCAACCCGCTGCGCGCCCTGACCGAAGCGGTCCCGGGCGCCTGGCTGACCAACTACCAGACCTATTCCTGGATGATGGCGGCGCCGGTTCTGGGCTTCCTCGGCGCCCTGGCGGCCCTGGCCGGCATATGGCGGCGATCCGCTGTGCTGGCGTTCGGCGGGTCCTCGGTCTCGACGGTGGGCATTATCTCCACGGTCGGTCTGTCGATGTTCCCGTTCATCCTGCCCAGCTCCATCGATCCGGCCTCCAGCCTGACTGTGTGGAACGCGTCCTCCAGCCACCTGACCCTGTTCATCATGCTGGTGTGCACGATCATCTTCCTGCCGCTGATCCTGATCTACACGGCCTGGGTCTACCGGGTGCTGTGGGGCCGCACCTCCACCGCCGAGTTGAAGACCAACCCTGACCTCTACTGAGCCGAGGAGCTCTCATCCCATGTGGTATTTCGCCTGGATTCTGGGCCTGGGCCTCGCAGTCGCCTTCGGCATCCTGAACGGCCTGTGGCACGAATTCCGCCTGTTCGACGAAGGAGACGCCGGGCTTTCGGCGCCGGACCCCGACGACGCCGAAGTCGGTCACTGACCCTCCACTGTCGCGGCGCTTCACCTGCGGAGCGCCGCGACCTTTTCTTTTGAAGAGCGCCTTCCATGCTCAGCCACAGCCTGTCCGTCACTTCCGCAGCCCCGTCTCCGGAGATCGTGCGCGACCTGATTGCGCGCTATGACGCCCATGCGCCGCGCTACACATCGTATCCCACCGCCGCCCAGTTCACCGCGGAGGTGGACGGGACGCGATGGGGCCAGTGGCTGTCGACGGCGCCGGTCGAGACCCCGATCTCGCTGTATCTGCACATCCCGTTCTGCAAGCGCCTGTGCTGGTACTGCGGGTGCAACACGCGGGCGATGAACCGCGTGGCGGTGATGAGCAGCTATGTGGATCTGCTGCTGGCCGAGGCCGATCTGGTGCTGGCCCATGTGGGGCGGGGTGTCCGGGTGGGGTCGATCCATCTGGGCGGGGGCACGCCCAATATGCTGCCGCCCGAGGAGCTGGAACGGCTGATGGCGGGCTTGGCCGGCCGGTTCGACCTGTCCGACTGCTACGACATCGCCGCCGAGCTGGACCCCGAGGTTCTCACCGACGACTGGATGCGGGCGGCCGGCCGGATCGGCCTGAGCCGCGCCAGCCTGGGCGTTCAGGATCTGTCGCCAAGGGTGCAGGCGGCGGTCAACCGGCCGGAGTCCTTCGAGTCCATCCGCCACGCCGTCGAAGGGCTGCGGGCGCAAGGGGTGACCTCGCTGAACCTGGACCTGATGTACGGCCTGCCGCTGCAGACCGAGATCAATGTGGTGACGACCCTGGGCCAGATCACCGATCTGAAGCCCGACCGCATCGCCCTGTTCGGCTATGCCCATGTGCCCTGGATGAAGCCCCACCAGAAGCTGATCCGCACCGAGGACCTGCCGGACTCCGGGGCCCGTTTTCTTCAGAGTCAGGTGGCGACACGATACCTCCAGGCCAAGGGATGGACGGCCATCGGGCTGGACCATTTCGCCCTGCCGCACGACTCCATGGCCGCGGCGCAGAGGGCGGGACGGCTGCGCCGCAATTTCCAGGGCTATACGACCGACACGGCCCCGACGCTGATCGGTCTGGGCGCCTCGGCGATCAGCCGGACGCCGCAGGGCTTCTCGCAGAACCTCGTCCAGGAGCGCGAGTGGCGCCAGGCGGTCCAGAAGGGACAGCTTCCGGTGGCGCGCGGCGTCGGCCTGACCGATCAGGACGTCCTGATCGGCGCGCTCATCGAACGGCTGATGTGCGACTTCGCGGTGGATGTGGACGCCTGCACCCGGCTTCACGGTTTCGATCCGGACAGCCTGGGCGATGTCTGGAGCCGTCTGGAGCCGTTCGCAGCGGACGGCCTGATAAGGATCGAGGGGACGCGGGTGACGGTGACCCCGCTGGGACGTCCGTTCGTGCGCGCCGTCTGTGCGGTGTTCGACGCCCATACCGTGCCCGCTGACCGTCATGCGCGCGTGATCTGAAACGTCTTTTCCAGCAAGGACTTGCGCTAAATCAAGGCGCGGGCTTCGGCCCCGGTTCATCCTCTGCACAAGACGCCACAGAGGCCGCATGAGGCGACCGGGCGTCGGGGATGACATCATGAAAGCGAAGACCTTTATCCTCACCGCCCTGGCCGCGGCCACCTGCGCCGCCCCCGCCCTGGCCCAGAGCGACGACGCCTGGCGCGCGCCCCGCGCCGGCGAGTGGCTGATCTCGGCGCGGGTCAGTAATGTGTCGTCGGGCGCCGACGACGCGATCCTGACCTCGGCCGGCGTGGGCACCGGCCTGAACGTCGATGTGGGCGACAGCACCATGCCGACGCTGGGGTTCACCTATTTCCTGACCGACCACTTCGCCGTCGAGGCCATTCTGGGCGCCACCAAGCATGAAATCCGCGCCCAGGGACCGGGCACGGATGTGGCGGTGCACGAGACCTGGGTGCTGCCGCCCGTGGTGACCCTGCAGTACCGCCCGCTGACCGAGGGACGGTTCAGCCCCTATGTGGGTGCGGGCGTGAACTACATGGTCTTCTTTGAAGGCGAAGACATGAACGGCTTTACGGTGGACCTGGACGACGGCTTCGGCCTGGCGCTGCAGGCCGGGGCCGACATCGGGCTGCAGGGCCCGTGGAGCCTAAACGTGGACGTGAAGAAGATCTGGTTCGACACGGACGCCGAGATCAACGGCGGCGCCCTGACCAGCGACGTCAGCCTGGATCCCTGGGTGGTCTCGCTGGGCGTGTCGCGCCGGTTCTGACGCCGGTTCAGCACGACAGGCATGGAGCGGCCCCCGATGCGGGGCCGCTTCTGTTTCAGCCACAGCCGGATACGCGCCGCGCCTCAGGCGCCGCTCGGCTCCAGGGCCGGGGGGCGGAATGCGTAAAGGGCTGCGGCGAGCGGAAAGACCACGGCGTATCCGAGGATGCCGATGTTGCGGATGTCCATCCGTCCGAGGACGGGCCCCAGCAGCCCGATGAGGGCGAGGGCGGCCGCCAGCAGCAGCAGGCGGCGGATCAGCTTGCTGCGAACGGCCGGGGCCGCGCAGAACAGGGCCAGGGGGAAGAACCCGTCCCACGCCAGGATGTCCAGGGCGTAAACCACCGACGGCCACTCGAACGCGAAGACCCCCGACCACGCGGCGTCAGAGAAGGGCGGCGTGCGGCTGAGGGCGAGAATCGAGAAATGAACCGTAGAGGTAATCGCCGCCGCCACGGTCATGAAGGCGACCGCGAGAAGCGCTCCAGTCCTTGCCTCGGGCGTCGCCCGCGCATGGATGTCCGCCATCATCGCCACCATCAGGGGCGCGATCAGAAGGATCAGCCCCTCCATCAGGGTGAACCACGGATCGGTGATGGGGGCGCCCTCCGGCGCCGTCGCCAGGCCGAGGACGAGGACGATCAGATAGACCGCCCCGAGTCCGGCCAGAGCCGCAGAGCTGCGCCCCTTCCATCGCGGCCTCAGCCCGCGGGTCATCAATGGGAGAGAAGGACCGGAAATTTGGGATCCTTCAGGAGCGCGCCGGTCGCGCCGCCGAGCAGGAAGTCGCGCACCCGGGAATGGCCGAAGCCGCCCATCACCAGCAGGTCTGCGTCCTGCTGGTTCATGTAGGTCTCCAGCACCTGGCCTATGGGCCGGCCGGCGGCGTCGACCTCATCCACCGTCGCCTGCACGCCGTGCAGCGCCAGATGCCGGATCACCTCTGCGCCCTGGCCGGACCTGGCCGAGGCCTTTTCGCCGACCACGGTCAGAATACGGACGTCGCTTGCGCCGATGAGCAGGGGCAGGGCGTCCCCGAGGGCTCGCGCCGCAGCTCGGCTTGCGTCCCAGGCCACGACGATGCGCTCGAAGGTCCCGCTGTCCCGCAGCGGATTGGCCTCGGGGAAGATCAGGAGCGGTCGCCCTGACGAAAACAGCATCGATTCCGCCGCCGCCTTGTCGATTTCCTGCTCGGGACCGATCGAGACCATGCAGATGTCGGAGGTCCGCGCCGCACTGGAAAGCGCCTCGGCCTCGCCGAACATGTCCACGTCGCGGATGAACGTCCGGTTTCTCAGGCCGCACCCGGCGGCGATTTCCGACCACGCGGCGGCGGTCTTTTCGGCCACGGCGACGCATCGACGGTTTTCTTCACGGATCAGGTCGTCCGTCTGGGCCAGAAAATTCGCCAGACGGTTCCGCGTGGGCTGGATCTGGACCCTGAAGACCATGGCGGCCAGTTCGCCGCCGTCCGATCCGCAGCCCAACCGCATGGCTATGGCCGCGGCGTTGCGCATGGCCGATTCGGGGATGGGCGTCGGGTAGGTGAAGAGGGGCAGAAGAATATCTTTGTACGCCATGGGATCCTCGGGGCTGTGCGATGGGTGCAGGTCAGTGGCTGAGCAGCAGACAGAGCGGGCTTTTCTCCAGCAGTGTGCGCGTCACGCCGCCCAGAACCCGTTGTCGCAGCCTTGCATGGCCGTATGCGCCGGCGACGATCAGCCCGGCGCCGTAGTCGTCGGCCGCCGCAAGCAGGCCGTCGCCTGCGGAGGCTGACCCGATGGCGCTGGCTTGAGACCCCGCGGTGATCCCGTGCAGACGCAGAAAACCGGCCACGTCGGCGGTGCGGGCGCCGGCGTCCTCCAGATCGTCGTCGCGGCAGAATTCGAGGACCTCGACCCGTTCCGCCAGCTTCAACAGCGGGAGTGCGGCCAGGGCCGCCCGGCGGGTCTCCGCCGTGTCTTTCCAGGCCAAGAGCACGGGAGCGCCGACCGGATTCGGGGCCGGGTCAGGAGGCGTCAGCAGCAGCGGCCGGCCGGCGGCGAACAACACATCCCCGACGTCGATCCGCCAGACGGCGTTTGAATGAGGCTGACGGCCCAGGATGATCACGTCGGCGGCGCGGGCCTGCCGGGGGATCACCTCGACCAGGTCACCCATTTCGCCGCGCCATTCACACCGGCTCGCCCGGGGTTTGGTGAGGGTCGCGAAATCAGCGGCCGCTTGAGCGAGATTGTCTCTGGCCATGTCCATGTACATGTCGAGCGCATCGCCCAGCAAGGCGCCGTGCATGTAGGGCGCGATGGCCCAGGTGTCCGGCGCAGTGGCGGCGACACCGATCAGCCTGGCGTCAAACGTCGTCGCCATGTCGTGCGCCAGGGTCACGCGGGTGTCGCTTTCCACACCATGGTCGACGTGAACCATCAGACTTGCATAGGCCATGGGACGTTCCTTCGTTGGGACTCTGGCCCGAGCGGACCCTGCCGGACGGTCGTTGCGTTACAGCCGGCCCTCACGCTCCAGCCTGCGGAAATAAGCCATCAGATCGTCGATCTCGCTGGCGCGGTATCGATACGGCGGCATGTCGGGATGAGAGGTCACCAGGCCCCGCCCGAAGTCCTCTTCAAGGAGAAAGAGATCACGCCTGGCCGCGACTTCGCGGAAAGGCGGCGCGGACGGCAAGGGGCTGGCGCCGGTCAGTCCGACGGCATGGCAGCCTGAACAGTTCGAGCGTACGATCATCTCCGCGCGCTCGGCGGCCGCGGCTTCCATTCCGGTGGAGTCGAGACGCGCGTCTCCGGTCGTGCTGATCTCGGGCGAGGGCGCGCAGGCGGCGCCCGCGCAGGCCATGGCGGCGACGAGTAGATTACGCATGACATCACTCCTTGATTGGCGGTTCAGGCTTGTCCGCGAAGGCGCCTGACGACGTCGCGAAGAGCAGTGGGGGTCTCGCCGCATCGTTCGGCGGCCTCGCTGGCTCCCAGTCGTTTCAGCGTGGCGGGCGGCAGGGCTGAACGTAAGACGCCAAGGGCCCGTGGGGGCGCGATGAGGATCACGTCTTCAAAGCCCTCGCTGACGACCAGCTTGTCCACGCGTTCCGCCAGATTTTCGAGAAATCGTGCTTCGGACCGGTCCTTGGGCCGCATGGCGTCAATGGTGTGCGATCCGGGACCGAAGCGCTCGAAAACCCGGCCCTTGGCGTGGGCGGTGGTCGCCGTGGGCGTGAGATCTTCGGTCCAGGCAGGGCGTTCCGCCAAGGGACCCCCGCGCCGCCCCTCCTCGAACAGGCGGGCGTTTTCCCCATCCGCCACCACAACCAGGCATTTGCCGTACATCTGCATGAGCGCCTCCTTGAGCGAACCATCCCTCCGCCAACGCCAAGCCGCCATGATGCAGATCAAAAGGCGGGGCTGGCCACTCCGTAGAATCCCTTAGGGGGCGGTCCCGAATTTCAGGGTCTCCGGCGCGCGCCTAGCTTGGGTTCAAGGAGCAAGCCCATGACCCTTCTGGATCCCGCCCTTCAAACCCTCGCCCATCCGGAGCCTTTCGAAGGACTCGGCGTCCGGATGGTGTTCGCCCGCGGCGAGGACATCTACACCCAGGACGAGAAGGCGGACCTGCTGTACCGGGTCATCTCGGGCGCGGTGCGCACGACCCGGATCATGAGCGATGGCCGTCGCCAGATCGGCGATTTCTATTTCGGCGACGACATGTTCGGGCTCGAGTGCGGTCAGACGCACCGGTTCGCAGCCGAGGCGCTGACCACCTGCGAAGTGCTGGTCTTCAAGCCCGGCGCGGCGCTTCCGGGGCACACCGGCGACACGCGCATCCAGGCCGCTCTTTGGGAAGCCACCACCCAGGAGCTGGAGCGGTCGCGGGAGCATCTGATGCTGCTGGGGCGCCATACGGCCCTTGAGCGAGTCGGTGTGTTTCTGCTGTCGCTGAGCCGCCGCATGGGTCATGGCGAACTGGCCATGGGCCGTCAGGACATGGCGGACTATCTGGGCCTCACGATCGAGACGGTCTCACGCATGCTGTCCCAGCTTCAGGCCGAGGGCATGGTCGAGTTCTTCGGCGCGCGCCGCTATCGCCTGCTGCGGCCTGAACGGCTGCGGGCCTGGGCCGACGCCTGACGTTGCGTCCCACGGCGACGGCGGGCGCCACCGCGCCGGAAAGAAGTGGCGGCGTTCGGCGCCGTCGTGATAGTCCCCGTGACCTCTCCTTTGCGGCGATGGGCATGCGGCTAGTCAACCTGACGGCAGTCAAGAGGGATGATCTCGTTCGAGGCGTCCTGGCGGTGGTCGCGGGCGTCGCCGTGGTGCTCATGCTGCGCTTCGGCCTGGATGAGACATTCACCGACCGCAGCTTCTTCCTGCTCTACCTGCCGGTTGTGCTGCTTGCGGCCACGTTCGGCGGGCGCACCCCCGCCCTGGCGGCCACGGGCCTGTGCCTCATCATGTCCGTCCTGCTTCTGGGCGACGCGCTCTGGCTCAATCGCGCCAACATCCTTGACGCCCTGCTGTTCCTGATCATCGGGCCCGTGGTTGCGCAAATGGGGCACATGAATCTCACGCGTCGCCGACAGGCCGCCGCGCGGCAGGCCCACCTTCAGTCCATCCTGGATACAGTCCCCGAGGCCATGGTCGTCATCGACGAAAAGGGCATTATCCAGTCGTTCAGCGCGACGGCCGAACGACTGTTCGGGTGGCGGACGGCCGAGGTGGAGGGCCGCAACGTCAAGGTGCTCATGCCGTCTCCCTACCGGGATGATCACGACGTCTTCATGGACCGGTATCGAACGACCGGTGAACGCCGGATCATCGGAATCGGGCGCATCGTCGTGGGCCAGCGGCGCGACGGGTCCACCTTTCCCATGGAGCTGGCGGTCGGCGAGGCGAATTTCGACGGAGATCGCTTCTTTACCGGCTTTGTGCGCGACCTGACCGACAAGCGCGAGCAGGAGCGGCGGCTTCAGGAGCTTCAGGCGGAGCTTGTCCACGTGTCCCGCCTGAGCATCATGGGTGAGATGGCGTCGTCGCTGGCCCACGAACTCAATCAGCCTCTGGCAGCCATCAACAACTACATGAAGGGCTCCGCCACCTTGCTGGAACAGCCCGATCCCGATCTGAAGCGGGTGCGTGAAGCGCTCAGGAAGGCGGGGGATCAGGCGCTCAGGGCCGGGGATGTGATCAGCCACCTGAGGGAGTTTGTCGCCAAGGGCGACACGGAGCGGGCGCCTCAGGATCCGGTCAAGATCATGGAGGAGGCCAGCGCCCTGGGCCTGATCGGCGCGCGCCCCCTGGATCTGCGTGTCTCCTATCAGTTCGACCGGAACGTAGGCCCGGTGCTTGCGGACTCGATCCAGATCCAGCAGGTGGCGCTGAACCTTATCCGCAACGCCATTGAGGCCATGGTCGGGGAACCCCGGCGCGACCTCATCATCGGCGTGGCCGCTCACGATGAAGGCTTCGCCCGAATCTGGGTCAGCGACACTGGAAAGGGCCTGGCGCCGGAGGTGCAGGCGCGGCTCTTCCAGCCCTTCGTCACCACCAAGTCTGACGGCATGGGCGTGGGGCTTTCGATCTGCCGCACCATCGTGGAGGCTCACGGCGGCTCGATCTGGTGTGAGCAGAACGACGTGGGAGGGACCATGTTCGCCTTCACGGTCCCCCTGGCCAGAGAGGGGGTCTGATGACCGATCCTGTGGTTCACATCGTGGACGATGACGAAGCCATGCGGGAGTCGCTGTCTTTCCTGCTGGACGTCCGCGGTCATGCGCACCGCACCTATCCGGAAGCCCATTCCCTGCTGGCTCGCGGACGGGATCTGGAGCCCGGGTGCATCGTGACGGATGTGCGCATGCCGGGTCTGTCCGGGCTCGATCTGCTGCGGCGGATCAGGACGCTCGACCTGCCCCATCAGGTCCTCATCATCACGGGGCACGCGGATGTGTCGATGGCGGTCGAGGCCATGAAGGCGGGGGCCTGGGATTTCCTTGAGAAGCCGTTCCACGACCAGGTGTTCATCCGGCTCGTTGAAGGAGCGCTGGCGGCTTCGGCCCCGACGCCGGCCGGCGCCGCGTCGGTGGACACGCCCGAATGGCTGAGCCGTCTCAGTCCCCGGGAGCGGGATGTGCTCGCCGGGGTGGCGTCGGGACAGTCCAACAAGGAGATCGCGCGAGACCTGGAGATCAGCGCGCGCACGGTCGAGGTCTACCGGGCCAGCCTCATGACCAAGGCGGGCGTCCGCACCCTGTCCGACCTGATGCGGCTGGCTCTGGCGGCGGGCTACTGATCCGGCCGGATCACCTGTCCCGTTGATCTGAATCAAGGCCGGCCGCGAGGCGGGCGACGATCATGGCGCATGGACACGCTCCGCAAGCCGCCCCGGCGCATCCTCATCATCGAAGGTCATCCGGATCCTTCGCCGCAGCGCCTGTGCCATGCCCTGGCCGAGGCCTATCGTGAAGGTGCGCGTGAGGCGGGTCACACCCTGCGCACCCTGATCCTGGGTGACCTGGACATTCCGTTGCTCACCAGCCGCTCGGACTGGGAGAGCCCGGCGCCGGAAATCGTGGAGATCTGTCAGCAGGATCTGCTCTGGGCCGAACATGTGGTGGTGATCTATCCCCTGTGGCTGGGCGATGTGCCGGCGGTCCTCAAGGCTTTCCTCGAACAGGTGTTGCGTCCCGATTTTGCGTTTGATCCGAAGCGTACGGCCAAGGGCGGGTTGCTCAAGGGGCGGTCCGCGCGGCTGGTCGTCACCATGGGCATGCCGGGCTGGGTCTATTTCAGCTGGTTCGGCGCGCACAGCCTCAGAAGCCTCAGCCGCAACGTCTTCCAGTTCGTAGGTTTCGGGCCGGTCAAGACTACCGTCTTCGGCATGGTCGAGGGGGCCTCTCTGGGACGACGGCGCGTCTGGCTGGACAAGATGAGCCGCCTCGGCCGCCTCGGCTTGTAATCCGTCATTTACGATCTTCATCAGGGAAAGGAAGAGCGCGCCGTCCTTGATCCGGATCAAGGACGCGAGGATTCACGACGCCCAGGATCGAGGGGAAAGGAGACCATCATGACTCTTCAATCCCTCATCATTCTCGGCGGCGTGGTCGCCGCCTTCGCCGCGTTCATCGTGTCGGTCGGCGGAATCGCCATTTGGTCGAATCTCGATATGCGTGATCCTGGAGCCGGAGAATGAGTGCTCAGGCCGCCTTTCACCACGTGCGGCTGGAACTGGCCCGTGAACCGGATCATCCGGCCGGGGATTCCGGCTTCGGCTATGATCTGGTCATCCCTCTGGACAGCGACCAGAAGCTGGACAAGGCGGCCTGCCGGACCCAGGCCGAGCACTGTCGCGTCCGCCGTTTCCGCAATGATGCAACGGAAGCCGTCGGTCGCCTCGCCCAGTCTGACGATGGCCGATGGTTCTTCGATTTCGAACCCGGCGAGGCGGATGACGAGTTCGGCTTTCGTCTGGACGACGAGCGTTTCGTGCCGGGCGAATATATCTCGATCCGGGCTGCGGACGGCGATCTGCACACCTTCAGGGTGATGACGTCTTCGCCGGTTGACCTGGGCGGCGCCTGAAGAGGGCCCTATGGGTCCGCGCCGGTTCGAGGTGTTTGCGGTCGTAAGCCGTCGCGTCACTTCACCGGCGGGGCGATGTAGGCCTCCACGTCGATCTCGTTCTCCCACTTGCCGACGACGGTGGCGACCGCGAGGTCGCTGATGACGTTGGCCACAGTGCGGGTCATGTCGAGGATGCGGTCGAACGGCAGGACGAAGCCCACCAGCAGGGCGGTCTGCATCGGATCGACGCCGATTCCCTGAAGCACGGCCGCAAGCATGAACAGCGAGGCCGAGGGGACCGGGGCTGTGCCGATGGACACCAGCAGGGTCGTGACCACGATCAGGGCGTAGTCGGACGCGCTGAGGGTGATGCCGAAGGCCTGGGCGGCGAAGACGGCGAGGATGCCGATGTACAGGGCGGTGCCGTCCATGGACACGGTCATGCCCAGCGGCAGGACGGTGGAGAAGACCGGCTTCTTGATGCCCAGATTGCCCTCGGCCACAGCCATGGTCACCGGCAGGGTCGCCGAGGACGACGAGGTGGAGAAGGCCACCAGCGCCGCGTCGGTCACGTCGCGAAAGAACGGCCAGACCGGAAGTCGCGCGAACAGCTTGATGATCCCGCCCTGGAAAACCAGAATCTGGATCAGGCAGCCGACCACCACGCACAAGGCCAGCAGCGCCACATTGACGAAGGCCGACAGGCCGGTGGTGCCCATGACCCAGGCGATCAGGGCGAAGACGCCGAAGGGCGCCACCTCCATGATGAAGCCCACCAGCTTGAGCATGGCCTCGGCGGCGGAGTTGAACACATCGGCCAGCGGCTTGCCCGCCTCGCCGGACACCAGAATGGCCGCGCCGAGGATCAGGGCGAAGAAGATCACCGCGAGAATCTGGCCCGAGGCCAGGGCGGCGATCGGGTTGGTCGGCACGATCATCTCGATCAGGCCGGCGAACGGTTGGGCCGCCTCGAGCCCTTCGCGGGGGATCGCGTCGGAGAAGTCCACGCCCGCACCGGGCTGGATAAGGAGGGCCAGGGTCAGGCCGACACCCACTGCGGTCAGGCTGGTCAGCACATACAACGACACGGCCTTGACCCCGATGGAGCCCAGACGTTTGGGGTCGCTGAGACTGATCACGCCGGACACGATGGTGACGAACACCAGCGGCGCCACCACCATCTGGATCAGACGCACGAACAGGTCGCCCAGCCAGCGGATCTGGCCGGCGCCTTCGCCCCAGATCAGGCCGACGACAGCGCCCAGGACCAGGGCCAGCAGAATTCGTTTCCACAGTACGATCCCGAACCAGTAGCGGTGCACGACGCCCCGGGGGCGTTCGTCGGCGGAGTCGCTGTCCAGGGTCATGCGGTCGTCCCGAGTCTGAAAACTATGGTGAGGAGAGGGCGGCGCGACCCAGCCCTGCGGCTGCTGCTCGGCCTCCACGGATGCACCGGCGTCAGCAAGGACGACGGCCCCCGAACGCATCCGATGTGGTCATGAAGCAGATGTGAGAGGCCTAACGCAAGACGGTCCTGTCGCTGGCGGCTGGACAGGGAGCTGGAGCGGGTGCGGCCTCACGAAACTGTTGCGCTCTTGACGCTAGGTGATCTTGTGGCCCGCCGCGTCGAGGGCTACCCATCACATCAAACGTCGATCAAGGGAGACGACCATGGCCGATCTGGCTTCCGTTACCGAACACATCCGCAGCGCCGTCGGCGAGAACTCCGGCCTGGGCAAGACCGTCAAGATCGACCTGGGCGACACCGGCCAGATCTACATCGACGGCGCCTCGGTGCCGAACACCGTGACCAATGAGGACAAGCCCGCCGACGCCGTGGTGTCGATCAGCTGGGACGACTTCATGGCTCTGTCGGAAGGCAAGCTGGATCCGATGATGGCCTTCATGCAGGGCAAGCTGAAGATCGCCGGCGACATGATGATCGCCCAGAAGCTGGCCCCGCTGCTGAAGCGCTAGGCGGCCTGGCTGCATTTCTCCCTCCCTCTCGGGGGAGGGCCGTCAACGCGCAGCGATGACGGGGTGGGGGCGCCTTGAGCGAGACAGCGAGCCTGCCTTGCCGAGTCCTCCCCACCCGGTCGCTTCGCGACCACCCTCCCCGGGACGGGGAGGGAGAGGGGATACGCCTATGCATTTCCAGCATTCCGACCGCGCGCTTGAATGGCAGGACCGCCTGAAGCGTTTCATGGACGCGCGTGTGCTGCCCGCCGCCGCCGATTACTGGGCCGAGGTGCGGGCCGAGCCGAACGTTCAGCCGCCCACCATGGAGCGGCTCAAGGCCGAGGCGAAGGCCGAGGGGCTGTGGAACCTGTTCCTGCCGGGCGAAGACGGCGCCGGCCTTACGAATATGGAGTATGCGCCCCTGGCCGAGATCATGGGCCGGGCGTTGTGGTCGGCGGAGGTGTTCAACTGCAACGCCCCCGACACCGGCAACATGGAAGTGCTGCACATGTTCGGGGACGCGGCCCAGCAGGACCGCTGGCTGAAACCCCTGATGGCCGGGGAGATCCGCTCGGCCTTCCTGATGACGGAGCCGGAAGTGGCCTCGTCGGACGCCACCAATATCCAGACCCGCATCGAGCGGGACGGCGACCACTATGTGGTCAACGGGCGCAAGTGGTGGTCCACCAACATGGCGCACCCGAACCTGGCCGTGACCATCGTCATGGGCAAGACGGACCCGGACGCCTCCACCCACGCCCAGCAGTCCATGGTCATCGTGCCGGCGGACACGCCCGGCTTCCGCGTGGAGCGGATGCTGACGGTGTTCGGCTATGACGAGGTTCCCATCGGCCACGCCGAGGTGGTGCTGGAGAACGTGCGCGTGCCGGCCGAGAACCTGATCGCGGGCGAGGGCCGCGGCTTCGAGATCGCCCAGGGGCGTCTGGGGCCGGGCCGCATCCACCATTGCATGCGCACCATAGGCTGCGCGGAGGCGGCGCTGGAGCTGATGGTGCAGCGGCTTCTGACCCGCACGGCCTTCCGCAAGACCATCGCCGAGCATTCGGTGTGGGAGCAGCGGGTGGCCGAGGCGCGCACCAACATCGAGATGTGCCGGCTGCTGGTGCTGAAGGCCGCCTGGATGATGGACGAGGTGGGGGTCAAAAACGCCCGCTCCGAGATCGCCCAGATCAAGGTGGCGGCGCCGCGCATGGCGCTGCAGGTCATCGACGACGCCATCCAGGCGTTCGGCGGCGCGGGCGTGTCGGGCGACACCGAGCTGGCGGCCATGTACGCCATGGTCCGCACCCTGCGCATCGCCGACGGCCCGGACGAGGTTCACAACCGCACCATCGCGCGGCTGGAATACGCCAAACACGCCGTCAAGTGATCCGTCTGCGTCGCACATCCTGTGCGCGACAGGCGTGACGGATCATGGCAAGCTTGGCCTTTGCAGCGCGTCGGGGGACGGATTGGCCAAGGATTCTGACAAGCGCGGAAAGCCTGCGTCCCTGCGCGCCGACGCGGTGTTGAAGGCTGCGGTTCGCCGGATTGAATCCGAAAGGGTTCCCGAGACGCTGGAAGACCACGCCCGGCGCATCAGCGGCGCGCCCTCGGCCAAGGGCGACAAGCGCAACTAGGCCGCGTCGCTCTCGCGATCCACGTCCATGATCTGGGCCAGACGGTTGCGCGCCCGGTTGACCCGGCTCTTGATGGTGCCCAGGGCGCAGCCGGCGATCTCGGCGGCTTCCTCGTAAGACAGGCCCGCAGCGCCGACCATGACCAGGGCCTCGCGGTGTTCGGGGGGCAGGGTGTTCAGGGCGGCCTGAAGCTGATGCAGTTCGACGGACCATTCCTGCGACGGCGGGCTGGTCAGGGTCGCGGCCATCTTGCCGTCCTCGTCCGGCGTCTCGCGGCGGTGTTTGGAGACGGCCGTGTACCAGCTGTTGCGCAGGATGGTGAACAGCCAGGCGCGAAGGTTGGTGCCCGGCTGGAATTTGTCGCGGTGGGTCCAGGCCTTGGTCAGGGTCTCCTGCACCATATCGTCGGCGTCGGACGGGTCGCGCGACAGGGACCATGCGAAGGCTCGCAGCGAAGGGATCAGGGCGATGACCTGTTCTCGCCAGACCGCGGGTTCGGCGATGCCGGTGTCGGCGTCCCCTTCAGGGCGCGAATCAACAACAGACGCGCGAGCGGGCATGGGCGGGACCTTGCGGACAGGAACTGGGGCCGCCACATCCGGCGGACGATGCTGAGAACGCGAGGCCAAACAGAGTGTTCCGGCCATAGGCGCATTTGGGGAACAGCGCCCGGCCCCGGGTGTTAGACTGTACGCGGAAGGGCGAATGGACGTTCAGAACACGGGGGGCGTCACGCCATGAACATCGCCAGCAGGGTCGACGGGGCATCCTGTCAGGACACGGATCGCTACCAGATCGTGCGCGCGCGGATGACCGGTCTGGCCGCCGGATTGTCCGCCGAAGATCTGGGCGCCCAGTCCATGGCCGACGCCAGTCCGGGCAAGTGGCACCTGGCTCACACAAGCTGGTTCTTCGAGGTGATGTTGCTGGCGCGACGGCCAGGCTATCAGCCGGTGGACGAGCGTCTGGGGCGGTTGTTCAACTCCTACTATGAGGCGCTCGGCGCCCGGGTGGTGCGGCCGAACCGGGGTCTGATGACGCGCCCGTCGCTGGACGAGGTGCTGGCCTATCGCCGCGAGATCGACCGCCGCATGATCGCCTTTCTGGGCGAGGGGCTGGAGGATCCGCAGGAACGCTATCTGTTCGATCTGGGCCTGAACCACGACCAGCAGCATCAGGAGCTGTTCCTGACCGACCTGCTGCACCTGATGTCCTGTTCGCCGCTGGAGCCGGCGGCCTATGGCGCGGAGCCGGGCGGGCCGGACGCGGCCGGCGCGGATCGGGGATGGACGGATTTCGACGGCGGGCTCGTCAGCATCGGCCATGACGGCGCGGGCTTCGCCTTTGACAACGAGGGGCCGGCGCATCCGGTGATGCTGGCGCCGTTCCGGATCGCGCGGTCGCTGGTGACCAATGGCGACTGGCTGGCCTTCATGGCGGACGGCGGCTATCGGCGCCCCGAGTTGTGGCTGTCGGACGGCTGGGCGGCGGTTCAGGCTCACGGCTGGACCGCGCCAGACTACTGGCGCGGCGAGGGGAATGACTGGCGGGTCTTCACCCTGGCGGGCCCGCAGGCGATCGATCCCCACGCGCCGGTGCGTCATGTCAGCTTCTATGAGGCAGACGCCTTCGCACGCTGGTCCGGCAAGCGGCTGCCCACCGAGTTCGAGTGGGAGCATGCGATGAAGCAGGGGACGCTGGACAACGCCTTCGACCAGGTCTGGCAATGGACCGGCAGCGCCTATCTTCCCTATCCGGGCTTTCGCGCCACGGAGGGCACGGCGGCGGAGTACAACGGCAAGTTCATGGCCAACCAGATGGTGGCGCGGGGCGCCTCCTGGGCCACGGCGCCGGGGCATTCGCGCGCGACCTACCGCAATTTCTTCTATCCGCATCAGAGGTGGCAATTCATGGGACTGAGACTGGCCGAGGACGCGCCCGCGCGGCGTTCGCAAGGGACCGACGATCTGGAGCCGTTCGCCCAGGCCCTGATCGAGGGGCTGTCCGCCTCGCCGAAGGCCATGTCGCCCAAATGGTTCTATGACGCCGCCGGCTCACGTCTGTTCGAGGACATCACCCGCCTGCCGGAATACTATCCCACGCGCCAGGAGGCGGCGCTGCTGGCCGAAGTCTCCCCCCGACTGGCCGAGGCCATGGGTGAGGATGCTGTGCTGGTGGAGTTCGGCAGCGGCGCCAGTGAGAAGACCGAGGTGCTGCTGGACGCCGCGCCCGGCGTCGCCGCCTATGTGCCCATCGACATCAGCGAGACGGCGCTGGAGGAGGCTGCGGTCCGAATCCGGACGCTTTATCCGAGGCTGGATGTTCGCCCCATGGCGGGCGATTTCCTGCACCCGGCGGCGTTGCCTGAGGGCTTGCCGAGCGGGTGTCGTGTCGGCTTCTTTCCGGGCTCCACCATCGGCAACCTGGACCCCGAAGAGGCGAGAGCCTTCCTGAAAGACGCGCGCGCCATGCTGGGCGAGGGCTCCCTGTTCATCCTGGGGGTGGATCTGGTCAAGGATCCCGCCGTGCTGATCGCCGCATATGACGACTCCGCCGGGGTGACGGCCGCCTTCAATCTCAATCTGCTGGAGCGGGCGAATGTCGAGGCGGACGCGGACTTCGACCCGTCGGCGTTCCATCATCAGGCGCTGTGGAACGCGGACGAGGCGCGCATCGAGATGCATCTTCGCGCGCGCCGGGATCAGGTAGTGGAGGTGTCTGGGCGGCGGTTCAAGTTCCGCGAAGGCGAAACTCTTCACACCGAGAATTCGCGCAAGTTCACACCGGATCGTGTGACGGCCCTGGCTGAGTCTGCGGGCTGGCGGGTGCGCGACCTGTACGTCGGCCCCGAGCCCAGCGTGGCGCTGGTGCTGCTCGGGGCCTGATCGTAAGCGTCAGTTCTGGATCAGCCCTGGTCGTTCTTCTCGGGCTTGCGGGCGCCGTGAGACGCTTCGCCGCCCTTGCGGCCGGCCTGGGCGGCCAGGCTGCGGTCCTGGGAGAAGCTGCGCTTCTCGCTGGGGACGCTGGCGCCGCCCTTGCGGGCGATTTCGCGCTGGCGTTCGGGGTCCATGGACGCGAAGCCGCGCTTGGATACGCCGGACGCGCGCGGGGTCTGTCCTTCAGCCATTTCGGGGCTCCTTTCGGTTCGCCTGAGAGGCGTGCTTTGCTGTTGAAAAGTGAACCCCGGGCCCCCGCCATGGTTCCGCTTGCGGATGGTAATTCGCGGGTCTTCAGTCGTGGGGGCGGGAGTCGCCTTCATCACCGCCGCCCGGTTCCAGCGGCGGCATCTCGGTGGGCGTGTCCGCGGGATCGATTTCCGGGCCGGGGGTGTTGCCGGGCTCGATCTCGGGCGACGGTCCGCCGGGAGGCGTGGGTTCGATGTAAGTCATGGGGTGGTCTCCTTTGTCAGGAAGCCAACGCGCCGCGGTCGTGCATGTTCACGGCCAAGCTGGAACCGTCTGCGCGGGCGCCAAGTTGAACAGGCTCCACCCCATGCAGGAGATCGCCATGACCGACGTCACCGCCCGGACCGACACGAACACGCCCGAAACCGGCTCCCTTGACCCCACATTGTCCCCCCGGCCTGATCTGAACGCCGGCGCGACCAGCGGGTCGTCGCCCATGACAGCCCGGATCGAACGCGGTCTGCGGGAAGGTCGCAGCTGGGCTGAAAGCCGCACACAGCGCGCCGGCGAAACCATCCGCGCCCATCCTGTGCGCAGCAGCCTCGGCGCCGTCGGCGTCGGCGTCGTGCTGGGCATGCTTCTGCGGCGCTAGGGCGTCAGGCGCGCTTCAGCGCCGAGTCCGACACGAACGGGTTGGTCCGGCGCTCCTCGCCGAGCGTCGAGACCGGCCCGTGGCCGGGGGCGAAGGTGACATCGTCACCCAACGGCCAAAGCTTGGTCACCACCGAATCCAGCAGGGTCTGATGATCGCCGCGCGGGAAGTCCGTGCGGCCGATGGAGCCCTTGAAAAGCACGTCGCCCACCTGGGCGAACCTGGCCGCCCGGTTGAAGAAGATCACATGGCCTGGTGTGTGCCCGGGACAGTGGCGGACCTCCCAGACGGTTTCACCCAGCGTCATCACATCCCCCTCGTCGAGCCAGCGGTCCGTTTCAAAGGTCCGCGCCTCGGGCATGCCGTACATCTGGCCCTGGGCGGCGAGGCCCTCGATCAGGAACTGATCCTCGGGGTGGGGGCCCTCGATGCGGACGCCGGACTTCTCCTTCATCTCCGCCGCCCCGCCCGCATGGTCGATGTGACCATGGGTGATCCAGATCTGATCAAGGGTCAGGCCGCGCCGCTTCACCTCGGCCAGGATCATGTCGACGCCGCCGCCCGGATCGATCACCGCCGCCTTGCTGGTGGCGGTGCACCAGACGACGGTGCAGTTCTGCTGCAGAGGCGTGACGGGGGCGATGAAAACGCCGATGGGGGAGGCGGGCTGGGTCATGCCGTCCAGATAGCCACGCCGGGCGGCAAACGAAACCCGGTCGTTGACCTGAACCGCCCTTGCCGACATAAGGGCGGGCTTCGAGGAGCCGCTTCCGCACGGGGCGGCCCTTTTCGCATTTTCCACCCGCGAGCGCTGCTCGAAAGCGCCGCCACAGAGCGTCAGACACGTCCATGCAAGTCGTCGAAAAGTCCGCCGAAGGTCTCAGCCGCGTGATCGCGGTGACCATCCCCGCTTCCGAGCTGAACGCCAAGCTGGACGCCAAGGCGGCCGAAGTCGCCCCGCAGATGAAGCTGAAAGGCTTCCGCCCTGGCAAGGTGCCGGTGTCGCACGTGCGCAAGACCTATGGCCGCGACCTGATGGGCGAGATCGTCAACGACGCCCTGAACCAGTCCAGCCAGAAGGCCCTGGACGACGCCAAGCTGCGCCCGGCCGCCCCGGCCGAGATGAAGCTGGTGTCCGACATGGACAAGGTGGTCGCGGGCCAGGAAGACCTGTCCTACGAGATGGCTCTGGAAGTCATGCCGGACTTCAAGCCGGTGGACCCCAAGTCCCTGAAGCTGACCCGCCCGGTCTATGAGGCGGCCGATTCCGATCTGGACGAGGCGCTGAAGGAACTGGCCGGTCAGGCCAAGACCTATGAGGACAAGGGCGGCAAGGCCCCGAAGGCTGCCGAGGGCGACCAACTGACCATCGACTTCGTCGGCAAGATCGACGGAGAGGCGTTCGAGGGCGGCTCGGCCGAGGACGCGGATCTGATCATCGGCTCCAACCGCTTCATCCCCGGTTTCGAGGAGCAACTGACCGGCGCCAAGGTCGGCGACGAGAAGACCATCGAGGTCACCTTCCCCGAGCAGTATCAAGCCGCTCATCTGGCCGGCAAGGCCGCGACCTTCGACGTCACGGTCAAGGCCCTGAAGGCCCCCAAGGACAGCGCGATCGACGATGAATTCGCCAAGCGCCTGGGCCTGGAGTCGCTGGACAAGCTCAAGGAGCTGCTGCGCGACAACCTGAATCAGCAGTACAAGGGCGCCGCCCGCTTCAAGCTGAAGCGCGCCCTGCTGGACCAGCTGGACGAGCAGCACTCCTTCGACCTGCCGCCCAAGATGGTCGAGGCCGAGTTCGACGGCATCTGGCAGCAGGTGGAGGCCGACAAGGAAGCCGGCCGCCTGCCCGAGGCCGACGCCAAGAAGTCGGAAAAGAAGCTCAAGGAAGAATACCGCAAGATCGCCGAGCGCCGCGTGCGTCTGGGCCTGGTGCTGGCCGAGATCGGTCGCGAGAACAACGTCACCGTGACCGACCAGGAGCTGAACAACGCGATCATCGCCGAGGCCCGCAACTATCCGGGCCAGGAGCAGGCGGTGCTGAACTTCTATCGCCAGAACCCCAACGCCGCCGCGGGCATGCGCGCCCCGATCTACGAGGAAAAGGTCTGCGACCTGATCTTCGATCAGGCCGAGGTCAAGGAAGAGCCCATCAGCAAGGAAGACCTGTTGAAGGACGACGAGGAATAGTCATCGTCAGACCCGGTCAGTCGCCGCTCGGCGACCGCTGATCCTAGAGTGCCCCCGGCGAACCCATCGCCGGGGTTTTCTTTTGGGCGCTCGACATCTTCTCATCGCGGTATTGGCGGCCTCGCTTGCGGCAGGGACGCTCGCCCACGCCCGTCAGGACGCGCTGGATCCCGCCCTGGCGGCGGCGTCAGAGGCGGACCGCGAGGCGCTTGCACGCATCGAGGCGCGTGTTCTGGCCGACTATGAAGCCGGACGGTTTGCTGAAGCCGACGCCGGGCTGGTCGAAATCCTGCCGATCGAAATCCGGGTGTATGGAGAGGATCACCCCATCGTCGCAGCCACCCACGCCTCACGCGGAGCGGTCGCCGAGGCGGTGGGGGACAATGTGGCGGCGGAGGCGCACCGACGCCGCGACCTGGCCATCCGCGAACGTCTGGACGACGAGGAGGCGCTGGCGGAATCGCGCCGCGCCCTCGGCGCCAATCTGGTGGCTCAGCAGAAGCACGACGAAGCCCTGCCATTGCTGACGCAGGCGCACGCGGTGCTCGCTCCCTCGGCGCCGCCGTCCGATGAGCAGATCGTCAGCGCCGCCTTCAACCTGGCGCGCGCGCTGTACGCCGGGGGCGAGCCTGAGCAAGCGCTCGATGTCCTGACGCCGTCTGCGCAGGCGCTGAACGACCCGTCACACGATACCTCGGCCTGGGCCGCGCTGGTTGCCTTCGACCACGGCTTCCTCCTGCGCGAGCTCGGCCGGGCCGAGGAGGCTGCGCCGGCTTTCGGGCGCGCCTGCGACCTGTGGCGCGCGCATGGCGGAATCAGCGCCACGCCGGGCGAAGCGTGTCTGAGCCAGGCGGAAATTCTCAAGGATCTGGGACGCGACGCCGAGGCGGAGCCGCGGCTGGCCTACGCTCTGGACGCGCCCGACCTGACGACGGCCCGGCGCAGCCATGCGGCCGAGCACCTGATCACCACTCGCACGCTTCTTCACGGCGAGGACGCGGTGGATGAGCCCCTGCTGCGACGGGCCCTGGAGCTGAGCATCGCGGCCTGGGGCGATCACACCGCCACCGCCTACGCGGCGAACCGGCTGGGTCTGGTGCTTCGTGATCGGCTTTTCCTTCAGGAAGAGTCACTTGGCGAGTTCAGACGCGCCCAGGCGATCTATATGGGAGAGCAGGGGCCGGCAGGGCAGGGCAGCATCGCAGCCACAGCCAATGTCATTTTCACTCTCAACGCGCTGGGGCGCTACGACGAGGCGCTGGCCGAGGGCGATGCGCTCCTCACGATTGCGGCGCCAGGCGAGAACGGAACGGACTCCGAGCGCCGGTCATGGCGGCCCTTCAACCTTTCCCGCGCCGATGCCTTGAAGGGGCTCGGCCGCTACGGCGAGGCCCGCGCCCTGCTGATCGCCCGTCTGGCCGAACTGGAGGGAGAGGGCGCCGACGCCGCCCAGATGGCCGATGTCCACACCCGCATCGCCCAGGTGGCGTCCCTGCAACGCGACTGGCCAGCCATGGCCGACCATCGTCGCCGGGTCATGGAGCACCGACGCGCGCTGGGTGATCCTCATGCGTTCGGCATGGCCATGGCGCTCTATGGCCAGGTGCTCAGCCAGATCGGTGAGGATCAGGCCGCCTATGAGATCCTGACCGAGGCGCTGCGCATTCTCGAGGGCGCCGAAGAGACCACGGCGCAGGACCGGCTTTATGTCCTCACCTACCTCGGCTACGCGGCCGTGGAGTTGGGGCGGCTGGAGGAGGGCGAACGCCACCTGGAAGCGGTCATCGCGGCGTATCGCCTTGACGGGGAAGGTCAAGGCTCCCTGGCCAATGCGCTGCGCTATCTCGCCAGCCTTAGGACGGAGCAGAACCGCTTCGACGATGCGGAGGCGCTTTATCTCGAAGCCCTCGCCCTGACAGAAGGCGCGAATGATGAGGAGGCTGCGTCCTTTGCGTACGGCGCCCTGGGCGAGCTCTGGCGCTTTATGGGGCGACACGACGAAGCGGAAACGGCCCTGCGCCGCGTGGTGGACTTCACGACCCAACAGTATGGCGCCGACAGCATCGAGAACGCCGTGCCCCTGCGCAATCTGGCTGTTCATCTGGGTTCCACGGGGCGTCAGGAGCGCGCCCTTGACCTGCTGCTTCAGGTCCTGGCGCTCGAACAGGCCGTGCTGGCGCCTGACGCCGCCGCGCTTCTGCGCACACGGGTGCTTATCGGCCGCGTGCTGGCCGACCTGGGACGCTATGGAGATGCGGAGGTGATGTTCACCGAGATCCTGGCCCTGGCGCTCCCGGCGCTGGGAGAAACCAATGTGGTCACCCAGGAGGCGGCGAGCCAACTGGGCTTCGTGATGGCTCTGCAGGGCCGCTACGACGACGCGATCCCGCACCTGCAATCCGCAGCGGACATGACCGAGCGCAGCTTCGGGCCGGACAGCCGCCAGATGATCAATGCGCTGCAGCTGTTGTCCTATGCGCTCTACATGGAGCGCCGCTTCGACGAGACCATCGTCATCATGACGCGAGCGGTGCAACTTGTTGATCTGGAGGGCGCCCGCTGGCCCAAGACGGTGGTGGATGTGCGGTCCAACCTGGGCCGGACCTATCTGGAGGCCGGCCGTCCGGAGGAGGCTTTGCCGCCCCTGCGCGAGGCGGCTGCGCTCGCCGCCCGCATCAGTCGCGAACGGGCCACGGCCATCAGCACCCAGGCGGAAATCAGCCGCGCGCCGTTCCGCGCCCTTGTCGACGCGGCGTGGGAGGTGGCGGAAGCCCGCTGACCCGTCACACGCGAAACCGTCGGCCGCGCCTTGCAAGGCGGCGCGGGGAACGCGATATCAGGAAGCAACGATGCGCGGCGCCCGAGTCGCGCACGCACGCAGCTTCGAGAAGGCCTTCATGCGCGATCCGATCGACTACATCCAGAGCAACCTCGTCCCCATGGTGGTGGAGCAATCCAGCCGCGGTGAACGGGCGTTCGACATCTTCTCGCGCCTGCTGCGCGAGCGCATTATCTTCCTGACCGGCCCGTTCGACGACGGCATGGCCAGCCTGATCTGCGCCCAGCTTCTCTTCCTGGAGTCCGAGAACCCCAAGAAGGAAATCTCCATGTACATCAACAGCCCCGGGGGCATTGTGACCTCGGCGCTCGCGATCTACGACACCATGCAGTACATCAAGTCGCCCGTTTCGACGGTGTGCATGGGCATGGCCGCCTCGGCCGGATCGCTGATCCTGACGGCGGGCGCTGCGGGCCAGCGGGTGTCGCTGCCCAACGCGCGCATCATGGTGCACCAGCCCTCTGGCGGGTTCCGCGGCCAGGCCTCGGACATCGAGCGTCACGCCGAGGACATCATCAAGACCAAGCGCCGCCTGAACGAAATCTATGTCCAGCACACCGGCCGGACCTATGAGGAAGTCGAGCGCACCCTGGACCGCGACCACTTCATGAGCGCCCAGGAAGCCAAGGACTGGGGTCTGGTGGACCATGTCTATGAGCAGCGTGAGGAAGCGCCGGCCGAAGAGCCCAAGAAGAGCTAGGGTTTAGCCGTAAACACCTGAAACCCGGGCTGGTCAGCGATGGCCAGCATTTCGGTGTCGCCGGAGGTGTCGCCGTAGGCGGCGGTCAGGCGGACGTCGTCGCCATAGGCTGTCTTGAGCCGCGTGACCTTTTCGCAGCCCCGGCAGTTTTCGCCTGCGAAGGCGCCGGTGATGCGGTCGTCGTGATCAAAGGCCAGCTTGGTGCCCAGCAAGGCCTCCGCGCCCAGGCGGCGGGCGAAGGGGGCCACGGTGATCTCGGGCGAGGCGGTGACGATGACCCGGTGCGCGCCCTTGGCGCCCCAGTCGTTCCAGCAAGCCAGGGCGTCGGGGCGCATGAGACGGCTCCAGGCCTGTTCCGCATAGGTTTCAGCGAGCCCTTTCAGGGTCTTGCGGTCGACGCCGTCGAGGAACTCGGCCACCGCCGCCGCCTTGATGGCTCCGCGGTCCCTTGTGCGCAGGTAGGAGAGGGCGGCGGGCGTCAGACGCGCCATGCCGAACAGGTAGCCCACTGCACCCACGCGCCAGCGCAGGAAATCGGTGAAACTGTCCCTGACGGTCATGGTCCCGTCGAAATCGAAGGCGACAAGAGGCTGGCCCGGCGCGGGACCCAGAACCTGGGGCTGGCGAAGTGGTGCGAGATTTCCCATCTGGAATGACCGTAACGACCTTTCCCCCGCCTCGTCCATCCCGCGAAAACCCGCCGCCGGTTCGCCTCGTCGGGGTTGTGATGGACCTTCGGATGGGTGATTGTCATTTTTTGAAGACCTTCCGGCGCAGGATTTGCGAATCGTGACGGAAGGAGGCGCGCCCGGATCGTTTCGGGACGCGAGAGTGAGAAGGCCGATGACCAAAGCCGCCAGTGGCGACGCCAAGAGCACCCTGTACTGCTCCTTCTGCGGAAAGAGCCAGCATGAGGTGCGCAAACTCATCGCCGGACCGACCGTGTTCATCTGTGATGAATGCGTCGAACTCTGCATGGATATCATCCGCGAAGAGCACAAGATCGCCTTCGTGAAGTCCAAGGACGGCGTGCCCACGCCCAAGGAAATCCGCGAAGTCCTTGACGATTACGTGATCGGCCAGAGCCACGCCAAGAAGGTGCTGAGCGTCGCCGTCCACAACCACTACAAGCGCCTGAACCACGCCACGAAGAACAACGACGTGGAGCTGGCCAAGTCCAACATCATGCTGATCGGGCCTACCGGGTCGGGCAAGACGCTGCTGGCCCAGACCCTGGCGCGCATCATCGACGTGCCGTTCACCATGGCCGACGCCACCACCCTGACCGAAGCCGGTTATGTGGGTGAGGATGTCGAGAACATCATCCTGAAGCTGCTCCAGGCGTCCGACTACAATGTCGAACGGGCCCAGCGCGGCATCGTCTACATCGATGAAATCGACAAGATCAGCCGCAAGTCCGACAACCCCTCCATCACCCGCGACGTGAGCGGGGAGGGCGTGCAGCAGGCCCTGCTGAAGATCATGGAGGGCACCGTGGCCTCCGTGCCGCCCCAGGGGGGCCGCAAGCATCCCCAGCAGGAATTCCTGCAGGTCGACACAGCCAACATCCTGTTCATCGTCGGCGGCGCCTTCGCCGGCCTTGAGAAGGTCATCTCGGCGCGTGGCGTGGGGGCCTCCATCGGCTTCGGCGCCAAGGTCAAGGAGATCGACGAACGCCGCATGGGCGACATTCTCAAGGAGGTCGAGCCCGACGATCTGATGCGCTTCGGCCTGATTCCCGAGTTCATCGGCCGTTTGCCGGTTCTGGCGACGCTGGAGGATCTGGACGAGGCGGCCCTGATCACCATCCTGACCGAGCCCAAGAACGCCCTGGTCAAGCAGTACGGCCGCCTGTTCGAGATGGAGAACGTGGGGCTCACCTTCACCGATGACGCCCTGTCGGCCATCGCCAAGAAGGCCATCACCCGCAAGACCGGCGCCCGGGGCCTGCGCTCGATCATGGAGGGCATTCTGCTCGAAACCATGTTCGAACTGCCGACCTACGAGGGTGTGGAAGAGGTGGTGGTCAACGCCGAGGTGGTCGAGGGCCGGGCCCAGCCGCTGCTGATCTATGCCGAAAAGCCCAAGAAGCAGCAGGACGGCGCCGCCTGATTGCGGCAGGATCCCTGAAAATCAAAAGGGCGGGCCTCACGCGAGACCCGCCCTTTTTCCTGGCCTGAGCCGCCGTCGCTATTCGGTGCGCGGGCGCAGGTTGGTGGATTCCGCCTCGGCCTGGGCGTCGGCACGGGCGTCTTCGGTCACCGGGCCCGGCCCGGTGTTCATATCCGCAGGCGGAACGGCGTTGTCCTGCGTGGTCGAATCCATGACAGGGGCGCTTTCGGGCTCCGGGTCGGTCGCGGCGGTGTCGATCGCCACATCCTCGGCCGCGACGGTCTCGTCCATGGCCGGCGTGTCTTCTTCCTGATTGCAGGCCGCCAGGCCCAGAACCGCAGCGCTCGCGGCGACGATCATCAAACGCATGGCATCCTCCTTGAATGGACGCCTTCAACGGCCAAGCTGGCGTTCGGTTGCGCGAAGGTTGGCCGCCAGGGAGGAGCGCGCTGCCTTCATGTATGTGCAGTTTATGGTCAAGCTACCAATAATTAAGCCTTTTCGGTCAGGGGTGATTCCGTAGTTCTGCGCTCAGAAAGGGCGTTTGTAGTGATCGAACGCATGCGTCCCTATGCGCCCACGGGCATCATCTTCCTGTTGATCCTGTACTTCGGGGTGCAGGCGCTGACCGGCGAGCGTGGCCTGCTGAGCCATGGCGAACGGGCGGAGATGCTGGAGCGCCGTCAGGTTGAGCTGGCCCAGCTGGAAGACCGGCGTCAGGATCTGGAGCTCCGCGTTCGCTACCTGCGCACCGACAACCTGTCGCGGGACTTGCTTGAAGAGCGCGCACGCGTGGTTCTGGGCTTCGCCGCGCCCGGCGAATATCTGATCCCGGTGGAGCGGCGCGCGGTCACGGCCTCCTGAACTTTCGTTACAGGCGAAGCCCGGCTTTGCCATCCGGGAAGGAAGGCTGCTAAAGCCCCCTTTCCGTAACGATAAGAACCCGTTCGTTCAGAGTTCAGCTGGAGGGCGCCGGATGGCGAAAGCCGCCGCTCAAAAACCGACCACCGCCAAGGGCAAGCCCCCGGCGAAGATTCCAAACACGCCTCAGGCGACCAAGGACGAGCTGCTCGAGTACTATCGGCAGATGGTCCTGATCCGCCGCTTCGAGGAGCGGGCGGGCCAACTGTACGGCATGGGCCTGATCGGCGGCTTCTGCCACCTGTACATCGGCCAGGAGGCCGTGGCGGTGGGCGTGCAGGCCAGCGTCAAGCAGGGCCACGACAAGATCATCACCGGCTACCGCGACCACGGCCACATGCTGGCCGCGGGCATGGATCCGAACGAGGTCATGGCCGAGCTGACGGGGCGCATCGGCGGCTCCTCCAAGGGCAAGGGCGGCTCGATGCACATGTTCGACGTGCCGACCGGCTTCTATGGCGGGCATGGCATCGTCGGCGCCCAGGTGGCGCTGGGCACCGGCCTGGCCTTCGCGGGCAAATACCGGGGCGATGACTCGGTCAGCTTCGTCTATTTCGGCGACGGCGCGGCCAACCAGGGTCAGGTCTACGAGAGCTTCAACATGGCCCAGCTGTGGAAGCTGCCGGCCATCTACATCATCGAGAACAACCAGTACGCCATGGGGACGAGCATCGAGCGCTCGTCGTCCACCACCGACCTGAGCCAGCGCGGCGCCAGCTTCGGCATCCCCGGCGAACAGATCGACGGCATGGACGTGCTGGCCGTGCGCGACGCGGTGAAGCGCGCGGTGGAGCGCGCCCGGTCCGGCGAAGGCCCCTACATCCTGGAAGTGAAGACCTACCGCTATCGCGGCCACTCCATGTCCGATCCGGCCAAGTACCGTGCAAAGGAAGAGGTGGACGAGGTCAAGAAGACCCGCGACCCCATCGAGCACGTCAAGAAGCTGCTGGCGGACGCCAAGGCCACCGAGGACGAGATCAAGGCCATTGACGCCGAGATCAAGGCCATCGTCGCCGAGGCCGTGCAGTTCGCTCAAGAGAGCCCGGAGCCGGACCCGTCCGAGCTCTACACCGACGTCTACGTGGAGGCCTGACCCGTGACCGACATTCTGATGCCGGCGCTGTCCCCCACGATGGAAGAGGGCACGCTGTCCAAGTGGCACATCAAGGCGGGGGACACCGTCTCCGCCGGTGACGTGATCGCCGAGATCGAGACCGACAAGGCGACCATGGAGGTCGAGGCGGTGGACGAGGGCGAGGTGCTGGAAATTCTCGTTGCCGAGGGCTCAGAGGGTGTGAAGGTGAACACGCCGATCGCGCGCTTGTCCGGAGACGACGCCGCGCCTGCACCGAAGAAGGCTGACGCCGACAAGGACGAGCCCAAGGCCGAGCAGGCCGACTCCCCCGAGAAGGAAGCGGCCACCACCGAGGGCGAAGGCGCAGCGCCCGTGACGCCCAAGGTCGCGCTGAAGGATCCGGAAATCCCGTCCGACGCCAGGCTGGTCAAGACGACCATCCGCGACGCCCTGCGCGACGCCATGGCCGAGGAGATGCGCCGCGACGACCGTGTGTTCCTGATCGGCGAGGAAGTGGCCCAGTACCAGGGCGCCTATAAGGTCAGCCGCGAGCTGCTTCAGGAGTTCGGCGACAAGCGCGTGGTGGACACGCCCATCACCGAGCACGGCTTCGCCGGGCTGGGCGTCGGCGCGGCCATGGCCGGGCTGAAGCCCATCGTCGAGTTCATGACCTGGAACTTCGGCATGCAGGCCATCGACCACATCATCAACTCGGCGGCCAAGACGCTGTACATGTCGGGCGGCCAGATCCGCGCCCCCATCGTGTTCCGCGGTCCCAACGGCGCGGCCAGCCGCGTGGGCGCCCAACACAGCCAGGACTATTCCGCCTGGTACGCCCAGGTGCCCGGCCTGAAGGTCATCGCGCCCTATGATGCGGCTGACGCCAAGGGCCTGCTGAAGGCGGCCATCCGCGATCCCAACCCGGTCGTCTTCCTCGAGCACGAGATGATGTACGGGCTGGAGTTCGACGTGCCCGAGGTGGAGGACTGGGTCCTTCCCATCGGCAAGGCCAAGGTGCGCCGCGAGGGCACGGACGTGACGATCACGGCCCACAGCCGCATGGTGGGCTTTGCGCTCGCCGCCGCCGAAAAGCTGGCGGAAGAGGGCATTGAGGCCGAAGTCATCGACCTGCGGACCCTGCGCCCGCTGGACCACGAGACCATCGTGGAGAGCGTCAAGAAGACCAACCGCCTGGTCTCGGCCGAGGAAGGCTGGGGCCCCATGGGCGTCGGCGCCGAGGTGGTGGCCCGGGTGATCGAGCATGCCTTCGACTATCTGGACGCCCCGCCGCTGCGGGTGCACCAGGAAGACGTGCCTCTGCCCTACGCCGCGAACCTGGAAGCCCTGTCGCTGCCGGGTGTGGACAAGATCATCAAGGCCGTGAAGGCGGTGACGGCATGAGCCAGTCCGAGGACTTCAAGCTGCACACGCCGGACAGCGTCGCGGCCGATCCCCAGGCCGTCGAGTTCACCCGCATGTGGTGGTCCAGGGGCGAGCCGGTGATGTCCATCAAGCCGGCGTTCAAGGACCCGGCCGAATATGGCCGCATGCTGGCCATCGCGGCGCGCCACATGGCCCATGGCTATTCGGTTCGCCACGGTCAGGACGAGCGGGAGGCGTATCACCGCATCCTTCAGGGGATGAGCGACGTCATCAAGGCTGACAACGCCCAGACCGTGGTCGAAGACACCAAACCCGGAAGCGTCCAATGACCGACATCCTGATGCCCGCCCTGTCGCCCACCATGGAGGAGGGCAACCTCTCCAAATGGCACGTCAAGGTCGGCGACACCGTTTCGGCCGGTGACGTGATCGCCGAGATCGAGACTGACAAGGCGACCATGGAGGTCGAGGCGGTCGACGAGGGCGAGGTTCTGGAGATTCTCGTGGCCGAGGGCGCCGAGGGCGTGAAGGTCAACACGCCCATCGCGCGTCTGTCCGGCGACGAGGCCGCGCCCGCGCCGAAGAAGAAGGACGAGCCGAAGGCGGAAGCCAAGGCCGAAGAGAAGGCCGAGCCCAGGCCCGAAGCCAGGGCGGAAAAGGCGGAGGCCCCCAAGGCTTCGCCCGCGCCCGTCAAGGACGGCGAGCGCATCTTCGCCTCTCCGCTGGCGCGCCGCCTGGCGAAAGACGCCGGGCTGGACTTGAAGAGCCTCAAGGGCACGGGCCCGCACGGCCGCATCGTCAAGGCGGACGTGGAGTCCGCCGACAAGGGCGGCGCCGCAAAGGGCGCGACCGCCGCCGCATCGGGCGAGCCGCGCAAGGTGCTGTCGCTGGAGCAGCAGGGCATCGCGCCGGGCAGCTATGACCTGATCCCGCTGGACGGCATGCGCAAGGCCATCGCGCGTCGCCTGACCGACAGCTTCCGCGACGTGCCGCACTTCCCGCTGGTCATCGACTGCGAGATCGACGGCTTGCTGGCCGCGCGGGCGCAGGTCAATGCGATGCTGGAGCCTCAGGGGATCAAGGTCTCGGTCAACGACTTCGTCATGAAGGCCGTGGCCATGGCCTTGAAGGCCGTGCCGGAAGCCAACGCCAGCTACACGCCCGAAGGCATCGCCATGCACCACCACGCAGACGTGGCCATGGCGGTCGCCATCGACGGCGGCCTGATCACCCCGATCATCCGCAAGGCCGAGACCAAGTCCCTGGCCGAGATCGCCACGGAATCGAAGGACCTGGCCAAGCGCGCGCGGGACCGCAAGCTGAAGCCCGACGAGTTCCAGGGCGGCACGTTCAGCGTCTCGAACCTGGGTATGTTCGGCATCAAGTCGTTCGCCTCGATCATCAACGAGCCGCAGGGCGCGATCATGAGCGTGGGCGCCGGCGAGAAGCGGCCTGTGGTGCGCGGCGACAGGATCGAGATCGCCACGGTCATGACGGTCACCCTGACCTGCGACCACCGCGTGGTGGACGGAGCTGTGGGCGCCCGGTTCCTGCAGGCCTTCAAGCCGATGATCGAGAACCCCGTCACCATGCTGGCCTGATCGTCCCGGAATCTCCTATGCTTCGCCGCGGGAGGGGTGATCATGACAGCGGTGGGAGAGCCGGGCGGCGCGTGCGCCGCCTGCGGGGTGACCCTGAACGGTCGGTACTGCCACGCCTGTGGTCAGGACACCGAGGCGCGCCCGCGTCCCCTGCGGGAGATGGCGCTTGAGGCGTTCTCCGAGACCAGCCTGATCGACGGGCAGGGGGTGCGCACCCTTGTCGCCCTCGTGACCCGGCCCAGCCGCATCCTGATCGCCTACCGCGAGGGGGCGGGCAGTCTGTACGCCAGTCCGGTCAAGATCTTCGTGGTGGTGACGGCCCTGTTCCTGGCGGTGCTGAACTTCAGCGACGTGGTGATCTATCAGTATGTGCGGCACGTCGAGCCGGGGGCCCAGGTGACGGCGCGCGCCGATCCCGATGGCTATACCGTCCATGTGACTGGAGAAACCGACGCGGAGCTCTGGATGCAGCGGCGGGTGGAGCCGGCCATCGACCCCCGCATCCATGCGGCCATGCAGGAAGCGGCGGATCGCGCGACCAGCGAACTGGATCGGCAGAACCTGCTTTACGAGATTCAGGATGACCGTCAGACAGCCCGGTTCAGCGAGCGGCTGGCGGCGTGGCTGCCCAACGCCATCTGGCTGCTGACGCCCCTGTTCGCGCTTCTACTGGGGCGGTTGTTCGGTCGTCGGCGACTGTTCATGGAGCATCTGGTGTTCGCCCTGTGGGCCCATGTCACGGCGTTCACCCTGCTGATGCTGCTGGCTCTGGCCAACCGGTTCGGCGCGAACCTGCCGGCGTGGCCGCTGGTCATTCCGTACCTGTTCTATTTCGCGCGGGCGGCGTCCCGGTACTATGGCCTGTCGATGGTTTCGGCCGCCTGGCGTTCTGCGGCGCATCTGGCGCTGTATCTGCTGCTGGTGCTCCTGCCGGCCGCGCTCATCGTGGCGATCTCGGTGATCGACATGGAGGCCTATATCGCCTTCCTGGCCGCCTGAACTTTCGTTTCCGCAGGGGTCTCAGGTGTGGCCAGCGGAGGCGGGGGCGGATATGACCGGGCGTCAAGATTCAAGGTGTTGGAGACTTCTGGATGGCCGACTTCGATCTCATCGTCATCGGTTCGGGACCGGGCGGCTATGTGGCCGCGATCCGGGCCAGCCAGCTGGGCCAGAAGGTCGCCATCGTCGAGCGCGAGAACCTCGGCGGCATCTGCCTGAACTGGGGCTGCATCCCCACCAAGGCGCTGCTGAAGTCGGGCGAGAAGTACGAGAGCCTGAGCCACCTGAAGGACTACGGCCTGAGCGCCGACAAGGTGGGCTTTGACTTCGAGGCCATCATCGCCCGGTCGCGGGGTGTGGCCAAGCAGCTGAATCAGGGCGTCGGTTTCCTGATGAAGAAGAACAAGATCGAGGTCATCGAGGGCGACGCGAAGCTGGAGAAGGGGCAGGGCGCCCCCAAGGTCGTCATCGCCTTGAAGGACGGCAAGTCGCGCACGGTGCAGGCCAGGGCGGTCATGCTGGCCGTCGGCGCCCGCGCCCGCGCCCTGCCGCAGATCGGGCTGGAGGCGGACGGGGACCGCATCTGGGCCTACCGCGAGGCCATGACGCCGAAGGTCCTGCCCAGGTCCATCGTGGTGATCGGCTCGGGCGCCATCGGCATCGAGTTCGGCAGCTTCTATCGGGCGCTGGGCTGCGAGGTGACGGTGGTCGAGGCGCTGGACCGCATCATGCCGGTGGAGGACGAGGAGGTCTCCAGGACCGCCAAGAAGGCCTTCGAGAAGCGCGGGATGACCTTCCGCGTCGGCGCCAAGGTGACCAAAGTCACCAAGGATTCCAAGGGTGTGAAGGTCTTCGTTGAAGCGGACGGCAAGGCCGAGACGCTGGAGGCCGAGGTGTGCATCTCGGCGGTGGGCATCACCGCCAACACCGACGGCATCGGGCTGGAGGCGCTGGGCGTCGAGATGGACCGGGGCCACATCAAGACCGACAGCCACTGCCAGACCAACGTCAAGGGCCTGTACGCCATCGGCGACTGCGCCGGCGCGCCCTGGCTGGCGCACAAGGCCAGCCACGAAGGCATCCACGCCGCCGAGCACATCGCCGGGTTCAAGACCCCCAATGTGCACTCGCCCATCGCCGGCTGCACCTACGCCCAGCCCCAGGTGGCCTCGGTCGGCCTGACCGAGCAGGGCGCCCGGGAGGCCAAGCGCGAGGTCAAGATCGGCCGTTTCCCCTTCAAGGTGAACGGCAAGGCCATCGCCGCCGGGGACACCGAGGGCTTCGTCAAGGTGATCTTCGACGCCAAGACCGGCGCCCTGATCGGCGCCCACATGATCGGGGCCGAGGTCACCGAGATGATCCAGGGCTACGTCACCGCCATCACCATGGAGGCGACCGAGGAAGACCTGCACGGCACGGTCTATCCGCACCCCACCATGTCCGAGGCCATGCACGAGGCGACGCTGGACGCCTATGGGCGGATGATTCACCTCTGATCGATTTCGGACTCCGGACTCAAAAAAACAGGGTCTGAATTGTCCGAAATCTCAGAATCCGCTTTGAAAACAGAGTCTGAATTGTCCGAAATCGCGCCCCTGATTTCGGACTCCGGCGCCGGAAAAATCGGGGTCTGAATCGTATCAATCGTATGAAATCGCCCTCCCGTGTTCTGGTCGACGCCGCATTATAAGGCATGCAAAACCAGCGGGATTAATTAGCGGCGCTTTTTCGCATCGGGCCCCTGAAACCTGATCGCGCCCGGGGCGTGGACCTGTAAGCCGCGCTAAAATAGTTCAGTGATTTCAATATTCCGTCACCCTCGGGCTTGTCCCGAGGGCCTATGGTGAAAACAGTCTCGACAGGTCGCCGGGTCGCCCCGGACAGTCAAGGCAGCTCAAAATTACGCTTGAGGCCACAATGGGTCCTCGGGACAAGCCCGAGGATGACGGATTTATAGGGACAGACCCCAGGGCGTGGACCCATGAAATCGGCGATGCGGGGTTCGCTCGCAGCCAGAAAGCCAACGTCGCAAATCGACCCGTTGCGGACATTGATCGGACATCGCATTGTCCAGCCTATGGCACTGGATGATCTCGAAGGCGTCGTCGTTGCAAGCGGCACTTGGCTCTATGACGGAGACATCTCCAAGCGCACCCTGGTCACGGCGCGAAACTACGATGTGAGATGGGCAACCTATCACGCCGACGGTCTGCTCAACGAAGGTGAACTTCCAGCAGAACCGGGGCCAGATGGCCTCTATTACTACGTCTCAGGGACCGGACCATTTCCGACTGTCGCCGACGCCAAGGCTTGGACCGAGCAGGCGTGGGGTCCGGTTGTCTGGGACGAATAGATATGAGTTCCGATCTTTACACGGCTTTCGCTGCCTTACCGGCTGACAGTCAGGCGAGGGTTTTGGCGCGGTTGATCCACATGGAAACGATCCATGTCAGGTCAGCCCACCTTGATGATCCAACCGACACCAAGAACCTGTATGCTTCGAGCGAGTTCACCCATCGCCTGTCAGGCTTCATCCTCGCCGTTTTGAACACCGACAGCCCAGCGGAACGCGAGGCGGGAATGATCGCCACGATCCTTCGTTCGGTCGAGCCGCGAGGACAGTTCTATGTTGATAGGCTTGGTGAATGGATCGCTGCGGAAGCCGATCGCAAGGTCCGCTAATCACCCGTTGCGGCCGTTCGGAACGTCTGCTGTTCGGCAGGCCCTAGAGATAAGCGCCCACCTGCCAAGGGACGAACTCGTTGTCGCCGACGCCCAGGGCCTCGGACTTGCTGGGTTCGCCCGAGGCGACGGCCAGGATGCGGGCGAAGATGAGATCGCCCACCTCGGCCAGGGACGCGCCGGTCAGGACCGGCGAGGCGTCGATGTCCATGTCCTCGTCCATCCACGACGCCAGCTTTGCGTTGGAGGCGACCTTGATGGACGGGGCGGGCTTGGCGCCGAACACCGAGCCGCGCCCGGTGGTGAAGACGATCAGATTGGCGCCTGAGGCGATCTGGCCGGTGGCCGAGCAGGGATCGTAGCCGGGGCTGTCCATGAAGCTGAGGCCCTTCACCGTCAGGGGCTCGGCATAGCCGATGACGTCGTTCAGGGGCGTTGAGCCGGACTTGGCCACGGCGCCCAGCGACTTCTCCAGAATGGTGGTCAGGCCGCCCTTGAGGTTGCCGGGGGAGGGATTGTTGTTCAGCTCCATCTGGTGCCGCTCGGCGTAGTCGCGCCACCAGTCCAGCCGGGCGTTCAGACGGTCGGCCACGCCCTGTGACGCGGCCCGGCGCAGCAGCAGATGCTCGGCGCCCCAGATCTCCGGCGTTTCCGACAGCATGGCCGAGCCGCCCTGGGCCACGAGACGGTCCACCGCCGCGCCCAACGCCGGGTTGGCGGTGACGCCGGACCAGCCGTCCGAGCCGCCGCATTGCAGGCCCACGGTCAGGTGCTCGGCGGAGACAGTCTGGCGCGTGGCTTTGGCGGCCTCGGCGATCATCTCGCGGACGATGGCCTGGCCCTGTTCGATGGCGCGGGATGTGCCGCCGGCTTCCTGAATGGTCATGGCGCGCAGGGCAGGCCCGGCCTGAAGCCCCTCGCGGGCCATGAAGTCGGGGATCTGATTGGCCTCACAGCCGAGGCCCACCACCAGAATGCCCGCAAAATTGGGGTGGCGCGCATAGCCCGCCAGGGTGCGCTGGAGCAGGGTCACGTCGGGGCTCATGGACGCGCCGCCGCAGCCGCCCTGATGGGTGAAGGCCACAACGCCGTCGACGCCGGGATGATCCTCGGGACGGAAGCTGTCGGCGATACGCCGGGCGACGGTGGCCGAGCAGTTCACGCTGGTCAGCACGCCGATGTAGTTGCGCGTGCCGACCCGGCCGTCGGCGCGGACATAGCCCTCGAAGGTGGCGCCGGGCTGGACCGCGACGGGGCGGGCGTCGACGCCGATCTCGGCGTCGCGGCTGTCGTCGGCCATGGCCAGGTTGTGGGTGTGGACATGGGCGCCGGCGGGGATGGCGGCGCGGGCGCGGCCGATGACCTGTCCGTATTTGCGCACGATGGCGCCCCCGGCGATGGCGTGGCGGGCGACCTTGTGGCCCGCAGCGACGTCATCGCGCACCGGGACGGCCAGCCCGTCGGGGGTCGCACCCGCCGCCAGATCCTCGAGCGCCACGGCCACGTCGTCGGCGGGGTTGAGGATCAGGACGCGGGTCATGACTTGGGCAGGCTTTCCACGAAGGCGTCGACAGCGCCCTCGGCGCCGCGCTCGACGAGGCTGAGATGGGCGTTGGCGACAGCCCTGGCGAACCGGGCGTCGGCGGCGAGGGCGGGCGGAAAAACGGCGGACAGGTCCAGCAGGGCGGCGACCTTGGCGGCGGGTCCGGCCGCGCCCTGGACGCGGCGGGCGGTCTCGGCGGCGAGGGGGTCGTCCACGGTGAAGGCGTTTCCGGCGTCGTCCACGCCGTCCTGCCAGCGCATCCAGCCCGCCACGGCCAGGGCCAGGGCGTCGATGGGCTGATCCTTTTCAAGCCGCGCGGCGCAGGCGGCCAGCAGGCGCTGGGGCAGTTTCTGGCTGCCGTCCATGGCGATCTGGACCGTGCGGTGCTGCAGCGCGCTGTTGGCGAAGCGGCGCATCAGCTCGCCGCGATAGGCGGCCACATCCAGACCCGGCGGCGGGGACAGGGTGCTTTCGGCCTCATCCCACAGGGCCTCGACGAAGCGCGCGTAGGCGGGGATGGCGACCACCTGATCGACGTACTGGAGGCCCGCCAGACCGCCCAGATAGGCGATGGCCGAATGGGCGCCGTTGAGAAGGCGCAGCTTGGCGTCCTCCCACGGGGCCACATCGGCGGTGACCTGAACCCCGAGAGATTCAAAGTCGGGGCGGGGTCCGGCGAAGCGGTCCTCGATCACCCACTGGGTGAAGGGCTCGGTCTTGACCATGCCCTGATCGGCAGCGCCCAGCAGGGCCTCATTGGCGGCTACGTCGTCGGGCGTGGTGGCGGGGACGATGCGGTCCACCATGGTCTGGGGAAAGGCGCCGTGGGCCTCGATCCAGTTTTTCAGGCCGGGGTCGATACGCCCGGCCATGTCCAGCACCGCCTGGCGGATGCGGGCGCCGTTGTGGGGGACGTTGTCGCAGGAGACCACGGTGAAGGGGGGCAGGCCCGCGGCCCTGCGCGCGGCCAGGGCGGCGGTGACGAAGCCCGGCGCGGTGCGCGGCGCTGACAGGTTGGACAGGTCCGCCGCCACATCGGCATCGTCGATCATCAGGGCGCCGGAGGCGGGGTCGAGCCGGTAGCCTTTCTCCGTCACGGTCAGGGTGACCATGTGAACGTCCGGGTGGGTCATGGCGGCGACGAGGACGGCCGGGTCCTCGGGGGCCACCAGCACCTGTCCGATCGCGCCGATGATGCGCACGTCGCGCCGGTCGCCGTCGCGCACAACGACGCTGTAGAGGCCGTCCTGGGGGTTGAGCTGATCGCGCACGCCGGGCGAGCGCAGGGAGGCGCCCAGCACGCCCCAGCGCGGGTCGCCCGCCGCCAGGGCGTCGTCGAAGACCACCGCCTGATGGGCCCGGTGAAAGGCGCCGACGCCCAGGTGCACCACCCCGGTCTTCACCGCCGCGCGGTCATAGGCCGGCTGTGCAACGGCGGGAGGCAGGGCGCCGAGGACGGACGCGGACAGTCGTGGGCTCATCGCATCAGGTTGGGCAGGGTCATGGAGAAGGCCGGCACATAGGTGATCAGCATCAGGGAGACGATCAGGGCCAGATAGAACGGCCACATGGTCTTGACCGCATCCTCGACCCGGATCTTGCCCACGGCGCAGCCCACGAACAGGACCGAGCCCACCGGCGGGGTGACCAGGCCGATGCCCAGGTTCAGCATCAGCACCATGCCGAACTGGATCGGATCCATGCCCGCCTCCATGGCCACCGGCAGGAAGATGGGCGAGGTGATGACGATCAGGGGCGCCATGTCCATGAAGGTGCCCAGCAACAGCAGGATGACGTTGATCATCAGCAGCATGATGATCGGATTGTCCGACACCATGCGCATCAGGTCCGCCAGCTGTTCGGGCGCCTGGTTGAGGGCCAGCAGCCAGCCGAAGGCCGCCGCCGAGCCGATGATCAGCATGACCATGGCCGTGGTCTTGACCGCATTCATGGCGGCGGTGACGAAGCCCTTGAAGGTCAGGGTCCGGTAGACCAGGAAGCCCACCACCATGGTGTAGATCACCGCCACGGCCGAGCTTTCGGTGGCGGTGAAGATGCCGCCCAGGATGCCGCCGAAGATGATCACGGCGGTCAGCAGGCCGGGGATGGCGCCGACGAAGGCCCGGGCGAAGGCGCCCCAGCCCGGGAACTCGCCGCGGGGATAGCCGCGCTTGAGCGCCACCAGCCAGGCGACGATCATCAGGATCAGGCCGGTGACGAGGCCGGGGATCACGCCCGCCATGAACAGGTCGGCCACGGAGATGGAGACCCCGGCGGCGGCCGCATAGATGATCATGTTGTGCGACGGCGGGATCAGCAGGCCGGTCACCGCGGAGGTGGTGGTGATGTTGACCGCGTAGTCGGCGTCATAGCCGCGCTTCTTCATCATGGGGATGAGGGTCGAGCCCAGGGCCGAGGCGCTGGCGATGGCCGAGCCGGACACGCCGCCGAACATCATGGAGGCGCCCACATTGACCGGGCCCAGCCCGCCGCGGATGCGCCCGACGGCGGCGTTGGCCACGCGAACCAGCCGCTCGGCGATGCCCGCCTGCTGCATCAGGTCGCCGGCGAAGATGAAGAAGGGAATGGCCATCAGGGCGAAAACGTTCACCCCGGCGGCGATGCGCTGGAACGCCACCAGGGGCGCGATGTCCATGTAGATGAAGGTCACCAGCGAGGCGATGCCGAGGGCGAAGGCCACCGGCACGCCCAGCACCAGCAGCACCAGCAGGGTCAGGAGGAGAAGCGTCAGCTCCATAGCGGTTCAACCTTTCCGCCGCGGGCCTCGGCGATCAGATGTTCGATCGAAAAGAAGACGATGAGCCAGCCGGCGATGGGCAGGGGCAGGTAGTTGAAGCCCCGCGATATCCCCAGGGTGGCGATCTCGATGTCCCAGGTGCGGATGACCAGCTCGCCGCCCCACACGCCCATGGCCGCGCCGAACGCGCCGACCACGAGCAGGGAGAAGGCGCGCGCCACCCGCGCCATGGCGGGGGGCATGGCGTTTGTGGCGGCGGTCATGCCGATGTGGAACTGCTCGCGCACCCCCACGGCGGCGGCGAGCAGGATGAACCAGACCATCAGGGCGAGAGAGGCCGCTTCGGCCCAGGCGGGCGAGTCGCTGAGCACATAGCGGGCGAACACCTGCCAGCCGATGACGGCGGTCATGACCACCAGGCCGGTGGCGGCGAAGACCAGAGTCACGCGGCTTATCCAGCGCGATACGGCGGCGAGGAGGGACAGCATCGGCTACTCCATGGCCTGGATGTCGCGGACCAGCCGCTGTTGCAGGTCGCTGACGATGAACCGCTCCCAGACCGGCGCCATCAGGGCGCGGAACGGCTCCACGTCCACGTCCTCGATCAGCTCGCAGCCGGCGTCGATGACGTTCTGGCGCGCCGAGGCCTCGCGCGCATCCCAGATCTCGCGCATGTAGGGCACGCTCTCGTTGGCGCATTCCATGACCAGATCGCGGTCGGCGGGGGTCAGGCGGTCCCAGGTGCGCCGGGACATGACGAAGGCCTCCGGCGCCATGACGTGGCCGGTGGCGGTGTAGTACCGCGCCACCTCGTGGTGCCGGGTGTCGTCATAGGAGGGCATGTTGTTCTCGGCGCCGTCTACCACGCCCTGCACCAGCGCCTGATAGACCTCGCCGAAGGGGATGGGCGTGGGGTTGGCGCCCAGGGCGCTGACCATGGCCACATAGAGGTCCGACGGCTGCACCCGGATCTTCATGCCGCGCAGATCCTCCGGCGTCCGCACCGGGCGGACCCGGTTGTAGAAGGAGCGCTGGCCGGAGTCGTAGAAGCACAGGCCGATCAGGCCGTGGGGCCGCAGGGTCTCGAGGATGGCGCGGCCCGGTTCGCCGTCCAGCGACCGGCGCATGTGGTCCGTGGTGCTGAACAGGAAGGGCAGGGCGGGCACGAAGGTGGTGGGCTCGATCACGTTCAGGGGCGCCAGATTGACCCGGTTCACGTCCAGGCCGCCGAACATGGTGATCTCGAGGGTGTCGCCCTCGCCGCCCAGCTGGCCGCCGGGATAGTTGCGCAGGCGCAGGCGGCCGTCGGTGCGTTGGGACAGCAGCTCGCCGAAATAGTCGACGGCCTGGACCGTGGGATAGCCGGCCGCGTGGGTGTCGGCGCCGCGCAGGGGGCGTTCGCCGATCTCCTGGCTGCAGGCCGCGGCCCCCAGAAGCAGGGGCGCGGCGAGGGCGGCGCGTCGTGTGGGGTTGATGGTCAAAGCTTGTACGCCTGTTTCACGAGGTCATAGGTGAGGGCGCGGGCCACCAGGTGGGCCTCGTCCTCCTCCAGCCGGTGCTCGACCACCAGCCGGGCCAGGAAGCCGCAGTCCATGCGCCGGGCCACGTCGTGGCGGGCCGGGATCGACAGGAAGGCGCGGGTGTCGTCGTTGAAGCCGACGGTGTTGTAGAAGCCCGCCGTCTCGGTGGTCTGCTCGCGGAAGCGGCGCATGCCCTCGGGGCTGTCGTGGAACCACCAGGCGGGCCCCAGCTTCAGCGCCGGATAGTGGCCCGCCAGCGGGGCCAGCTCGCGGGCGTAGACGCTCTCGTCGAGGGTGAAGACGATCATGGAGAATTTGGGGTCGGAGCCGAAGCGGTCCAGCAGCGGCTTGAGCGCGCGCACATAGTCGGTGCGGGTGGGGATGTCGGCGCCCTTGTCGCGGCCGAAGCGCTTGAAGGCCCAGCCGTTGTGGTTGCGGAACGAGCCGGGGTGCAGCTGCATGACCAGACCGTCCTCGACGCTCATGCGGGCCATCTCGGTCAGCATCTGGCCGCGGAACAGCTCGGCGTCGGCGGGCTCGAACCGGCCCGACACGATCTTTTCGAACAGGGCCTTCGCCTCGGCCGGGGCCAGGTCGGCGGTGAAGGCGGTGGGGTGGCCGTGATCGGTGGAGGTGGCGCCCATGGCGGCGAAGAATTCGCGCCGGTTCTGCAGGGCCGCCAGATAGCCCTCCCAGGTCAGGGCGTCCTCGCCGGTGATCGCGCCCAGCTCGACCAGATTGTCCCGGAAGCCCTCGTAGTCGGGGTCCAGCACCGGGTCGGGGCGGTAGGCGGTGAGCACGCGGCCCTTCCAGCCGGACTCGCGGATGGTCTTGTGGTGCTCCAGAGCGTCCAGCGGGCTTTCGGTGGTGGTGATGACCTCGATGTTGAAGCGCTCGAACAGGGCGCGGGGGCGGAAGTCGTCCTGCCCCAGCTTGTCGTCCATGACATCGTAATAGTGGTCGGCGGTGTCGGGGGTGAGGCGCTCGGTCAGGCCGAAGACCTCGGAATAGACCCAGTCGTGCCAGAGGCGCGAGGGGGTGCCCCGGAACAGGGGGTAGTGCTCGGCGAAGCGGCGCCAGATGGCGCGGGGATCGGTCTCGACCGGCCCGCCGTCGGCGCGCGGCACGCCCAGGCTCTCCATGGACACGCCCTGGCTGAACAGCATGCGGAAGACGTAGTGGTCGGGCGTGATCAGCAGCTCGGCGGGGTTGGCGAAGGACTCATTGCCGGCGAACCACGAGGGATCGGTGTGGCCGTGCGGGCTGATGATCGGCAGATCCTTGACCTCCGCATAGAGGCGGCGGGCCACGGTGCGGGTGTCCGCATCGGCGGGGAACAGGCGGTCCGGGTGCAGGCTGAGCTTGGCGGTCATCACGACAATCTGAACAGGGCAGGACAGGGCGCAAGGGCGCGGGCGACGCGGATGTTAGCGCGACCATAGGGCCCGGGCAGGCGAACGCGAAGGCCGCCCGTATGTGCTCCAAGGATCGGAAAAGTCGCCAACCCGTGTCTCATCCCTTGAAATGGAAGGCCTTGGAGATGCGGCCTTCTCTGGTTCTCCGACCATAGTTTCTGCAATCGGGGAAAATGTCCACCGGTTACCGCAGGGATTGCCACCGGTGTCATATCGCGACAGTATCGTTCCCGAGCGACCGGGGCGGGGGCATCCGTTCACGAGCGCCGATGATGAGCCGGGCGTCAGACCTGGCCAGTCAATGGGACGGAGACACCATGCGCCACATCAAGACCTCGTGCAGCCTGTTCGCCATCGCCGCCGCCCTGGCGGCCGCACCCGCCGCGGCCCAGGACGGGCTGCTGTTCCATGTATCCGCCGATGACGGCCTGACCGCCGACGTTGCGCAGGGACAGGCGGAGCCGAATTTCGCCAGCCACGTCTCGATCCGGCCCGACGGGCGATTCGGCGGCTACATCGAGGCGCAGGGCGCCCAGACCCTGACCTGGGAGGCGCCCGGCAACATCCAGGCCCAGCGCGGCACCCTGTCCTTCTTCTGGCGCGCCCGCGAGCCGGTCAGCCGCAACGAGTTTCCGGTCTTTCGGGTCAGCTATTCGGACCACAGCAGCTGGGACATGGTCTGGCTGCGCATCGACTGGAACGGGGCGGGCTTCGACGCCTTCGTCACCGACACCAACCTGTCCCGGTCCCGCGTCTCCTGGCGCGGCCTGGAGACGCTGGATCCCGATCGCTGGGTCCATATCGCCTTCGCCTGGGACGAAACCACGGGCGTACAGCTTTACGTCGACGGCCAACTGGTCGGCGAGCAGGCCGGGGCCATGACCCTCGACGCAGGGCTGGACCAGATGGGGCCGCACAGCCGCATCATCAGCCCCTATCAGGTGCAGAGCCGCTACAACTTCATGCGCGGCGGCGACCTGGACGAACTGAAGGTCCATGACCGCGCCCTGTCGGCGCCGCAGATCGCGGCCCTGGCCCGCGGCGGCGAGGTCGAGGTTCCGGCCCCGTCGATCACCGCCGACCGCTGGGGCGCCTGGCGCCACCGCCTGGGTTTCGACGGCGAGGCGCCGCCCGCCATCGCGCCCTACACCGCTATCCGCAAGGTGGAGTTCGACAGCACCTATGACCTGCAGCAGCGGTTCCTGAAGGGATCGGACGGGGTGCGGGAATCCACCTGGCCGGGCGTCTACTACCGCTCGCGCCTGCCGGGCCGTCACGACTATTTCGAGATCCCGGACTGGAACGTCTATGTGGAGGGTGGCCGCGCGATCACCTTCAACCTGCCCGACGAACCCTGGAACCGGCTGGAGTTCACCGGCGCGGCCGACGGGACGCTGACGTGGGTCGACGGCGACGCCGAGGCCCCGCTGGCGACGCGACCGGAAGGGCACGAGCGGACCACCTATTCCGTGGAGACGCGCACGGGTGGCTCGGTGCGGTTCGACAACCGCCTGCCGGAAACGCCGATCCAGGAATTCGCCGCCTACAACATCACTTCGGCGCGCGCACCGGATGGGACGTCCGAGCTCAACTATGTGATCGACAGCCGCGTGGCGCCTGACTATCCGGCGCTGGACGTCCTGCTGAGCCATGTGGCCGGGCGCCATCCGGCCGAGGAGCGGGCCACGGTGGTGGCGCTGCCCGCCACAACCATCGAGATGAGCCGGCCCGCGCGCGGCGATAGCGGCGCGCAGCCGGGGCGTCTGCCTCTGGTCCACGTGATAATCCCGTTCGATTTCCGGGATTCGCGGCCGGGCGAACCGGCGCACCGGGGCACCCATGGCTGGATCAACTATGACGGCGGTCTGGACGGCATCCAGCTGGACCTGCCGCCTCTGGATGTGACGCCCACCCACGGCGGCCTCTATCCGCTGAACATCCGGGTCAAGGACCCGCTGTGGCCCGAACGGGACCTGCTGGACGTCAACGTCTCGATCGAGCCGAACCGGCCCTACAGCCTGTGGCTGGACACCCGCGACCGCATCCTGCCCAACGACGGCAGCCTCTATTTCACCGTGGCCGGCGCGGGCGAAGGCCTGACGGCGGACAGCCTGAACGGCGCGCGTGTGCGGCTGGTGTTCAAGAGCCGTGAGGACGCCGCCGTCGAGCATGTGGCGGACCGTTTCGAGCAGGTGAGAGACAACCTCTCGTTCCTGGTCGAGGAGCGGCCCCAGAACCGGCGTCTGCGGCTGCATGACCGCTACATGCGCGATCTGGAGGACATCCTGCGGGTCGATCCCGATCACGAGCAGGCGCGTTTCCACTGGGCCGAGACCAATCCCGGCCAGCCCTGGCCCGCCTTCGAACAGACCGAGGCCCCCGAGGGCACGCCCGTCTGGGCGTTCCGCCAGATGGAGCACATGCGGTTGCTGCGTCACTTCATGGAGTGGTGGATCGACAACCGTCAGTCGGAGTACGGCGACTTCGGCGGCGGTCTGTCGGACGACACCGACATGACCAACCAGTGGCCCGGCGCGGCCCTGATGGGCCTGATGCCGGACAAGGTCACGGGTTCGCTGAACCGGATGACCGACGCCATCTATCGTCTGGGCATGGTCACCGACGGCCTGCCGACGATCCGCACGGACGAACTTCACGTCTATGAGGAAGGGCAGAACTCCGACGCCCAGTCCCTGTATCTGAACTGGGGCGACCCCACGGTGGTCGACCGGCTGATGACCACGGCGCGCAACTATTCGCGCATCATCGAGCCGAATGCGGCGGGCCACACCCACTTCGTCAGCAACTATTTCAGCGCCACCGATGTGGTGCGTGAGGGCATCTGGGAGTGGTCCAAGCCGCACTCGTATCTGATCCTGCACGCCGCGCTGCTGCTGGGCGAGTACAACGGCGATCCCACCATGCGGTCGCTGGTGACCGCCATGTCGGACCACTACCTGGCCCACGGGACCCAGGACGCGGAGGGGAACTGGAGCTTCCCCGCCGAGATCAACTGGCGCAGCGATGAGGCGCGGGGCAGCCTGGAGGCGGGCGACATCGCGCCGTACCAGATGTTCTGGGCCGCCTGGCGCTGGACCGGCGATGACAAGTATCTGGCGCCGCTGGAGGCGCGGGTGCGCGAGCGAGGGCCCGGCCAGCTGGCCATGCTGAACGCCAACACCCTGGACGCGCTGGACCGCCGGGAGGACTGGGGCCAGGCCCTGGTCGAACAGGCCAACGCGCGCGGCGCCTCGGGCTACTCGCTGTACGCCGCCTGGGAGATGACCGGTGATCGCTCGTATCTGGAGCGGCTGTATGGCGACGAGGTCCAGCGCGCGAGCCAGCGCATGTTCATGATGACCGAGGGTCACTGGTGGAGCGACCGGGTCGAGGTCTACAGCGAGTTCCTGCAACGGGCGCGACTGGGCGGCATGGCCCTGCGCCGCAACCAGATCTTCCCTGGCCACACGGTCAGCTGGCGCTTCGGCCGGGACGGCGACGCCGAGAACATCGCCATCCTGATGCCGGGCGCCACGCCGGAGCGTTTCACCGTCATGGCCTTCAACGGTTCGGACCGCGAGATCAGCGCCGAGATGACGGGCTGGAACGTCACGCCCGGCCGGTGGACGGTGCGGTCCGGAACGGATCGGAACGGCGATGACGCCATCGACGGCCGGGCCCAGGCGCGGGAGGTATCGCTGGAGCGCAGCCGCTCCACGTCCCTGACCTTCGCGCCCGGCGTGATCACCATCCATGAGTTCTCGCTGGCCGAGGCCTCTGGCGCGGTGGTGCATGATCGCCCCGACCTGGCGATCGGTCCGCGCACCACGCGGATCGAGAACGGCGTCCTGCATGTGCAGGTGTTCAACCAGGGCATCCGCGCGGCGCCCGCCGCCACGGTGATCCTCGAGGACGCCGCGGGCCGCGAGATCGCGCGGGGCCGCAGCGCGGCCCTGGCCGCCGCTGACGACCTGACGCCGAAATCCGTCGAGGTGGTTCTGGACCTGCCCTCGGGGTTCGTCGCCGAGGGCCATCGGGTGCGGCTGGTTGCCGACGGTGATGTCGCTGAAGTCACCCTGCTCAACAACGAGGTTCGCCTCTGATCATCCGGCCCGCCCTGTGGACGCAGGGCGGGCCGCACTGTTTCATGGACGGCCTGTCCGTCCCGAATGCTGGAGTTCCCCATGTCCATATCCCGTCGGGCCCTGATGTCCGCCTTCGCCGCCACCACCGCCGTGGCGGGTTTCGCGGGCAAGGCCGCGTTCGCGCAGGCTTCGGCCGATCCGGCGGTGCTGGAGGCCATGAGGCGGGCCACGCGGTTCATGGTGGAGGAGGCGGCGGTGAACGGCGGCTATGTGTGGTCGTACCTGCCGGACTTCTCGCGCCGCTGGGGCGAGCTGGAAGCGTCGCCGACCATGATCTGGATCCAGCCGCCGGGCACCGCGACCATGGGGCACCTGTTCCTGGACGCCTATCACGCCACCGGCGACGAGTTCTATTACGAGGCCGCCCAAAGCGCGACGGGCGCGGTCATCGCGGCGCAGGTTTCCGCCGGGGGCTGGAACTATGTGCACGACACGGCGGGCGAGGCGGCGGAGCAGCAGTGGTACGACACCGTGGCGGCCAACGCCTGGCGGCTGGAGGAATTCCGCAAGCGCTACGGCAACGGCACGTTCGACGACGCGGGCACCTCGGAGTCGGCGCAGCTGCTGCTGCGGATGTATCTGGAGAAGCGCGACGAGACCTATCGGGGGCCGCTCTACAAGGCCATCGACTTCATCCTGGACGCCCAGTACCCGAACGGCGGCTGGCCCCAGCGCTTCCCGCTGCCGGAGGACGAGGACGACTACACCCGCTACATCACCTTCAACGATGACGTGGCCGGGGAGAACCTGGAGTTCCTGATCTTCGCCTATCAGGCGCTGGGCGAGCAGCGTCTGCTGGATCCGATCCGCCGGGGCATGGACATCTTCCTCGAGACCCAGCAGCCCATGCCGCAGCCGGGCTGGGGTCTGCAGCATTATGTGCACGACCTGACGCCGGCGCCCGCCCGCAGCATCGAGCCGCGCGCCTTCGCCACCCACACCACGGCGGCCAATATCCGCGCCCTGATCGGCTTCTATCGCCTGACCGGCGACCGCAAATATCTGGCGCGCATTCCCGAGGCCATCGACTGGCTGGAGTCCGTCGCCGCGCCGGCCGACATCCGCCCGCCGGGCCGCACCCACCCGACCTTCATCCAGATCGGCAACGGGCGCCCGCTCTACATCCACCGCCGGGGATCGAACATCACCAACGGCAGCTACTACGCCGACGAGAACCCCAACGACACGGTGATCCACTACGGCTCGTTCCGGGCCGTGGACACCGACGCCCTGCGGGCCGAGTACGAGGCCGCCGCCGCCCTGTCGCCCGAGCAGGCGAGCGCAGGGTCGCCGCTGCTGGCGGCGTCGGGGTCGCGGGAGCTGCCGCGATACTTCACCCTCAAGGACGTGGACGTGTCGGACCTGAACACGCCGGGCTTCGATCCCAATCCGCCGTCGGCGGAGCGCGTGGCGGAACTGATCGGAACGCTCAATGAGCGCGGCTACTGGTCGACCCCGCTGACCACCACCAGCAACCCCTACATCGGGCAAAGCCCCGCCGCGGTGACGCCGGGCGAGTATCGCCTGACGCGTGTGGGCGACCAGTGGGACACCTCGCCCTATGTCACCGACTTCCCGGTCGAGGGCGTGTCCACCAGCGTCTACATCCGCAACATGGGCCAGTTCATCCAGGCGCTCGGCGCGCGCTGACCGGCGCGATGCAGCGGTGAAAAGAAGAAGGGCGGCGTCGCATGCGACGCCGCCCTTTTCCTTGCCGGAGAGCCGGGCCTGACGGAGGTCAGTCCCGGTCTTCCTTGACGTTGTCCACGTGGCCGGCGAGGCCTTCCACGGGGCTGGACAGGGCCGGGTCCTCGGTGATGTCGATCCCCTTTGCCAGCTTGGAGTTCCAGAAGCCGTAGACGGCGTAGATCACCGCCCCGACCAGCGCATAGACCCCCAGGATGGTGAGGGGCAGCGGGTTGTCGTTCATGGCGTGCTGGATCATCGGGGTGAAGTTCAGCCCCGCCAGTCCCAGACAGGCCAGGATGCCCAGGGTGGCCGTGACCACGCCGCCGGGAACCCGGAACGGGCGCTCCAGCTCCGGGTGACGGATGCGCAGCATGATCACCGAGAAGCAGACGATGGAGAAGGCCAGGGCGGTGCCCAGGGACACCAGATCGCCGAGGATGCCGATGGGCAGGAAGGCCGCTGCGACGGCGATGGCGACGCCCAGCAGGATGGTGCCGATCCACGGGGTGCGGAACTTCTGGTGCACCAGGGCGAAGGCGCGGGGCAGCAGGCCGTCGCGGGCCATGGTGTAGAACACCCGGGTCTGGCCGAAGCACAGCACCAGCATGACCGAGGACAGGCCGGTGATCGCGCCGATCTTGATGAGGAAGCTCATCAGGTTCAGCTCGCCGCCGGGCGCCACGGCCAGCGGGACGTTGGCCCAGTCCAGCGCCATGCGGTCGATGGCGACGGCGATGGGGGCGGGGCTGGCCAGCTCCAGGAAGGGGACCACGCCGGTCATCACCAGCGCCACGATCATGTAGATGATGGTGCAGACGATCAGGGCGCCGAGGATGCCGATGGGCACGTCCCGGGACGGGTTGCGGGCCTCGGCCGCGGCGGTGGAGACCGCCTCGAAGCCCACATAGGCGAAGAAGATGATGGCCGCGCCGCGGAAGATGCCGCCGACGCCGAACTGGTCCCAGGTGCCGCCCTCGGGGGTCGGCGGGATGAAGGGCTGCCAGTTGGCCGGATTGATATAGGCCAGGCCCACGGCCACGAAGGTCAGCAGCACCAGCAGCTTGATGATGACGATGACGTTGTTGACGTTGGCGGACTCGCTGACGCCCATGACCAGCAGCAGGCAGACCATGCCGATGCCGATGGCGGCCACCAGGTTGAAGGTGCCGGTGGGCTGGAACAGGATCTGACCCGTCTCCTGGGTCACGGCCTGGACCAGCGGGGTGGCGAACTGCGGCGCCGCCTCGCCCCCGACCATGATGGTGGGGAACAGCACCCCGAAGTCGGCGAGGATGGAGACCACATAGCCCGACCAGCCGACCGCCACGGTGGAGGCGGCCACGCCGTACTCCAGCACCAGCAGCCAGCCCATGATCCAGGCGAAGACCTCGCCCAGGGTGCCGTAGGCATAGGTGTAGGCGGAGCCGGACACCGGCATGGTCGAGGCCAGCTCGGCGTAGCACAGGCCGGCGAGGGCGCAGGCGATGCCCGCCAGCACGAAGGAGAAGATGATGGCCGGGCCGGCATGGGCGGACGCCACCTGGCCGGTCAGCACGAAGATGCCCGCGCCGATGATGCAGCCGATGCCGAGACTGACCAGATTGATGGGACCCAGAGTCCGTTTCAGCTCGCTCTTGGCGGCTTCCTTCTGAATCTGGGCGATGGATTTCTTCAGGAACAGGCGGTTGCCGGTCCTGGGCGAGGCGTCTGCACTCATGCAGGGTGATGCTCCACGCGGGCGATCCCGATTGACGCCGTTCGCGCTGGACGGGGACGCTATGCCTGGTCCCGTGTTCACGCAATCGTCATTTACGAACGCCGTTCCTTTTCTCTCGAGAGGCGATCGCCCGCCCGGAAAGCCTTGATTCACCGGGGCCGCTCCGTAAGGTCCGGGCAACAACAGGGCGCGCTCGTGGGGATGCGACGCCGTAGGGAAACGGGAATCAAGATGATCGCAACGACGCCGCCGGGCCAGGCCCGCTGGTCCTCGCGCGCCGCCTTCGTGCTGGCCGCCACCGGGTCCGCCGTGGGGCTGGGCAACCTCTGGCGCTTTCCGACCGAGGCCGGGATGAACGGGGGCGGGGCCTTCGTCTTCTTCTACATCCTGTTCGTGGCCCTGATCGCCGCGCCGCTGCTGCTGTCCGAAACCCTGATCGGCCGCCATGGCCAGCGGTCGACCATCGGCAGCGCCGCCTATCTGGCGCGCCAGTCCGGGGCCAGCCCGGCGTGGAGCGCCCTGGCGGTGGTGGGCCTGATCGCCAACACCCTGATCCTGACCTTCTACGGCGTGGTCGCGGGCTGGGTGATCTATTTCGTCGGCAGCACGGGCATGGACCTGTTCGGCACGATCGCGGCGGGCCAGCCCCTGGCGGGCGCCTACGCCGACAGCACGGTGGAAGGCATCAGCCTGCTGATGCCCAACCTGTTCGCCAATCCGGGCCTGCTGGTGGCCATGCAGGCGGTGTTCGTGGTCCTGACCGTGTGGATCGTCGCGCGGGGCGTGAAGGGCGGCATCGAGGCGGCGGCCGTGTGGCTGATGCCCGCCTTCTTCATCCTGCTGATCGCCATCACCATCTATGCGGCCATCACCGGCGACTTCGGCGCGGCCCTGACCTTCCTGTTCACCCCGGACTTCGAGCGGGCGCTGCAACCGGGCGTGCTGAGTTCGGCGCTGGGGCAGGCGTTCTTCTCGCTGAGCCTGGGCGGCGGCGCCATGATCGCCTACGGCGCCTATGCGTCGCGCGACACCAACATGGGATCGACCAGCGGCGTCATCGCCTTCGCCGACACCTCGGTGGCCATCATCGCGGGTCTGGCCATCTTCCCGATCGTGTTCAGCGTGGGCCTGCAGCCGGACGCCGGCCCGACCCTGATGTTCCAGACCCTGCCCGCCGCGTTCCATTCGATGCCGGGCGGGGCCATCGTGGGCTTCCTGTTCTTCGTGCTGGCCTTCTTCGCGGCCCTGACCTCCTCGGTGTCGCTGCTGGAGATTTCGGTGGCCTGGGTCACCGAGAAATTCCGCATGACGCGGGTCAATGCGGCGGTGATGATGGGGGTGATCGTGTTCGCGGTGGGCCTGCTGTCGGCCCTGTCGTTCAATATCCTGGCGGACCAGCGGCCCATTCCGTTCGTGCCGGGCTTCGAGAACGCAGGCTGGTTCGACGCCATCGACGGCATCACCTCGCGGCTGCTCCTGCCCCTGTCGGGTCTGATCACGGCGATCTTCATCGGCTGGGTCGCGGACCGCAAGCTGGTCAACGCCGAGACGGGCCTGTCCGGGCCGGTGCTGGTCGCATGGCGGTTCCTGATCGCCTGGGTCTGTCCGCTGGCGGTGGCCGCCATTCTGGTGATCGGCCTGTTCCCGTCCCTGCTGGGCTGAGGCCAGTGACGGGCCGTCTGTCGCGCGGGGCGTTCCCTGTGTAGAGACGGCCCATGCTGCCCATCCATGAGGTTCTCGAGCCGCTGAAGGCGGCGCTGGCCGCGCGCAATGCGGTGGTCCTGTCGGCGCCGCCGGGCGCGGGCAAGACCACGGTGGTTCCGCTGGCGCTGCTGGATCAGCCATGGCTGGACGGGCGCAAGGTGCTGGTGCTGGAGCCCCGGCGGCTGGCGGCGCGGGCGGCGGCCGAGCGCATGGCGCAGACGCTGGGGGAACCGGCGGGCCAGACCGTGGGCTACCGGACCCGGGCGCAGACGAAGGTCAGCGCCGCCACCCGCATCGAGGTCATCACCGAGGGCGTGTTCACGCGCATGATCCTGTCCGACCCCGGGCTGGAGGGGATCGGGGCGGTGCTGTTCGACGAATTCCACGAACGCAGTCTGGACGCCGATCTGGGGCTGGCGCTGGCGCGGGAGGCGCAGGGGCTGCTGCGCGACGACCTGCGGCTGCTGGTGATGTCGGCGACGCTGGATCAGGTGGGGATCGCGGCGCTGCTGGACGACGCGCCGGTGATTGAATCGCAGGGGCGCATGTTCCCTGTGGAGACCCGCTATCCGGGCCGCAATCCGGCCGAGCGCATCGAGGATGCGGTCGCGCGCGCGGTGCGGCTGGCCCTGAGCGAGGAGACGGGCTCCATGCTGGTGTTCCTGCCGGGGCAGGGGGAGATCCGGCGGGTTCATGAGCGGCTGGCGCCGCTGGAGAATGACCGGCTGATCCTGGCGCCGTTGTACGGGGCGCTGGACCGGCGGGATCAGGACCGGGCCATCGAGCCGGCGCCGGAGGGCGTGCGCAAGATCGTGCTGGCCACCGCCATCGCCGAGACCAGCCTGACCATTCAGGGGGTGCGGGTGGTGATCGACGCGGGGCTGTCGCGGGTTCCGCGTTTCGACCCGGCCAGCGGCCTGTCGCGGCTGGCCACCGTGCCGGTGAGCCGCTCCTCGGCGGACCAGCGGCGGGGACGGGCGGGCCGGACCGAGCCGGGGGTCTGCTACCGTCTGTGGGACGCCGAACAGACCCGGGGCCTGGCGCCCCACCAGCGGCCCGAAATTCTCGAGGCGGACCTGACCGGCTTCGCGCTGGATCTGGCGCGGTGGGGGGCGCGGTCGTTGGAGGATCTGGCCCTGCTGGACCCGCCGCCGGCGGGGGCGTTCGCCGAGGCGCGGGCGGTGCTGACCCGGCTGGGGGCGCTGGACGAGGTAGGCGGCCTGACCCCGCACGGGGAGCGGATCGCCGCCATTCCGCTGTCGCCGCGACTGGCGCACATGGCGGCGTTCGGGGCCGATGAAGGCGACGCCCTGACCGCCGCGCGGGTCGCGGCCCTGCTCAGCGAGGCGGGGCTGGGCGGGGACGATGCGGATCTGGGCGAGCGGCTGCGGCGGCTGGAGCGGGACGGGTCGTCGCGGGCGAAGGATGCGCGGGCGCTGGCGGACCGCTGGGCGAAGGCGGCGGGCGGCGGCCGACGGGGCGGGGAGGTTTCGCCGGGGCGCCTGCTGGCCGAGGCCTTTCCCGACCGCATCGCCAAGGCGCGGGGCAAGCCGGGGGAGTATCAGCTGGCGTCCGGGCGCGGGGCGTTCGTGGAGCCCACCGATGCGCTGGCGCGGCACACATGGCTGGCGGTGGGGGAGCTGGGCGGGGGGCGCGATGCGAGGGACCGCATCCGGCTGGCGGCGCCGCTGGACGGGGAGACCATCGCCGAGGATTTCGCGCGGCTGTTGAGCGTCGAGGACCGGCTGATCGCCGCCCCGTCGGGCCGCCGGGAGGTGCGCCGGGTGACGCGGCTGGGCGCCCTGACGGTGGCCGAGGCCAATCTGGGCGCGCCGGACCGGGCCACCCTGACGGCGGCGTTGATGGGCGAGGTGGCGCGGAGCGGGCTGGACAGCCTGCCGTGGGGCGAGGCGGCGCGGTCGCTGCGGTCGCGGCTGGCGTTCCTGCGGGCGCGGGACGACAGCTGGCCGGACGTGTCGGATGACGCCCTGTGGGCGGCGCGGGAGGCGTGGCTGGCGCCGTTGCTGGATCAGGTCTCGTCGCTGAAGGGGGTGCAGGCGGGGGCGCTGCATGACGCCCTGCGCGGGCTGATCCCGTGGGACCTGCACCGGCGGATCGAGGCCGAGGCGCCGGAGCGGTTCACCACCCCGCTGGGGACCGGGGCGGCCATCGACTACGCCGCCGAGGGCGGGCCGCGGGTCGAGGTGCGGGTGCAGGAGCTGTTCGGCATGAAGACCCATCCGGTGGTGGGGGGCGACCGCACGCCGCTGACGCTGGCCCTGCTGTCGCCGGCGCGGCGGCCGATCCAGGTGACGAAGGATCTGCCGGGGTTCTGGGCCGGGTCGTGGGCGGACGTGCGGGCCGACATGCGCGGGCGCTATCCGAAGCATCCCTGGCCCGAGGACCCGGCCAACGCGGACCCGACGAACCGGGTCAAGCCGCGGGGGACGTGAGGCTCAGGGCTTTTCGGCCTTGTCGATCGCCTCGTCGAAGGCGCGAGTGGCGGAGTCGAACTTGTCGCGGCAGCCGGGATTGCAGAAACCGACCACGTGGCCGCGATACAGGGTCAGGCTGTCGGCGCTGACCGGCTTGCCGGACCATGGGCAGTTTTCGTTGACGGCGTCCTCGATCTTCAGGGCCATCACGCGGCCGCCTGTCGGGGCTCGCAGCGCACCTCGCTCTTCACCGAGTGAGCGATGAAGCAGCGGTCGTGGGCGTCGTGGTGCAGGGCGTCCAGCTGCTCGGTCGTGGGGGCGTCGCCGCCGAAGCGTACGGCGGGCCGCAGGGTGACGACGGTGACGGACACCTTGCCCTGGTCATTCTTCCCGATCTGGCCCTCGGGCTGGTCCTCGTAGCGGTCGACCTTGAACCCGGCCTTGGCGGCCAGGGCCAGGAACCACAGCATGTGGCAGCTGGAGATGGAGGCGATGAAGGCCTCCTCGGGGTCCACGGCCGCTTCCAGCGACAGGGGTGGCGGCACCACAGAGGGGGAGGAGGAGGCGACCACCTCGACCCCGCCGTCGAACAGCCAGCGGTGGGCGCGGCTGTAGCGGTTGTCGGTGAAGGGCTCGTTCTGGTTCTCCCAGAGCACGGTCAGGGTGTGTGTGGACATCAGCTTCCCTCGGTGACGGCGTAGACCATGATCCCTGTGGCGATGGCCAGGTTCAGGCTGTCGGCGCGGCCGCGCATGGGGATCTTCACATTGACGTCGCAGGCGGCGGCGAGGCGGTCGGTGAGGCCCGCCTGTTCGTTGCCCATCAGGATCAGGGCGGGATGCTCGACCGGCGCGGCGCGGTAGTCGTGGGTGGCGTCCAGCCGGGTGCCGATGACGCTGCCCGGCCAGGTTTCGCGCCATGTCAGGAAAGCGTCGGTGGTGGTCTTCGTGACGCTGACGGCGAAGACCGAGCCCATGGTGGCGCGCACGGCCTCCACCGAATAGGGGTCGCAGCAGTCGTCGATCAGGATGACGCCGCCGGCGCCCGCGGCGTCGCAGGTGCGGATGATGGTGCCCAGATTGCCGGGGTCGCGCACCTGCTCCAGCGCCACCCAGGCGGGGGATGAGCGGGGATTGATCTTGTCCAGCGGGGTGAAGACCTGCTGGAAAACCCCCAGAACGGTCTGGGGGTTCTCCTTGCGGGAGACCTTCTCGAGGATGGCGCGGTTGACGGTGATGATCTCGCCGCCGTTCGCCGTGGTGGCCTTGACGGCGCGGTCCAGCAGGGGGTGGGGGCGGGCGTCCTGACCCACCAGCAGGGTGCGGGGCGCCCGGTCCAGATCCAGCGCCTCGCCGATGAACTTCAGCCCCTCGGCCAGGAACAGGCCGGACTCGTCGCGGCCCTTGCGGGCGTGCAGGGCGCGGATGGCCTTGACCGTGGGATTGGTCAGGGAGGTGATGACCCGTTCGTTCAAGAGGCGCTCCACCGGGAGAAGAAGCTGAGGCCGATCTCTGCGCCGCGGTCGCTCTCTTCCACCAGGGCCAGCTCGCCCCAGTCGATGACGCCGCCGCGCCCGGCCGTGGCCTCGGCCGTCAGGTGGGCCAGCGACAGGCCCGAGATGCGCGCGGCGTAGGCGTTCAGCAGCAGGAACGAGGCGTCGTCGTCCAGCAGGGCGGCGCAGTCGTGCACCAGCTGCGGCAGGTCCTCGAACAGCCGCCAGACCTCGCCGGTGGGGCCGCGTCCGTATTTGGGCGGGTCGAGGATGATCCCGTGATATTTCGAGCCGCGCCGCACCTCGCGCGCCACATATTTGCGGGCGTCCTCGACGATCCAGCGGATGGGGCGGTCCTCCAGGCCGGACAGGGCGGCGTTCTCGCGGGCCCAGTTCACGGACTTCTTGGAGGCGTCCACATGGGTGACCTCGGCGCCCGCCGCCGAACAGGCGAGGCTGGCCACGCCGGTGTAGCCGAAGAGGTTGAGCACTCTTGGTTTCTGAAGAGAGCGAAGTCGCCCGTCCAGCCACTCCCAGTTGGCGGCCTGCTCGGGGAAGAAGGCCAGGTGGCGGAAGGGGGTGAAGCGGCTGTTGAAGCGCACGTCGTTCCACGCCAGCGGAAACAGGTCGATGGCCTTGCCGCGAAAGCTCCAGCGGCCGTCCTCGTCGTCGCCCTCGGGATCGAACACGGCGTCGGCCTTGTCCCACAGCTCGGGCCGGGCGGGCTTCCAGAAGCACTGGGGCTCGGGGCGCACCACGGTGAAGCGGCCGTAGCGCTCCAGCTTCCGGCCGTCGCCGCTGTCGATCAGGGCGTAGTCGGACCAGCCCGTGGTGCGCAGGGTTTCGGGGGTCGAAGCAATAAGGGGGGCCATGGGTCGGGATTAGGCCGTCAGGCGGCCTGTCGTCCAGTCCGGTGATCGATCGCGGGCTCATCCGGGGCGTGGGGGGTCTTGTCCCAGGCGAAGGGCTGGCGGATCAGCCGCCAGAAGGCGTGGACGAAGGCCAAGCTGAGCATGGACCAATACAGGGGCGCCGTCAGCATGTCGCGCAGGCCGTACGGAACGCCCGCCCGGCGGCAGCCGATCCAGGCCGAAAACCAGCTGGATGATGCGCCGGTGACCAGCACCAGCACCGCCAGCGGCGGCGTGGCGGGCGCGAGGCCGTAGATGAGGGCGCTGAGGGTCAGGCCCAGCAGCAGGGCCAAGGCGGCTGCGTGCAGGGCGGCGGCGACCAGCGCCAGGCCGAGTGTCAGGTGCAGGCTGAGCAGTCCCCTCCACCCCAGAGACAGGGGCCGGCGCATGTGCACCAGCCAGGTCTGCATGAACCCCTTCAGCCAGCGGGTGCGCTGGGGCAGCCAGGCGTGCAGGTCGCCCGGCGGCGTCTCCCAGGTCGGGGATGACATCACGCCCAGCCGCCAGCCACGCCGCCACAAGCGATAACCGAGGTCGGCGTCCTCGGTGACGTTCCAGGGATCCCAGCCGCCGACCTGGCGGAGGATGTCCACCCGGAAATGGTTGCTGGTGCCGCCGAGCGGAAAGGGCAGGCCCAGCCGCGTCAGGGCGGGCAGGATGACCTCGAACAGGGCGGCGTATTCGGCGGCGAATTGACGGTCCAGGAACGGGCGGCGACGGGCAGGATCGGCGGCGGGACGGATGCGCAGGGGGGCCTGGAGGCAGGCCAGGCGGGGCGGACCCGAGGCGAATCGCGCCGCCGCCTCGCGCAACTGGCCGGGATCGGGCTCGTCCTCGGCGTCGTAGACGGTGACCAGACCTTCGACGACGCGGCTGAGGGCGATGTTCAGGGCGCGGGGCTTGGTCATGGGCTCGCCCGGCGGGGCCACGAGCACCGACAGCCAATCCGGGCGCGGGCAGGCTTGGGCGGCGGCGATGGTCTCCCCGTCGTCCGCCTCGATGACCAGAAAGCCGCGCAGCCGGTCCGCCGGGTAGTCGAGCCGCGAGAGCCGGGCCACAATCTGGGGAATCATGGCCGCCTCATGCCGGAGGGCGGCGATGACGGCGTAGGGCGGCAGGTCCGCGGCCGGAGGGGCGGCGGGCGGAGCGCGTCCGCTGATCGCCACGGCGGCGGCCCGCCACAGGCCGGCCGCCAGAAACAGCAGCCACAACACATGGATGATGGTCCGGGCGAGGGCGTCGGGCGCGGTCATGGCGGCGACCGTCAGCCCGGTCAGGCCCAGGAGGAGGGCGATCCATTGCCCGGCGTCCAGCCCGCGCCGTCGGGCGCTCAGCGAGGGCGGCGGCCCCGTTACCGGCGGTCGATCGGTTCCGTCGTGCAAGGTTCGGCCCCCTAGCGTCTCCCGACCGACAGAAAGGCCCGGTTGGCGCGATGCGTCAAATGCCGCTATTCAGACGCCCTCCGTTTTCGCGTGAGGCTGATTTGGCAGAGTCGTTTACCGCCGCCGCGCCGCGCGCCGGACGCAAGCCCAAGGGCGAAGGGCACGAGCGCCGCGCCGAAATCCTCGAGGCCGCCGAGCGCATCTTCGTGGAGTGCGGCTATGACGGCGCCACCATCCGCAAGATCGCGGACGAGGTGGGGCTGTCGTCGACCGCGCTCTACATGCATTTCCGCGACAAGAGCGAAATCCTGGCCGAGATCTGCCGCGGCGCCTTCGCCCTGCTGACGGAAGCCACGGCGCGCATCGAGTCCGACCCGGCGCCGGTGGAGGTCCGGCTTCGCCGCATGTTGGAGGCCTATGCCCGGTTCGGGCTGGAGAATCCCAACGCCTATCGCCTGATCTACATGACGCGGCCCGAGGAGGCGCGCGGCGGCGCCGAGGGCGTTGCCCGCGAACTGGGCGCCGGACTTTATGGCTCCTTTGTCGGCGTCATCGAGGAGATCGGCGGCTCCATCCGTCTGAGGCACGATCCCGCGACCACGGCGCAGCTGCTGTGGGCCGGCGTCCATGGGGTGGTCTCCCTGATCATCACCAAGCCCTATCTCGACTGGCAGGCGCCGGAGGATCTGGTGGGGGCGATGCTGGACGCCCTGTTCGAGAGCGTGCTGAAGCGATGATCCGGCGCGGGGGGGCGGCGCTGGTGCTGGGGTTGGCGCTCTTCTGTGCGGACGCTGTGCGGGCCGAGGGCCTGCGAATCCTGTCGCTGGACCAGTGTGCGGATCAGTTCGCCCTGGCCCTGGGCGGGCCGGAAGACCGGCTGTTCCTGTCGCCCCGCGCCGATGATCCGGACTCCCATCTGCGGGCGCAGGCCTGGGGGCATGCGCGGGTCCGGCCGACGCTGGAGGCGGCGCTGATCGCGCGGCCGGATGTGGTGCTGCGCTACTGGGGCGGGGAGCCGCGCCTGCTGACGGCGCTGGAGCGTCGCGGCGTCACCGTCGTGGGCATCGAGGACGCGACGGATTTCGACGGCGTGCGCGCCAATGTGCGGCGCGTGGCGGACGCGCTGGGTCGGCAGGATGCAGGGCGCGGCCTGATCGCGGACATGGATGAACGGCTGGCGAGCGCCGCCGGAGCAGGGGCCTCGGGCTCGGCGCTCTACATGACCGCGGGCGGCTTCACGGCGGGAGAAAATACTCTGGTGGGGGCGATCATGCGGGCGGCGGGGCTGCGGTCCCTGTCGCCAAGCCCGTGGTTCGCGCCGGTTAGCGTGGAGCGGCTGCTGCTGGAGCCCCCGGCGCGGTTCGTCCTGGCCTTTTATGAGCAGGTGCGGGCCGACTGGCGCGGGCCGGGGCGGCATCCGGCCCTTCGGCGGCTGATCGACGATCGCGCCGTGACCCGCCTGTCCGGGTCGGCCATGGCCTGTCCGGCCTGGTTCGCCGCCGAGGCGGCCGAGGCGCTGGCGGTTGAGGCGGCGCGGCCATGACCCGGCTGACGGTTTTTCTGATCCTGGCCATCCTGGCGGCGTCCGGCCTGGCCCTGACCTTTGGGGAGGCGCCCCTGAGCGCGGCCCAGTATCGCCTGGCCTTCGCGGACCCGGCGTCGCTGGAGGGACAGGTGCTGTGGCAGGTGCGGGCGCCGCGCATCGCCTGCGCCTTGATGGTGGGCGCGGCGCTCGGTCTTTCGGGCGCGGTGCTGCAGGGACTGTTGCGCAACCCGCTGGCGGACCCGGGTGTGCTGGGCGTGTCGGCCGCCGCGGCGCTGGGCGCGGCCTTCGCCATCGTCATGGGCGGGGCGGCCCTGCCGGGCGTCGTCGAGGTGTCGGCTCTGGCGGGCGCCGGGATCGCGGGCGCGGCCCTGGTGATCTTCGCCGCGCGGGTCCGGGCGCCGGAGGCCCTGATCCTGTTCGGCGTGGCCCTGTCCAGTTTCGCGGGTGCGGCCACGGCCCTGATCTTCAACCTGTCGCCCTCGCCCATCGCCTCGGCCGAGGTGATGAGCTGGCTGCTGGGGTCGGTGCAGAACCGCAGCTGGTTCGACGTGGCCTGGGTCACGCCGATGGTGCTGATCTCCGGCGTGCTGGCGGCTTTCGCGGCCTCCGGCCTGCGGATGCTGGCCCTGGGCGAGGAGACGGCGGCGACGTCGGGCCTGTCCATGGGCCGGCTCAGGACCGCCGCCCTGATCGCCGCGGCTCTGGCGGCAGGCGCCGCCACGGCTGTGGCCGGGGTGATCGGCTTCGTGGGTCTGGCGGCGCCGCATCTGGTGCGCCGGGCGGTGCGGGGTGATCCCGGCCGGGTTCTGCTGCCCGCCGCCCTGACGGGGGGGCTGATCCTGGTGGCGGCGGATCTGGCGGCGCGGCTGACGCCGACGGATCAGGAGCTGAAGCTGGGGGTGTTCACGGCCCTGGTCGGGGCGCCGCTGTTCGCCCTGATCGCCTGGCGCGCGGCGCGGGAGTGGCGGCTGTGAGCGCCCTGTCCCTGCATGGCGCCACCGCCCTGCTGGACGGGCGCGAGGTGCTGTCGGATGTGGATCTGTCGATCCTGCCCGGCGAGGTGGTCGCCCTGACCGGTCCCAACGGCGCGGGCAAGACCAGCGTCATCCGCGCCCTGACCGGCGCCTTGCCCCTGTCGAAGGGCGAGGCGCGACTGGAGGGACGGGCCCTGACGGCCTTCGGGCCGCGCGACCGGGCGGCGCGACTGGCCTGGCTGCCGCAGGACCGGCGCATCGCCTGGAACATGCCCGCCGTCGAGGTGGCCGCCCTGGGCGCGCCGTTCCTGTCCGGTCATGCGGCGCGGGACCGGGCCCTGGAGGCGCTGATCGAGATCGACGCGGGCCGTCTGGCCGCCCGGGGCGTGGCCGAGATGTCGGGCGGGGAGCGGGCGCGGGTGCTGTTCGCGCGGTTTCTGGCCACCGAGGCGCCGATCCTGCTGGCCGACGAGCCGGCGGCCGGACTGGACCCGGACGCCCAGCTGCTGGTGATGGACGTGCTGCGCCGCCGGGCCGAGGCGGGGGCCGCGGTGCTGGTCAGCCTGCACGACCTGTCCCTGGCCGCGCGCCACGCCGACCGGGTGGTGGTGATGGATCGCGGCCGGGTGGCGGCGGACGGGCCGCCGCGCGAGGCCCTGGCGCCCGAGGTCATGCAGACGGTGTTCGGCGTCGGTGCCCGCTGGCTGGAGACGCCGCAGGGGCCGGTGCTGAACAGCTGGCGGCTCTGAGCGCCAGAGGCTAAAGCGATCCCATGACCACGAACACTTCCGGCCTCACCCAGCTCGGCGGCGATGTGCGGGGCTTCGACAGCCCCGAGCAGGCCGTTCTGGAGCGCGTGCCCAATCCGCACGCCGACACCCTGTATCTGGCGCGCTTCACCGCGCCGGAGTTCACCAGCCTGTGCCCGGTGACGGCCCAGCCGGACTTCGCCCATCTGGTGATCGACTATGCGCCAGGGGACTGGCTGGTCGAATCCAAGAGTTTGAAGATGTACCTGACGAGCTTCCGCAACCACGGAGCGTTCCATGAGGACTGCACTGTGGCCATCGGCAAGCGGCTGGCGGACCTGCTGGCGCCCAAATGGCTGCGTATCGGCGGCTACTGGTATCCGCGCGGGGGCATCCCCATCGACGTGTTCTGGCAGACCGGCACGGCGCCGGAAGGACTGTGGCTGCCGGACCAGGGCGTGCCGACCTATCGCGGGCGGGGCTGAACAGCCCAGCCGGATGCGCCTGATGACGCGGATGTAATCGGTTCCGGTCCGGTTTCGATGGTCGGGCGGTGCGCGGCGGGATAAGCTGGACGGGAAAAAGGGAGGCTGCCCATGGGTTTGTCCGTATTTGCGATCGTTCTGGTGGTGATGGCCATCGCCCTGGCGTTCAGCGTCATCAAGATCGTGCCGCAGGGGCGCGAGTTCACCGTGGAGCGGTTCGGGAAGTACACCCGCACCCTGAGCCCCGGCATCAGCTTCCTGACGCCCTTCGTGGAAGGCATCGGGCGGCGCATGAACATGATGGAGCAGGTCCTGGACGTGCCCCAGCAGGAGGTCATCACCAAGGACAACGCCATGGTGAAGGTGGACGCCATCGTCTTCATCCAGGTGATGAGCGCCTCGGCTGCGGCCTACCGGGTCGATGACCTCAACTACGCCATCACCCAGCTGTGTTCGACCAATCTGCGGACGGTGGTGGGCTCCATGGAGCTGGACGAGGTGCTGTTCCAGCGCGACAGCATCAACTCGCGGCTGCTGACTGTGATCGACGCGGCCACCGAGCCGTGGGGCGTCAAGGTCAACCGGATCGAGATCAAGGACCTGACCCCGCCGGTGGACATCACCAACGCCATGGCCCGCCAGATGAAGGCCGAGCGCGAGCGGCGCGCCATCATCACCGAGGCGGACGGCGAGAAACAGGCCGCCATCGCCCGGGCCGAGGGCGCCAAACAGGCCGCCATTCTGGAGGCCGAGGGCCGCAAGGAGGCCGCCTTCCGCGACGCCGAGGCCCGCGAGCGGGAAGCCGAGGCCGAGGCCCGCGCCACCGCCATGGTGTCCCAGGCCATCGCTGCCGGCGACGTCAACGCCATCAACTACTTCGTGGCCCAGAAATACGTTGAGGCGTTCGCCGAGCTGGCCCGCAGCCCGAACCAGAAGACCGTCATCGTGCCCGCCGAAATGGGTGGACTGGTCGGCACCATCGCCGGCCTGGGCGAACTGGTCGGCCTGGCCAAGGAGCAGCAGCAGGATCGCCGCGACGACCGTCAGGCGGCCCGTCCGGCGCAGCGTGCGACCACCACGAACTCGCCCCCGCCGCCCCAGACCGCC